>JAFECR010000028.1:0-33377 GCA_018242045.1 Pseudomonadota bacterium | reverse complement strand
AATTTTAAAGTGGATCGAGTATAATAGCTCAAGCAGCAACTTTTTGAGCTGGCTTTTGGTTGAGGTCATTTTGTTTAAGATCATCTACACAACTTTTTTTGGTTTTTAGTTTTTTGTATCGCTCAAATGCCTGCATTACCTGCGTGGTTCTGAATTCAACCAGCTCATCTGAAGCACTTTCCTTAGATTCCTCAGTAATTGAGGTAATTGCCCTTACCACTTCTCCTCCACAACGGTAAGAAATACATTGATGTAGGTAATTTTTGAGTTCCTCATCCATTCCTTGAGTTGCTAGAACATATTCTAGTATTGTACAGATGCCTGAGCCGCTTATTGAAACAATTTCATAATGTTCGCGCAAAGCGGTTTCTTCTATTGCTAAACCATACAAGTGATAATCGCCAACAATTGCAACTGAATCTTCTTTTGGTTCGAAAGCCACCATCATCTTTGCCATTATTTTATTTCTGTATCGGATGCTAAATACTGTATCGAATTCTTGTAATTGTTCGTATTCTTCACATTTTGATTCAAATAATGAAAGATAACCACAATCAATAAATATTTGTTTAATATCCAACTTTTCTTTTAAAAGCAATAACATTTTACTAATAAGGCCAGTATGTGCTTCTTTATATTCAAATTTTACACGTTCGGTAAAAAAAGATTTAATTCCCAGTTTTTGCTTCGCTAATAGTAGCGTTAATGCATTCACAACCGCCGAGTTGTACGAATAATGCCCTTCACCAACCAATATCATTAATGGCTTATTATTCAATCTTGCTTTTAATCTACCCGCCTCAATTTTTTCTGATAGCAACTGCATCACCAAGTCAATATTTTTATTAAACGCCATATGTTCATTAATGATTTTATGCTTCATTTCTAATGGATAATCATTAAGTATTTTAGGCAGTTGATCGTGTAACAATGCGTTCTCTATTAATTTAATTTGAGAAATTCTATCTTTAGGCTTGCCTGAGTCTTTTTCGCTTAAATATTTTACTTTGGTTATTACTTTTTGAAGATATTGAGTCAAATATTCTTTGGTATTACTGATAACACTCGTGCAATATGAAAACATATTGATAATACTATTAGCTGAAACTTCCACAGATTTTCTAAGTGCTTTGCCAAGTATATAAAAAGGTTGGGATTCAATTGCTTTAGCATGCCAATAATTTTCAAATGATATTAATTCCCCTTTTTCGTTAAGATAGTGTGTCACGCCTTCTGCTTGGTCAATTTCTGCTTCTATACTCGCTATTGTTGCCAAAGAAATTGATTGCATATTGGTTAATGATGAATTTTGCAAAGGACTCGAAGTAATAGAATAGCATTCGATCTCAGCTATTTGAGTTAGCGTCGCACTGAGCATGGGTTTACCTGTAAAGCTAAATAAGCTGAGCTATTTAAGCAATTTAGCAAACCTCAGGCAAGCAAACTCCATATTTAAAACGACAATAAACCATAAATCCAAGATAAAAGGTTTAATTCATCTAAACTGAATATTAAACTCCGGCTAGCATCATCTCTTCAATTAAAAGCGAACCTGTCTGAATGCTACTACGTGTATCAACATCATTGCCCACGCCAATTAACTGCTGAAACATCGTGCGCAAATTTCCGGCAATAGTCACTTCATTTACAGGATATTTTATTTCACCATTTTCTACCCAAAAACCAGCAGCACCGCGTGAATAATCACCAGTCACTAAATTAATCCCTGGTCCCATTAATTCCGTGACAACTAACCCCTTTCCTAATGTTTTTAATAAACTGTTAAAATCGCCCAGTGTTGGCTCAATAAAGATATTATGAGTGCCACCAGCATTCGCTGTATTGGGTAGATTTAATTTACGCGCAGAATATGCACTTAAAATGTAGCTCGCAACAACGCCATCTTTGACAATCGCCTTATCGTGAGTTGCGACACCATCGCCATCAAAAGGGGCACTACCCAAAGCACCTAGCAAATGTGGTCTTTCTATAATTTGAATATTATCAGGAAATACTTTTTTATTCAGTGAATCTAATAGAAAAGAAGTTTTTCTAAATAATCTTCCGCCTGAAATTGCGCCAAGAAAATGGCTAATCAAGCCAGAGGCAATGCTCGCGTGGAATAACACCGGGATCTGCTGCGTGGGTAATTTTTTACCGCTTAAGCGATTAAGCGCGCGCTGCGCTGCCTGAATGCCAATCTTTTCAGCATTCTCAAGCAATTCCCTTTGTCTTGAGATGGTATAATCATAATCTCTTTCCATTCCTTGGGGATCTTCGGCAATCACCGTACAAGAGAGCGAATGCCGACTGGTAGGATAAGCGCCTATAAATCCATGACTATTACCATAAATGTGATACCCTTGTGAACTTGAAAGCGTTGCCCCTTCACTGTTGGTAATTTTCTTATCTAAAGATAAAGCCGCTTGTTCACAGTTTTTAGCAAGATTAACAGCTTCTTGCACTGTCAGATCCCAAGGGTGGTACAGATCGAGATCTTTAATATCACTGGCCATGTCAGCAGCTGATGCAAGACCGGCAAAAGGATCTGGCTCTGTTAATTTGGCAAGCGAAATAGCCGCATTAACAGTGGATTGTAACGATGCTTTATTGATATCCGTCGTACTGGCCGAGCCCTTTTGTTTACCTATATAAACTGTAATGCCAACTGCTTTGTCTCGGTTAAATTCTAAAGTTTCAACGTCGCGCATCCTTACTGTCACATTTAAACCGGTTGACACCTGAAGCCCAACTTCAGCTTGACTTGCGCCTAATTTATTTGCCATCGCTAACATATCTTTAGCGATTTCACGATAAGAATCTTCATCAATAAAATCTTTTAACTGAGATGGAAGTGCTTTATCCATAATTTACCTCTTAATTTTTTGTGCCACCTACCGTAATATTATCTATGCGTAGGGTGGGCTGACCTACTCCAACAGGGACACTTTGTCCTTCTTTACCACAAGTGCCAATACCAGAGTCAAGTGCTAAATCATTTCCAACCATAACTACCTTATTCATCACATCAGGCCCATTGCCAATTAAGGTTGCACCTTTGACTGGCCTCGTAATTTTGCCATTTTCAATCAAATAAGCTTCATTGGCAGAAAATACAAACTTGCCCGACGTTATATCCACCGATCCACCGCCAAAATTCACCGCATACAACCCTTTATCTACTGAAGCAATGATTTCTTCTGGCAAATGTGGGCCAGGTAACATAAAAGTATTGGTCATACGCGGCATTGGAATGTGACTAAATGATTCACGCCGGCCGTTGCCGGTTGAAGCAACGCCCATTAATTTTGCATTTAACTTATCTTGCAAATAACCTTTTAAAATACCATTTTCAATTAATACCGTTCGTTGTGTTGGCGTACCCTCATCATCAATAGTTAAAGAGCCTCTTCTTTGCGCAATGGTACCATCATCCACAACAGTGCAAAGCGGTGATGCAACTCGCTCACCAATACGGCCACTAAAAGCTGAGCTTCCTTTGCGATTAAAATCACCTTCTAAACCATGTCCTACGGCTTCATGTAATAATACACCTGGCCAACCAGGGCCAAGCACTACGGTCATGGTACCCGCGGGTGCATCTATCGCATCTAAATTCACCAATGCTTGGTGAACTGCTTCTTTTGCATAATTAAACGCTCTATCTTGTTCCATAAAATATTGATAATTTGTTCTACCACCACCACCGGAGGAACCGGTTTCACGTCGGCCTTGTTGTTCAACAATGACGCTGACATTAAGGCGTACTAAAGGACGTATATCGGCATGTAATGTGCCATCGCTACTGACCACCAAGATAGTGTCAAATACTCCCACTAAACTTACCATTACTTGAATAACACGTGGGTCTTGTTTTCGCGCAAAAGCATCGATTTGTCTTAGAAAAGCTATTTTTTCTTCGGTGGTTAATGAATCTAGAGGATTTGTATCTATATAAAGTGGTTTAACTTGCTGACGATGCCAAGCCTGTAGACTTCCTTTACCTCCCGTTTGCGCAATACAACGTGCAGCTTTGACAGATTGTTCTAAAGCAGGCAGGATAATATCATCTGAGTAAGCAAAGCCTGTTTTTTCACCACTAATTGCTCTCACCCCAACCCCATGATCAAGGTTAAAACTTCCTTCCTTGACAATGCCATCTTCTAATGAGAAAGATTCTTGTTGAGTGCTTTGGAAATATAAATCACCACTATCAACACGATGTCCCAACAACTGTCCCAACACACGTTCTAGATCGGTAACTGTTAAACCACCGGGTGCCAATAATCTTTGATTGGCGATATCTAAAATATTGGTCATTGGCTTACCTCTTTTGCAAATTCTTTAATCACAAATGATTGAATATGGTTTAGTGCTGGAAAGTTATTTCTCAATGTTTGCATTTTATCTAAATCAATGTTCGCGCTAACCAAGCCAGGCGCTGCTTGTAAGCTTGATAAAATTTCTCCCCACGGGGAAATGATCATGGAATGGCCAAACGTACCCCGACCATCACTGCGAAGACCACATTCTCCTGGCGCAATAATATAACAAAGATTTTCTATGGCCCGAGCACGCAATAAAATTTCCCAATGTGCTTTACCGGTGGGAATGGTAAAGGCACTGGGAAGTACAACAATTTGAGCTCCTTTGAACATCATCGCTCGAAATAGTTCTGGAAAACGAATATCATAACATATTGCCAACCCAATTTTGCCAAAAGGGGTTTGAACCACTACAATATGCTCCCCTGGTGCGATGTTATCAGATTCCCGATATTCTTCTTTGTCCTGCACATTAACATCAAATAAATGTATTTTATCATAACGCGCAATACATTGACCTTCATCGTTATAAACCAAAGTGCAGGCATTGGGCTTATGAGATTGATTTTTTATCCATAAAGTGCCAGCAACAATCCAAATTTTATTTTGCTGTGCCGCTAGTTGTAGCCGTTGCTGTAAGGGCCCGTTACCAAATTCTTCTGAAAGTGCCTGTTTTTGCGCCCCTGTTAACCCTAAAGTGGCAAATTCTTCAGGCAAGACAACAAGCTTTGCGCCCCCAGAGGCTGCCAGCGCAATCGCTTTGCAAGCCATGTCGATGTTATTTTGCACATCGTTGGTGGAAGCCATTTGTACTGCAGCAACTTTGGTCATATCAACTCCTAACTGGCAAGAAAACTTCTTCTACTTTTGGTGTTTCCCATGTACCTAACACTTTGTACCGCATACGATGTATTTCTTGAATCTTATGACCAAACATTTTATCTACTGCCCAAACTGCGGCACCGATGGCAGGGTTACCTGCAGCAATTGCCGCAGCCAATGGTAAACTCCCTGTCACATTAGGCATCACAATCATTTCACCATCCAATGCTTGATTTTCCAAATCTGCTTGGCCAAACGCTTCTATTTTTGCCGATGGTCCGTAAAGGAGGACTTTATTTGAACTGATTTTGCCTTTACCAAACTGAAATTTACCATTGAGTTCATTAAAAGAAAATCCGTCTTTGGTAACATCACTAAAATCTAAATTTAACCGTCTTCTCACATTATCTAAGTTTAACAAGCTTAACACACGGCCAATCCCGGGGTTCATTCCTTGAATAGATCCCTGCACAAATGAAAATTCGGCTTGCCCTCCCAGGGTTGGGAAATCAATTTTGGCGGGAGAACCATTCCAGTTCAATGCAAAATTCACTGTTCCTTTCGCTTTTTGCACTGTGCCTTTCATACCCAAAGCATTTAAAGTTTGAGCCATGTCTTTTATCTTAATCTTACCGGTAGTAGACACTTTATTTTGAGGAGAAAGATAATCCCAATTTCCTGATAGTGTTACTTCGCTATCTTTAATTTTGGCTAACACATTTGAAAAGAAATAGCCTTTCCATGAGGGTTCTAATCGGGCTTGAATATCGGTAATATTTTTATTATTCCAGGTAAGTTCTTTAATTTTGATATCTATTGTTTGGCTAGTTTGAGTTTTGTTGAAAGAAAAATTTTCATCAAGCGTTGATTTAATGGCAAGCTTGTGCAAATCTACCACCAAAGGCAAATGTTCATCTTCGGGGATTTTAATTATCCCTTTTAAATCTGCACCATCAAAAGCTAAATGCCATTGCCGTTCCTCTTTATCCCAATTGGCTGCAATCTTTTCTTTATCAAAAGTCATGCCATATAAAGAAAAACTACCTAATTTTAATTCAATTAACGGCTCTAAAGGAGATTTTTTGGCATCTTGCTGCATTGATAGACCCGTTTCAGTTAAAAACTGTTTCCAAGCCAAGAAGTCAAGCTGTGGTAATTCTCCCTCAATTAATAAAATTTGATCTTCTCTAAATTTAGCAAGACGATTTTCACCAAAATGCAAATGCCCCCCAATGAGCCTACTTTCATTCAGGCCAAAACTGCAAGCAAGCGAGACATTATCACCATATTTTGCGGCAATATGTATAAGATCGTTATCTTTGAAAGCTTTTAGCTCCAGTGGCTGAATTGCGTCTTTGTCTTTTGCAAGAGGAAAAGGCGCATCAATCACAACACCTTGTAAAGAAGAAGTCAGGACAAAAAATCCTTGATCTTCGTTATCAGGAAAGAGTCGCAACTGAGCTTGGTAATCTGTTTTGCCTGCTATCTTGTTATAAGGAATTTGAAAGGTTTTAAACAACGTATCCATTTCAATTAAGCCTGTTGCAGACAAAGTAACTTCACTGCGTTCATCTTTAACATGACTCAATGTAAATTGTGCGGGCATTTGTAAAAAAAGACCAGAAAGATGCTTAGCATTAACACTGTCTTCGGTGAAAGAAACTTTCCCACTTAAATTGGTAATGGGATAATCCCATTCCTTCATTGTAATGGTTGCATCCGATACTTCTATTACGCCCCTCACTTTCATACCATGTTTGGTTTTCGTGGTTAAAGGAATTTCTAAACCAAGCGATAATGACATAACACCATTTAAGCTTAAAGGGCTTAACGTTTTAATTAAATTAGCTGGAAGGTTGCTTTGTTGTACTTGTGCCAACCCCTCTTGGAGGGTACTTTTAATTTTGGTATCAACAATGACTTGTGCAACAGGCGCAAATAAATCTGGAATAAGGGCATCAGCGTCAATTAACTGTCCTTGTAGCAGTTTACCATGTTCGCCATCAATAAATAACGCCCGATTATGAAAATGCAAATTCGCTTTGAGATCGGTTAATGCTGGCCAATATGGTTTATTATAGTTAAAATCTAATTTATCAAGTTCAGTATGTATTTCAAATATACCTTGCGCATTATCAAATGGGAAATCTGCAAAATTACCACGCAATAGTCCTTTGGTTGATAGATGATCTCCTGTCGATAATGCGTTTGTTAACCAATGAGTTAACTCTTTATCCATAATCTTTTGTGGCATGATGCTTAATAGGGCTTCGATGGTTGAAGACCCGAAGCTAAATATTATGTCTGCGCTTTGTGGTTTTTTGGCTATAAAACTTAGAGTTCCTTGGCTTTTAAGCGGCACCTCTTGCAGCTTAGCTTGTAAATTCTCAATGTTAAGAAAAATAATATCTTCAAGCTTGTGCCAATCTAGTACTAAGGATAAGTCTTTTACTGAAAGGGGTTGGGCAAAATAAGATTGATAATCCAAAGCAACGTTATTGCTTTGTAAAATCAATTGTCCTTTTTGATCTTCAACATTCAATGCTAAATAATCAATATTGCCTTTACCATCAAAAAGCGGCAATTCTGGTAATAATTCAAATTGGCGACAATGGTTTTGCCATCGCTTGATATCTATATCTTTACCCACTAATTTCCAAGTAATTTTTTGCGCCGCTGCTTGCTTTAGTGCAAATTGCCACGTTGAGGTTTGTGAGTCTTCTTCTATTTCAAACTTATCAGTGCTGACTTCCCAAGTTTGACCATTGTACCAACCTTGCCATTGTCCTTGGATTTTAGATATGTTGACAGGGGTTGTTTGAGGTTGCAAGAAAATATCTTTAGCCCAGAAATCAGCAACCAATGAGATATCACTTGGAGATTTAACTTTTAACCAGGCCTTTAAAGCAAGAAAGCCTTGCACTTGCGGTTGGTCACTTTTAAGTGCGGCACTGGCACTTATTTTAATGGTGCTGGCCGTTTCTATTTGAAGATCCGCTCTTGAGAAATAAAAAACTTTTTCTTGATTAACGGTAAAATGGAGTGCACTATCTTTTATCACGAGATTTTTTAAGCTTGATGCCAGTGTTGGCCGTTTGAGCAAATTGAATTGTAAGGCTTGCAATTTACTAACCGATATCACACCATTTTGATAATCCAAGCCACCGACAGCGCCTTCTAGACTCAGTTCATCTACTTGTAACTTTTGCAAGAAAAGTTGCAGCACATTTAGACGTATTTTCAGTTTTTGAATTTGTAAAGCACAAGCTTTTTTATCTTCACTAAAAACCGCAACCTCAGACAAAATCAATATGGGGTGATAGCCTTGCCAATCAAACTTAATGCTTTGAATTGAGGTTGGATAAGGTATTTGTTTGGTAACCCATTGTGATAAATTTGGCATGTTAGGGATAAAAAAGGGCATTCCCACTCTCATTAACACTAAAAAGCATGCCGTTGTGATGCAAGCCCAACCACCGATTTTATAGATTCTGTATAGAACTTTTTTCATGAAGTTTGCTACATCAATACGACGTCGAACTGTTCTTGGGTGTAAAGACTCTCTACTTGAAACTTGATAGATTTACCAATTCTTTCTTCTAATTGTGCAACAATGGGAGATTCTTCATCTAACATTCTGTCAACCACTTCTTGCGATGCCAGTACTAAATAACTTTTAGTTTCATAAGCTCTTGCTGCTCTTAGTACTTCTCTAAAAACTTCATTGCAAACGGTTTCAGTGGTTTTAATCATCCCTCTACCTGCGCAAACCATGCAGGTTTCACAAAGCACATGTTCTAAGCTTTCTCGGGTTCTTTTGCGAGTCATTTCTACCAACCCAAGTGAGGAAACTTCACTGATGCTATTTTTGGTATGATCTTTGGCAAGGGCTTTTTCTAAGGCGCGGATAACTTGTCTTTTGTGCTCATCATTCGTCATATCAATAAAATCAATGATAATAATGCCGCCTAAATTTCGCACCCTTAATTGCCTAGCAATGGTACTAACAGCCTCTAAGTTGGTTTTAAATATGGTTTCTTCTAAATTACGATGGCCAACAAATGCCCCTGTGTTGACATCAATGGTTGTCATTGCTTCGGTTTGATCAAACACCAAGTGACCACCCGATTTTAATTGTACTTTTCGATGCAATGCCCGCTGTATTTCATCTTCAACACCATACAAATCAAATAAGGGTCGCTCGCCACTATAAAGTTCCAGTTTACCTGAAATCGCAGGCACAAAATCTTCGATAAAAATAAGAGCCCTATCATAAGCGGATTTGTCATCGATACGAAGACGTTCTGTTTGTGGAGAAATATAATCGCGCAGTGCTCGCAAAAATAAAGGTAAATCTTCATGAATGATATCGCCGCTTTTGGCATTGATCATTTTTCGAGAAACCGATCCCCAAAGTTTAATTAAATAGGCTTGGTTTGCTTTAATTTCTGCTGCCGTTGCACCTTCTGCCGCCGTTCGCACAATAAACCCACCTTGCTGCGGCGACATAGATTCTTCAACAATTTTTTTGAGCCTTTCTCTTTCTTGTTCATCTTCAATACGTTGTGAGACGCCAACATGGCTAATGCCTGGCATAAAGACCAAATAACGCGAGGGCAATGAAATACGGGTGGTTAACCTTGCGCCTTTTGAGCCAATAGGATCTTTAATGACTTGTACTGCCAAAGATTGACCATCTTTAAGAAGTTCGGTAATGGATTCTTGCGATTCACTTACTTCATCAGTGGGCGGTAAATATTCATCATTCACTGAAATCATATCGGAGATATGTAAAAATGCAGCCCTTTCTAATCCCATTTCCACAAAAGCAGCCTGCATGCCAGGTAGGACTCTAACTACTTTTCCCATGTAAATATTGCCTACCAAACCTCGACGGCTCGCACGTTCAATTAGGACTTCTTGCAACACACCATTTTCAACAATCGCCCCGCGTGTTTCTCTTGGGCTAACATTAATGAGGATCTCTTCCGACATTTTCTCTTTTCCCACTCATTGTTTAAACAGGTTTGCCGAACAAACCCGTCAGGGATGTCTCTTTCTTAATTTAAGTATGGTAGGTACTATTATATGCTACGAGATAAGGATGGAGCGACTCTCAACATACGACCTAAGAAATGAAGTATTCCTACAAAGAACGGCCAACATAAACAACTCGTGACTGTGCCCATCCAATAAAGTAGGGTATGCGGGTTCTGTCCCGCTAATACATGAAACCAAAGAATTAAAATCTGTCCTAAACAGATAAGTAAAAATATCTTTCCCAGTTGTAACCATAAAGGGCGTAGTAAAAATTTTTGCCTTATTAGGGCAGTGGAATAACAAACTATAGAAAATACCAGCGCATGCTCTCCTAAACGGGTTTCTAACAAACTATCCACTAGCAAACCACCAATCCAGGCATAGATTGGATTAAATCTTTTAGGTTGAGATATCTGACAATAGATAAAAAGCATCATGACCCACTGCGGCCTGTACCATTGCCAATCTGGCGCTAAAGGCAAGACGCTCATCAGCCCGCAAAGATAGAAAGTGATCCCTAAAAAAAGCCACCATGTTATGGCGTATCTTATCATTTATGCGCCTTTACCTTTCACTATTGAAGAATAAATTGCTTGTACACTAGCGTGAGAATTTGAAGTATCTCCAGCTTGAGAGACCGTTGGTTTATTCATTTGATCTTCAACGATAATAGGTTGATTTGAATGATCTTTTACTAATAAAACATGCCTAAACTGACCTAATTTTGCACAAGGGCTGGCACCAATCAAAGTAAAGCGAGTGCTCGCATCGTGCTGAATAGAGGTGATAACACCTACGGGATAACCTGCCGGAAAACGCCCCCCCAATCCTGAGGTCACCAATTCATCACCCTCCACAAAATCAGCCGTACGGGGTACATAATTTAGTCTCAGCTCACCCCCTGCACCACTTCCGGTTGCAATGGCTCTTTCGCCGCTGCGCACGGATTGTACTGGAACGGCAAAACTGGTATCGGTCAATAATAAAACCCGTGAACTATTATCAGTTACCTTTAGCACAACACCGACTAATCCCTGTGCGTCAATAACGACTTGACCAACTACCACACCTTGTTTTTTTCCTTTGTTCAAAAGGATCTGTTGACGAAAAGGATCGAGGTTTGCATGAATGATCCGGGCTTCAGAAAAAGAATCTTTTTCTTGACCAACTGAACGAAGAAGCTCTCTTAATTCTTGGTTTTCAGCTTCTAAAGCACGTAGTTTTTGAACTTGGGCTTGCAAATAGATATGTTGATGTTTCAGGTTGGCATTTTCAGTAAGCAGATTGTAACGTTCACGAAAAAAAGCTTCTGCTTCCTCCACGAGATAATTTGGAATATCTACTGTTTTTTGAATAGGCCAAACCAATTTAGCAAGATATTGATGGACAATAGAAAAGCCTGGTACGTGACTACTTGCAATAAAGAGCATTAAAGAAACAATTATCGAAAAGACCAGTGTCCACCCACTTGGTCGCACGGGTTTAAATGTTAGAATAGTCTGCTCCCTGTCATTAAGCTCTATTCGGTTGTTAAAAGACCAACGCGCTTATCTTCCTGCATTTCTAAAGCTTTACCGCCACCTCGAGCAACACAAGTTAGGGGATCTTGAGCCACACTTACTGGCAAACCAATCTCTTCCATCAACAGATGATCGATGTGCCTTAATAAAGCACCGCCACCTGTTAAAACAAGCCCCCGCTCTGCAATATCACCAGACAACTCTGGTGGTGCTTGCTCTAAAGCTACTCTGACTGCACTAACAACCGAGGAAAGTGGTTCTTGTAATGCTTCTAGAATTTCGTTGCTATTTAAGGTAAAGCTGCGAGGAATGCCTTCTGCCACATTTCGACCTCGAACTTCAATTTCTAATACTTCATCACCAGGATAAGCTGTGCCAATTTCAGTTTTAATACGTTCAGCGGTTGTTTCACCAATCAAACAGCCATAGTTTCGTCGAACGTAATTAATGATAGATTCATCAAATTTATCGCCGCCCATTCTCACTGAAGCAGAATAAACAATGCCATTTAATGAAATGATAGCTACCTCTGTCGTACCACCACCAATATCCACCACCATCGAGCCTGTTGCCTCATGCACAGGCAGATCGGCTCCTAAAGCCGCAGCCATAGGCTCTTCAATTAAATAAACCTCTCTCGCACTGGCACCCAATGCGGATTCCCTGATGGCGCGTCTTTCTACTTGGGTTGACCCACAAGGAACACAAATTAAGACACGAGGGCTTGGTCGAAATATACGCGAAGGCAGTACCTTGTGAATAAAATGCTGTAACATCACCTCCGTCATATGAAAATCGGCAATCACCCCTTCTTTCATGGGACGAACGGCGATCATATTTTCAGGGGTGCGCCCCAACATACGTTTTGCTTCAATGCCAACCGCTGCTACTTGTTTATGGCCACTTGCGCCGCGCTCTTGGCGAATGGCAACCACTGAAGGTTCATTTAGCACAATCCCTTGACCACGTACATAAATCAGCGTGTTCGCTGTTCCGAGATCGATTGAGATGTCGCTTGAAAAAATACCTCGAATTGATTTAAGCATGGGTTCTTCCTACGTGACACTTACATTAACTTATAACAACCTCCACTATTTTGGGCAAGGCGCGAGCTATGATACATTAGCTCCCCTACCCTATTTTATTATAGTATTAGTGGATTAACTTAATTCTCGTCAGATTAAGGGGATCATTATGCCTTTAGATCGCAACGAAGTCGAAAAAATCGCGCATCTTGCCAGATTAACGCTAGCAGAAGAGCAAATTCCTTTTTATGCCAGCAATCTTTCTAAGATCTTAGATTTGGTCGCACATATTAACGACGCACAAACTGAAAATGTTGTGCCTTTAGCCCATCCATTGGAAAATCTTACCCAGAGAATGCGGGATGATAAAATCACTGAAACAAATGAGCGTGAATTATTCCAATCCATTGCGCCCGATACCGACGCTGGTCTTTATTTGGTACCCAAGGTAATAGAATAATAAGGACTTCCCATGACCACGATTCATACCATGACACTTGCAGAACTTGCACAAGGTCTTAACAAAAAAACGTTTTCAAGCGTTGAGCTTACCAATCATTTTTTAGATAGGATCCGTCGCTTTGATAAAATTTACAATAGCTTTATTACCGTCACCGAAGATACCGCTTTAGCAAAAGCCAAACAATGTGATGCGTTGCGCGCGCAAGGAAAAGCAAAACCCTTAACTGGTCTGCCCATTGCACACAAAGATATATTTTGCACTAAGCACATTAAAACAAGCTGTGGCTCTAAAATGCTTGATAATTTTATTGCGCCTTATGATGCCACCATGGTCACTCAAGTGGATGACGCAGGCATGGTCATGTTAGGAAAAACCAACATGGATGAATTTGCCATGGGCTCATCCAATGAAACCAGTTATTATGGGCCCGTTAAAAATCCTTGGGATCCGCTGCGGGTACCGGGTGGTTCTTCAGGCGGCTCTGCCGCTGCGGTTGGTGCACGCTTGGTGCCTTGTTCAACAGGTACAGATACTGGCGGCTCCATCCGCCAACCCGCTGCGCTTTGCGGTGTCACAGGATTAAAGCCAACCTATGGTCGCGTTTCACGTTATGGCATGATTGCATTTGCCTCAAGCTTGGATCAAGCCGGCCCATTTGCACAAACTGCTGAAGATGTTGCCATGTTATTAAATGCCATGGCAGGATTTGATCCGCTTGATTCTACCAGTGTGGACTTAGCGGTGCCGGATTATACCAAAAACTTAAAAGCATCACTGAGTGGAAAAGTCATTGGTGTTCCAAAAGAATATTTTGACAAAGGCCTTGATAAGAAAGTAGAAGCTTGTGTGCAAGACGCTTTGCGTGTTTTTGAAAAATTAGGCGCAAAAATACAAGAAGTTTCTTTGCCTTCAAGCCCTTTGTCTATTTCAGTTTACTATGTGGTTGCCTCTGCTGAATGTTCTTCAAATTTATCTCGTTATGATGGTGTGCGTTTTGGTTATCGTTGTCAAAATCCTGTAGATTTAACCGATTTATATAAACGTTCACGCGCAGAAGGATTTGGTGATGAAGTTAAAAGAAGAATTATGGTCGGCACTTACGTTTTATCGGCAGGTTATTTTGACGCATATTACTTAAAAGCACAAAAAGTAAGAAAATTAATTTCAGAAGATTTTAAACGAGCGTTTGAAACAGTCGATTTTCTCCTTGGCCCAACAGCACCCACCCCTGCTTTTAAAATCGGCGAAAAAGCAGATGATCCTGTCAGCATGTACCTATCAGACATCTACACCATTGCAACCAATTTAGCAGGACTGCCTGGGTTAAGTATCCCTGCTGGATTTGTTAATGAACTGCCCATTGGCATTCAACTTACGGGTAAACATTTTGATGAAAGTACTTTATTAAACGCTGCTTTCCAATACCAACAAGAAACAAATTGGCACAAACAGATCCCAGAAAATTGCCTGTAAAGGCTTAAAAATAAAGGAGATCCCTAAACATGCAATGGGAAGTTATTATTGGCTTAGAAGTCCATGCCCAATTAAAAACGCACTCTAAAATATTTTCAGGTGCCCCAACCGCGTTTGGCGCCCCACCCAATACCCAAGCCTGCGCGATAGATCTTGGCATGCCTGGTGTTTTACCTGTGCTTAATAAAGAAGCCGTGCGTATGGCAACTTTATTTGGCTTAGCCACACATAGCACTGTTGCACATCGCTCTGTCTTTGCTCGTAAAAACTATTTTTACCCTGATCTACCCAAAGGATATCAGATCAGCCAATATGAATTACCCATTGTGCATGATGGCTATCTTGATATTACCTTTGGTGATAATCAAACAAAACGCATTGGGATCACCCGTGCACATCTTGAAGAAGATGCTGGAAAATCGTTGCATGAAGAATTTCCCAAACAAACGGGCATCGATTTAAATCGTGCTGGCACCCCATTATTAGAAATTGTTTCAGAGCCAGATTTGCGCTCTGCTCAAGAAGCCGTTGCCTATCTTAAAGCATTACACGCCCTGGTTTGTTATTTAGAAATCTGCGATGGTAACATGCAAGAAGGTTCTTTTCGCTGCGATGCCAATGTTTCCATTCGCCCACAAGGTGAATCCAAGTTTGGCACCAGAACGGAAACCAAAAATATCAACTCCTTTCGCTTTGTAGAACAAGCTATTAATTATGAAATTCAAAGACAAATTGATGTGTTGGAAGGCGGCGGAAAAATAACCCAACAAACCATGTTATGGGACCCAGCAAAGCAACAAAATCGCCCCATGCGTGACAAAGAAGAAGCTAACGATTATCGCTATTTCCCCGATCCTGATCTATTACCCGTTATTCTGGATGAGGCTTATATCCAACAAGTTAAAAGCACTTTACCGGAACTTCCTTCGCAAAAAAAAGAACGCTTCCAGCAAGAATATGGCTTAAAGCCTTATGATGCGACCGTTTTAACAGAGCACAAAGCTTTGGCAGCCTATTATGAAGCCGTTGTTGATGCTATTCACAAAAAAGATCCAAAACTTGCTGCAAACTGGGTTATGGGTGAGCTGCTAGGTGCGCTTAATAAAGCAAATTTAGATATTGAGCAAAGCCCTGTGAGTGCTAATGATCTTGGGCAGTTGTTGGCCCGCATACTTGATAACACTATCTCTGGCAAAATTGCCAAAACCATTTTTGAAGCCTTGTGGGCAAAAGAAGGCCATGTTGATGAGATCATCGAGCAAAAAGGATTAAAACAGGTTACTGATTTCTCTGCTATTGAAAAAGCCATTGATGAAGTGATTGCTGCTAATGCAAGCCAGGTTGCAGAATACCGTGCTGGTAAAGATAAAGTGTTTGGCTTTTTAGTGGGTCAGGTAATGAAAGCTACAAAAGGCAAGGCAAATCCTGCCCAAGTTAATGAGTTATTAAAGAAAAAATTAAATGAGACTTAGATCGCATGACAATTAAGCTTACCCCCTGCTCAGGCAGGGGGTAGGCTTAACATAGGACTTTAGAGGTTAGAGGCGTTGCGCTTTGAGAATTGAATATTATTGTCTTGTGAATGATCACTATCTGAATCTTCTGAATGATCAATATCTAAACCTAAATCTTCTAAATTTGATCTTTTATTACGAGATTTAAATTGGTGTAAGATCTTTTTTTCATTTGATCTAAATACAATGTGAGGAGGTAAAGAATCCGGTGATTGTAACGCGTCACAATATACTCTTTTTAACGCAGTACATAATACTAATGCATTGGGGATACATTTAATTAAATTACCTTCAATCTTTAATTCTCGAAGTTTTTGCAATTGATTGAGATCGTTTGGCAATGTTTGAAGCCGATTGTTAGCACAATCAAGTTCCTCTAAGTTTTGGCACGCTACCAAAGAATCAGGCAAAGTATTAATTTTATTATTAGAAAAATTTAAAGTTTTAAGCTTTTTAAGATCACCTATTTTTTGTGGCAGGTAATTGATTTCATTCTGGCGGCAATCCAAAACCATGAAAGAATGACAATTAACAATTGAATCCGGTAAAAATCTCAAATTGTTCTTACTACAATCAAGATATTCCAAGCCCTTAAGAGCCCCGAGAGATTGTGGCAATTCTTTTATTTTATTTTTTTTACAGTCAAGCACCTTGAGATTGGTAAAATAAAAACCTAATTCCGCTATATTATCTAGCTCATTGTTGCTGCAATCAATTTCTTCAATTTTTTTTATAAATTCTTCAAATGATTCAAGTTCTGGATCGCTAAATAATCTCTTGGGAATACGAGTCAGCCCTAAACCAGAGATGTCCAACTTTGTGAGATTCTTAAGTCGAGCATCTATAATCTTCCTTTTAATAATCTTACAATGTAAAAAATCTAAATAATCTTCCTTTTGATTAATGGACATACCAGGTGAAAAATCTTCTACTAATATACCTATGGCTTTTGGCCATTTTTCAGAAAATCTGATCAGATTACTTATCTCAACTGTTAATTGAGCGTCTTTTATTACTGCGTGGAATGATAGCATTGGCGATTTTCCAGAAAAGCTGATCGGATCACTCATCTCAACTGCTAATTGGTTTTTTTTTATTGCTGCTTGTAATGATAGCATTGTCGATGTTGTCTCTGTGATTAAGGTTGTTTGCGTTGTAGTGGTGATAACCGGAGTTTTTTGTAAAGACAGATTATCAAAACCTGTCGTCAATCTCTGAACCGATGTTGAGTCAGCCTTCACTTGGGCTTGTATATTTTTTCTAACGCCTTTCGTTGGTGTTGGTGGTTTAGGTTTTTTTGCAAGCTCATCTATTTTCTCGCGATATTTTACATAATCTTTCGGTATTTGGCGAACATGTGACAACTCTTTTAAAAAATCAGGATTTTCGTCTAAGGTATTCTTTTGATAATTGATTATCTTTAAATTAACACATTGCTTAAGACTCGCAGGCAATTTTTTAAGTTTATTGTTCCATATAAATAAAGTTGTAAGTGATTCTAATTCATTGATCTCTTCAGGTAACGTTTGAAGATTATTGTCATTAGCCTCTATCACTTTCAAATTTTTACAATCAAGTAGTGTTGCTGGAAATTCTTTAATATAATTAGCGCTAACCTTAAGCACTTCTAGCTTCTGCAGCCTATCCAAATTTAGTGGCAAAGCGGTAATCGCATTGGAACTACAATTTAGTTCTTTCAAGTTTAGACAGTTTGTCAAAGTTTCAGGTAATTCTGTTAGCCGATTTCCACTGCAATTTAGCACTGCTAAGGCTTTACAGTTTGTCAAAGTTTTAGGCAATATTTTAAGTTTATTCTTACTACAATCTAGCACGGTTAGATCTGGAATTGTCCCAATGCTATCTGGCAATTGTTTTGTTATCTCATTATTACTGCAGTTTAATGAGGTTAATTTTTTACAATGCGCACCAAGCCATGAAGGTAATCTGGTAAGTTTGTTGGCACTACAATCAAGCTCTTCAAGGTTATTCCAAAAATCTTTTAATGTAGGATCAATAAAGCAATGTTCCGGAAAGCGTGTTAACCCTAGGCTTGAAATATCTAAATTTTTGCTCGTTACGTTAATTTTAGAAATAATAATTTTAAGGTTAATCTGGTTTAAAAATTCATCTTTTTCATCTAAGGTCATCGTGGATTTAAAGGCCAAAGACAAAGGCGGGGTTAGCTTCCATTTAGTATGAAACTTAATAATGCTATCTAATTCGTCTTGCAGGGCTTGATGTTTTTTTTGATCATCCGTATTGCTCGTGTTGGAAGAGGGTTGTGCGCTAAGCATGATATTAGGCCTTATAGCATTTCTTTGTCTGCTGAATGATTTAAATTGCAAAAGACGCGCAATATATAATTTTAAAGGGGCTGATGTCAACGAGTCTGTTAAGCGTTTTTCTTTCCTAAGGTCACGCGCTCTTTACCAGCCAGATCGACAAACGTTTGAATATCATTAAAACCAAACTGTGTTAAAAGTGCACGTACTTGCTGGCCTTGATCATACCCGTGCTCAAAAGCCACCAAGCCCGCTGGTTTTAAATACGACGAGCAAGTTGATAAAATAGCGCTAAATGCTTCTAAACCTGATGGCCCAGCAGTCAACGCTATTGTGGGTTCAAAAGGTAAATCTCCGTGCACCAAGTGCACATCGTTTTCTCTGATATAAGGGGGATTACCAATAATGGCATCATATTGCTGCTTTGGCAGTGACTCTAACCAACAACTGTGAATAAATTCAACATTGTGAAGATTTAATTGTTGCGCATTTTGTTTCGCGACCGCCATAGCAGCTTCGCTGATATCTAAGCCAATCAACTGCCAGTTGGGTCGACAGTGCGCCAAGGTACAAGCAATCACACCACATCCCGTACCAACATCTACCACTGATTGTGAATGCAAAGATAAGTTGTTTAGCACGGTGCTTATCAATAATTCAGTATCAGCGCGGGGTATTAAGGTGTCTTTTGAGACGATAAAAGATAATGACCAAAATTCTTTATGCCCGACTAAATAAGCGATAGGTTCATGTTGCTCACGTCTTTTAATTAACGCTTCATAGGCACTTAACGCTTGTGCTGGCACTTCTTTTTCTGGCCAAGTATAAAGATAGGTACGTGTGCAACCTAAAACATGAGCTAATAGCACTTGCGCTTCAAGTAAAGGAACATTTTGCGTGGCTAAAGCGTTTTTGCCCCAATTGAGAACTTCACTGATGGTTGGCACACTTTATTCCCCTAGCGTTGTTAACAATTCAGCTTGGTGTTCTTGGCGCAAAGCTTCTACTATGTCTGTGATTTTACCTTCCATAATTTCATCTAATTTATAGAGGGTAAGGTTAATACGATGATCTGTTAACCTGCCTTGAGGGAAATTATAGGTTCGGATCCTTTCAGAGCGATCGCCTGTGCCAACTAAACTTTTGCGCGTCGCCGATTGTTCTGCCAATTGTGCTTCTTTTTGAATATTTAATATTTTCGATTGCAACAATGACATTGCCTTAGCACGATTCTTATGTTGAGAACGCTCATCTTGGCATTCAACCACTATCCCGGTTGGCAAATGGGTAATGCGAATGGCTGAATCTGTCTTATTGACATGTTGGCCCCCAGCCCCTGAGGCACGATACGTATCAATGCGAAGCTCTGCCGGATTGATTTGAATAGAATCAATCGCTTCAACTTCTGGTAACACGGCCACCGTACAAGTCGAAGTGTGGATCCGTCCTTGTGACTCTGTGGCAGGCACGCGTTGTACCCGATGAGCCCCTGATTCAAATTTAAGGTGTGAATAAACATTTTGACCAATAATGCGCGCAATGATTTCTTTATAGCCACCATGTTCGCCAAAACTTTCACTGACAATTTCTACCGACCAGCGTTTTAACTCTGCATAACGGCTATACATTCGAAATAAGTTACCAGCAAAAATCGCTGCCTCATCTCCACCTGCGCCTGCTCGAATTTCAAGAAAAACGTTTTTATCATCATCCGGATCGGTTGGGATTAAAAAAAGCTGTAATGTTTTTTCAAAACTTTCAAGATGTTGTTTGATTTCTTCCAGCTCTTCTTGTGCCATAAGTCGCATTTGCGTATCTTCGTCGGTTAAGAGGGCTATTGCAGATTTTTCTTGATTTAACGCTTGCTGATAATGATTAAATGTTTCAACTAAAGGTTGTAGATCAGCATATTCTTTGGAAAGATCGCGAAATTTGGTTTGGTTTTGAATAATATCGGCAGAAGAAAGTAGTAATCCTATTTCTTCGTGTCTTTCTGCTAATGCAGCTAGTTTAGCGTAAATTGAAGGTTTCATTTTGTTTATTCTATACTAAATAGTGTTTTTATCAATTCAATTTTCTCAAGTGGTAGTGTTTTTAAGCCTACCGTGGGCTGATGCATTAATTTTTGCGTTAATTGATGGGCAAAATGTGTTAACACTTCGCTTGGATTATCCCCTTTTTGTAGACGTTTTAAAGCTTGATCTAAGGTTTCATTCTTCAGCTTTTCGGCTTGGCTTCTCACTGCCCGAATAGTATTCATTTGATGACCAGCATGGATCCAGTTCATGTAAGTATGGGTTGCTTGCTTTATAACCAATTCAGCTTCCAGTGCCGCCTCTTGTCGATTTTTTAAATTTTCTGTCACGATGCCTTGTAAATCATCCACCGTATACAAATAGATATCTTCATTGTCAGCAATCGTTGGGCAAATATTTCTTGGAACACCTAAGTCTACCATAAAGATAGGGCGGCGTTTACAATTTCGCATCGCTGTCTGAACATGTGTTTTTGTTAACAAGGGTGTTGCACTGGTGATAGCGCTAATTACAATATCTGCACAAGACAACGCTTGCGTCATTTTATCTAAGGGTAATGCCTGACCTCCATAAATCGCTGTCAACGCTTTGGCATGTGATAGCGTTCTATTTAAAACAATAATATTTTTCACTTGTTTAGCTTTCAAGTGCTGCAAGGTTAGTTCAATATTTTCACCCGCGCCTATCAGCATAACAGTTGCTTTTGAGAGATCACTGAAAATCTGTTTTGCTAAAGAAACCGCAGCAAAAGCCACCGAAACAGGATGTGCCCCTATCTGGGTGGTATGACGCACTCTTTTAGCCACTGAAAAACTTGCTTGAAAAAGTCGCGATAATCGTTTGCCTAATACCCTACTTTCTTTAGCCATTTGAAAGGCCACTTTTAGCTGACCCAAAATTTGAGGTTCACCGATAACCATGGAATCTAAACCACTGGCAACGCGCATTAAATGAGAAACCGCCGCTTCATTGGCAAAAGTGTATAAATAAGGTTTCAAGTCAAAGGAAATATTTTGGTATTTCTGCCACCACTCAAGCACTGCTTTTATATACTTTTCAGAAATTGGCGCACTGCAATAGAGCTCGGTTCGGTTGCAGGTCGAAACTAATGCAGCCTCTTCAAGTCCAAGAGTGCTTGATAACTTATTTAGGGCATCTGGAATAAACTCTTGAGAAAACGCAAGTTTTTCTCTTACCTCAATCGGTGCTGTTTTATAACTGACGCCAAGTGCTAATAACACGTTTATACTCTTTCCAATTTAAATTTAGGCTCCGCCAACTCATGCTCGTACTCACCCCAGTCATGTAGCAAAGCGTACACTCCTGGGGATTCGTACGCTTGGCGCCTCGCCTAAATTCAAATTGGCACGAGCATATGCCATTCTCAATATTGCTTCAAAAAAAATCACTCTTGAAGTCCTTTTTGTTGCCGATAGAGCCATTAGCTGGTTAACAAACACCGTGGCCTAAAAAGTATGACGCGTTGCGTCAAGGATAAGGATTCGGCATGAAGCAGGTAGCTACTCTTTTTATCCCACTTCTGATTGTGGTTCCGGGCTTAACGCTCAGTGGCACAGAGCCGCTAGCGCCAAAACCCCCTCTTAAAACGATCCCTTTGGTTGAAAACACAACAGTTACCCCTAAAAAAGATGTTCTTCCCGTTGATAGCTTATACCAATTGCTCGCCGCCGAAATGGCGCTCGATCGAGATCATCCTGAAATCGCTTTAGCGAATTATATCGCTGCTGCAGAAGAAACCCAAGATGCCGATGTCGCTGCCAGAGCAACGCAAGTTGCCCTATCTGCCGGTTCTCTTGAAACAGCCGTTGCCCCAGCAATCATTTGGGCAAACGCAGCCAAAAATAACTTAGAAGCCCAAATAACGACTGCTGCTCTTTATATTAGACTGGGAAAAATCGAAAAAGCCGTGCCTTTTTTGCTTCACGCTGAAGAAGTCAATCAAGAAGAAGCTTTTCAATATTATTTAATTTTATTTCGACAATTACAAAAACCTGAAGACAATCAACGGGTCATTTCAGCCTTAGAGATGTTGGCTGCAAAAGAAACAAATATTCCAAGTGGACATTTAGCTTTAGCTGAGATCTATCTATTTCAAGGTAAAGACGCCAAGGCTTTGGACTTAAGCCAAAAAGCTTTAAAAATGGACCCAAACTCCACTATTGGAATACAGCTTTTCACTGAAACGATGTTGCGCAAAGATAAACCAGCGGCCAAAGCATTTTTAGATAAACATGCCCAAGCTCAAAAGCAAAATAGTTTATTGCAACAATATTATACACAGTTTCTCCTGGAAAATGGCTTTATTGAGCAAGCGCATCAGCAAATTAAAGAATTAATTAACAATACAAAATTAACCAATGAAGAATTATTACAACTTGCCAGAACAAGTATACAAGCACAATGGTTTGACATTGCTGAAAAAATCTTAAAACAAACTTCAAAAGATGATGAAAGTAAAGATCTTTCTCATTACTTTCTCGCACGAATTGCGGAAATGCAAAACAAAGAAGAGGTTGCCATCGACTGGTTTAAACAAGTGCTCACAGGGCCGTTTCATGTGCTCTCTCAAGTGCGAGCCAGCGTGTTGCTTTGTGAGAAAAAACGCTATGATGAGGCTTTAGAAGTTTTAACTCGCACACAGCCAAGTGACGCTGCAGAAAAAAAACAAATCATTCTTGCGACAATTGAAATTTATAACCAGACACATCGTTACCCCGAAGCGCTTGTTTTACTGAACGACAGTCTTGCCAACATGCCAAATGAAATTGATTTACTTTATGCCAGGAGCCTTATCGCAGACAGACTCGATAAAATCGATCTCGCCGAAACCGATTTAAAAGAAATTCTGCTTATACAACCTAGCCATTTAGATGCATTAAACGCACTCGGATACATGCTTGCCAATAAAACAAAACGATTTGACGAAGCACAACAATATTTATCATATGCTTTAAAATTATCTCCTAACAATGCCTCTGTACTAGATAGTTTGGGTTGGTTATATTTTAAACAAGGAGATTATAATAAATCTTTAGATACTTTAAAAAAAGCAGCTCAAATTATGCCTGATGCTGAAATTGCGGCACACTTAGGCGAAGTAATGTGGTATTTGAAAGATTTTGATGGCGCAAAACGTGTCTGGAATAATGCACTTGAAATGCATCCAAAGCATGATCATGTGATTAAGGTAATGAATAGATTAATACCTAATAAAGAATAAAATTAAACCAGTGCTCTAAAAGAGACTAGCCTAAATTCCAACTCGCGCGAGTATATACCCTTTTTATGGTTCTTTTATTTGAACCATTTCAATTTATTACTCGTCATATTCATAGTTCCCTTATATATAGAATACAGACTAATGACTACAGGCAATCAACCTAATAAAAGTACGGTACCCTTAAGTTTGAGTTTATTTGCACATATTAACAATGATGCCCATTTGGTTGGCACAAGAACATTACAGGGACAAGAATTTGGTACTACCATTGGTTATTTAGCAACATTTGTCAACGATGCTAAAGCAGGAAAGACTAGCATAGACCCAACATTGCTCGGCTCTCCCCTAGCAGGGCTCAATCAGAAATTAAATGATTTAGTTATTGTTAAAAAGGATATGGATGAGTTAATAAAAAAAATATATTTTTTTACTGAAAATCTAGAAAAAGCGCGACAAGACGCCTATTCACAATTTACCAAAACCTTGGCCAATAAAATTCAAGCGCTGCCAAACGAAGGCAATGAAAATGGTATGTTTATTCCAGGTGGCTGGGCGGGATCTCCTGGGCACGCTATGATATATGAATTTCGAAAAAATAAAGAAGGCGATCTTTATTTCTTAATTTATAATACAGGCGATGGCTTAAAATTTCACAAAATTATACCTGGGTTAGACAAAAATCGTAGAATTCCAGTGAAGTGTTTCAAAATCCCGAAAGATTCACTCAATGACAACGATTTGAGCCAGTTCCTAACAGAACTGATAAAATGTAAAATCAAACCTTTGATTACAAGTACCGATGTTAAAAAAAATCGTATTTATGATGCCGATAGATTATACAACCAAGTCATCCCCACGATTGCCTATTTAAATGGTCAAGAAATTGAACCGAGTGAAGTTGATACCAGATTAAATGAAATAATGACGGTTGGACAACGTTCTGGCACGTGTACTGAAAAGGTGTTGCATGAACTAACAAAACTTAGTTTTACAGATAAAAAATCACATATGCTGTTTTTATTTGCTTTAAAAAAATATTCTATTAATCAATTTTTCCAAGAAAACAAAAATAATTTAACTGAATTATCGCAAGAGCATATCAACCTTGCCATCGAAAATCTAAGTCGAATCATTGAAAAAAATTATCACGTTTTTACGCCTGAACAAATAGAAGAAAATTACCAGTTCATTAAAAACATTAAAGATCAACTGCAGCTCGTTCCTAAAGAACCCAATAAAAATATTCAATCCAGCGCCCCGTTCCATGAAAAGAATAATTTGAATTTTATACTTACAAAACAACAACCATTTTCATACACCACAAAAACATCCGATATCTATAGCCATTACCAACACAATGTCCCTACTCATGATTTAGTTAATGACTATTCAAATGAAAAATTAAATGAATTTATCAAGAAAATTGAACTCTTAAATGCCAATGGCGCCCATCTTGCGATTGTGAATAGCATCGATGAATTCTTACTCAACCTGCCTTTAGATGTCAAATTGTTGCAAGAAACAAATAATGTTCTTAAAGCAAATGCATTCCTAAGCCAGTTTAAAACATTATTATCGATTTACGGCAAAAGCTGCGAGCAAATTGACCCTGGCAATGCTTTTGGGCCAAAAAAAGTAATAGCCACGCTAAGTGCTGCCTCGCTTATTCGATGGGTAGCTTCAAACGTGCTAAAAAACGCCGCTCAAGGCAACGCAATACAAACACCACTGTGGTCTATTTCTTATAAGGAATTATTGATATATTCAAAAAATAATGCAGGATTAGCACAAAAAGATCCTAAAATTGATGAAAGGCTTAATGTCTTATTAAAGGCAGAAAAAAATATCAACCAGGATATTATTCCCAAACATTTTGATTATTATACCAATTTAATTAATCAATATCCCCCACAAGTGAAAGAATTGTTAAATACAATATTTCATCAAAAAGCAGCTGCTACATACAAAGCTGGAGAATTAGCACTTATTACTAAAAATAACCTCAATGCAGAAGTTGCTTTGCTTACCTTATTAGACGAAAAATCATTACAAGATAATACTATTTTGGTTGATATTAATAATGTCAGTCGTTTAAGACAAGATTTTGAAATTTTCTTAGGAAATATATTTAAATCTGTAGCGAACTTTGACAGAAAACCACTTTACGATCCTGACCCTGCGAAAAAATCTATCTACATATCTTCAGGTTCTAAAGACATCGACTATGAAAACAATATATTTTGGCAACTCATAATAAGTCCAAAAATAACAACTTGGAGTGGCAATATCGAAAACGAAGCCGTGCGCAATGCATTTGCTGTTGATACTGCAGAAAATGTCATCATTGGTAAATTGGCCCATAAACCAACTTATCTAGTTCATTATAAAACAGACAGACCTAAACTCTATCATCCTAATAATATTTATTCATTAGAAAATGGGCCAGAGCAACCTCAGCAAAATGAAAACAAACAAAAAACAGGTCACTCTCATACATCAGCGCTTAATAAAATGCTATGGAATTTAAGATCCGAACCTTCTTATCAAATCACGACCAGCATTGAATATTTTAGCGATAATTATTCATTATTTGATCAAAGTGATTACCAAACCTATCTTGAAAAAAATATTTTTCAACCAAATCTGTTAATAAGCAGTATTCGAAAGAACCCACTTCTTGTAGAAAAACTTAATCAATTTTGTGATGAAGGCGCTAAATATTGGTTAAAAGAAGAGAAAATTTCCCCTGCTTTATATTTTTATGCACTTAAATTTGATATTAATCAATATATTTTAAATTCCTCCCTTAAGAAAAATCATGATGAAGCAACTCTCAATCTTAGTAAATTACAGTCCCAATTAAAAGAATTTGATCTATCAACTTTATCTATCACAGATCAAAGCATACTTTCTAGTTTATTATTAAAACTAAGTTTTAATACAAAAAAAATGGATACTGTTTGGTTTAATCAAATATTTGATAATTATCTAATTTATAAAAATACACTAAAAGCACAACCCAATGTTATTGCCCAAAACATCCAAGCAGAAAATGAAATAACCGAACAGTTTCTTGCTTTATTTGAACAAAATCAGCAAACCCTCATTCAATTAATTCAAGATAAATTTAACTTAGCCGGTAAAGGGAAGTTAGCATTTCCAAATTTTATTGTTAAAAATGAACAAAATATTGAAATGTTTAGACTTGATTTGGTTTCGGGGGAAATATGGCGTAATCAGCAAATAATAAGTGTGGTCCCAAGTCGATTAGCCAGTAGCACTTTATATCAAACCTTTTATGGTAAGCATGTTAAAAAAGCAGCGCTTGGCTTGGTTAATTTTGCAAATACGCCTAGTGTTGCTATTCAAATACAAGACGATCCCCAAAAAGGATATTTCATCGAAACACCTAAGTTAGAAAAGCCTTATTTATATTGTTGTGAAAAGTTAATTAATAACCAACCTTATACCTTTGAACTACAAACTCTCACAGACAAAAATAATTATCAAACAAGCCTTCTTGGATCACAAAAAGCACTTTTAAATCTACCTCGTTCATTTTTTTGCGAAACAACACGTTTTTGGCAAAGTGCAAACGGTGTTGCTTTGTTAGAACGCCAAGCAAAAAGTTACTACATCGATAAAAATAACCTTATCAAAGAACTAAATAAAGATTATCAAGACACAGGATATACTTTAATTAATTTAGACGAAGAAGCGTCACAAAACCATAGCTTTCATGAACTGTTTTCTCACTTTGAAGACAGCACTTTTATGGAAGTTCTAAAAAAGCAAACGCCAACGGGCGCTGATTATAAAATTTATTTTCCGCGTTATGGTTTAGAACTTCATGCAGCAAAGATGCCTGACCATCAATGGCAAATATCGATGGCCAAGGATCCTAACTTAATTTTAAAGATTAATCAAAAAAACCCAATCTCACGCCTAAGTGCTTGTTTAATATTTGAAGATAAAAATACTCACGAAGAACAGGCTATTATTCCATTTCAAGAATTTTATGTTCCCAAAGAAAAAGTGAAAAATAAATCAACTGCACAAGGCACTGACTATTTCCCATTCGAGCTTGATGTGCACCATCATCTGAAAAGCACTAAAATGAATCAAACTATACAAGAAACAACAGTAACTGCTGCCAAGCTACCCTCTGTTTCTTCGCCATGGCACTTTGTTGAAAGTGAAACCAACCTGATTATCCCAATTGACAAAAACACACAACAATTTAAAGTGCAAGATGCTGCTACTGGACTTTATCTAACCTATTTAGCTATGGGTAACTTTGATTTTGATCAAGCTTTAATTTACCTTAAAAAAGTAATCAGTTTGGGCGGTATTAAAGGTAATCAACAAGAATTTGTGCTAATTGAAAAAATAATGAATGCCATGCCACGTGAACCTCACGATGCTGATATCATAAACCCAAAAACAATTGCTCTAAAAGCTCAAGTTTTATCCGTTCTTAGTCATTTTCAAGTAAAGGGGGGGACAATAACGATTCATACCAATGACAAGAGCGAAACTCAAT
The DNA here is from genome assembly GCA_018242045.1 of Pseudomonadota bacterium. GTDB lineage: Bacteria > Pseudomonadota > Gammaproteobacteria > Berkiellales > Berkiellaceae > Berkiella. The sequence goes on along the minus strand of JAFECR010000028.1, from coordinate 5,093 downwards.
CTGAAAAATTTCAATATGAAATGGATAAAAACTTGAATGAGTTTTATGAAAATTTGTCTGACACCTTTTACGCGCAACTTAACAGCTATCATCATATCCGACGTAAAGTGCCTTCTTATTATAAGTTATCGATGTCGCAAGAGTATGAATTATTGAACTTGGCTTTTGCTAATAAAAAACCCACGGGCGTTTTAGCAAAACGACGCAAAGATATAAAAAATTATTATCTATCTAAAGAATCTGCTTATTTAAAACAAAGGCCAATGACAAAACAAAATGTAGAAAGAAAAACGAGGATTGTGCAAAAAATAACGAATCCAAGCAATATTAAAAGCGAAATGTCAGAACTTGTCACAGAACAAATCACGATTATGACACCAAAGGTTTTTAAAAATAATTCCGATACACTTACAATGATGACTCTCGTTGAATTAATGAAAAAATCAACATCGACCAGCACTTTGCCTTACTTTGGTATGAGTGATGCTCAATTTATGGAAAATTTTAAATCATATTATCAGCTTTCAATAACAGAAAAAGAGGCTGATGATAAAATTAAGCTTAAACAATTTTGCGAAAAAACAATTGTAGCTAATCTTGATAATAACAATCCGTCAAGTTTAATTGGTGATTTTGCTGGTGTTTTACTTAAAGTAATCGCTTCCCCCAGCACCTTTACAACCTTACCTTTTCCTCAGACCCAAATGGAGATGTATGACTTTATTACAAAATTATTTTCCAAAGCAAATGAAGTACATATTAACTTAGCACGCACCAGGCAGAAAAATGTAGCAATAGATTTGCCAGTTACGTCATCTTCCTTATCCAGTGCAAAAGAAATGGATAAAATAACCCCTAAAGGTTTTAGCTATTTAACATTAGATAATAAAGCTTATCTGGACCAAGCCAATCTTAATCACTTTATGAGTGACTATCAAAAAGAACAAAAAAAATTGAAGGATCATATCGATGATCTTCTCACTAATAAATACCCCTCAGGAAATTATGAACAAAAGGCGCCATTGCTAAAAACACTTGATAAAGAAATCGGCAATCTTCGCAATAATTTTAATGAAAATACCATGCTAATCTTAGCAAAAACTTATCTTGCAGATAAAAATGTCAGACAAACACTTAGCTTACAGACAGATCAATTCATAAGTAAGATAGATTTGCTTATACTCGAACTTGAAACAACTATGATTTCTCTTGCGAATTTAGGTCCAACCGATAAAAAAGACCAACTCACCTTTGAACTTCAGGAACTTGGCAAACAAAGACATAAATTAACAATGGCTGATTTATCAAGACTATATGTGTTGGCAGACAAAAACGAATATCAGCTCGCCACTGCGCTATCTGATGAAAAAATAACGCAACTGCATCAACAAATGTCAGATTATATTCAATTAAATATCTTAAAAAAGACATATGAAGACAGAAAAGCCGCATTAGTACAATGCAATAAACAAACAGACGACAATACGCTGGTTGAATTGGCATCACAGCTTGTTTCTGAAAATCTAGCGGATTTTAAAACACAACCTGAAATACAATTTTTCCAAAAAGAATCTGGTTTTTTAGTATTTCCAAGATCCATCACTATGCTTAAAAATATGCTGACGACAAACCCGCAAGGAGAGTTTATCAGTGAAATACACCAAGTCACCATGGGCAAAGGTAAGAGTAAGACCATTGGGCCTTTAGCCGCGCTTAAAAAAGCCAATGGTACAAACCTGGTTATCATTCAAGTTAAAGGCAGCCTTTTTAACACCAACTATGCAGATTTAAATTCAACTTCTTCGCAATTGTTTAATCAAGAAGCCTTTCCATTTTTGTTTGATAGAAGCAGCGATTGTTCATCCCAAGCATTACATACGCTTTACGATAAACTTTATAACATTGTTATCAACAAAAACTATATTGTGACAACACAAGAAAGTTTGCAGTCCTTAGAGCTAAAATATCTAGAATTGCTCTGGGCAGGCCCTATCAGTGATTCAGACCAAAAAGAATGGGAAGAACAAATCAAATGGTTGGAAAAAAGTTTAAAACTGATAAAATACCAAGGCGATCGTATCATTGATGAAATTCATGATGAGCTTGACCCCAAAAAAATGCTGAATTATACGCTAGGTTCAGCGCAGAGCATTCCTGATGAAATGCTTAAATTAGGGGTCGATCTTTTCTATTTCTTTAAAGAAGTTAATATCAAAGAAATAATTGAAAGTCAATCACCAACTAGCCTGTTTGATATCGTTAGTGGCAAGATCAATATCAGTAATCTTGCAACATGGGATAAAATTTTTCCACAAGTGGCCGAAGATTTGGTAAATAGCTCGCAAAGCCCCATCGCAAGCCTTATTAAAAAATTGAATTTGAATGATGCTTTAAAACTTGAATTAAAAAATTATTTATTAAATCGTTCAGACAATATACTTGAGACGCTTTCGAGCCTGAATGAAACAGAAAGAAAGCAAATTAAATTCTTAAAAGAACAACTGTCTTCCATCCTTCCTTTTACATTACCCAAAAAACGAGATGTTAATTTTGGGGTTTCTAAAAAAACACTTGCTTTACTGCCAAGTACATTAGCAATTCCTTATAAGGCAAACAATGTGCCAAATGAGCAATCCCGATTTGGCCATCATATCGAAAGCATGAATTACACCATCATGCTAAATTTGCAGCAAGATTTTAATGATGCACTTGTGCTTGAAGTGATAGATAATTTTATTAAAGAAGCTACCAGTGAAATGTTAGAAGACTCAAATTTAAGCTTTGATAAAACCTTTGCTGCCTTAAAATTTGCAGAAAAGTTTCCTACCATTGATTTATCAAGACTTGCTAAAAATGATACGGAATATGAAAATCAAATCATTTCCATGCTAAAAAAATCTGAGAGTTTTAAACGTTATTGCTTACAAGAATTAATTTTACCACAAATAAAAATTAATCCTTTGGTATTGGCAAGTAATACTCAAAATGCCGCCGCCATGACACTGACAAATCAAGGTCTGTCAGGAACGCCTCATAACTACCTTGCCATGCACCAAAACATCCAATTTGATGAAAAAGGCGGCATCGGCACCGATGGCGAAACATTAGATCAATTAGAAAAAAAGAAAACGAATGTTGAATGGACAGATAATAATGAAGCTAAAGACATTTTGCAAGATATCATGGATAAACACCTTATTAACCCACATTTTAGGGTCATTGTTGATGTTGGCGCTTTATTTAGAGGTGTCGCCAACGAAGCAATGGCTCAAAATATTGCGACCTATTTTAAAGATACTGAGCTCCAATATGTATTATATTATGATAACCAAGATATTTTATATGCACTGAATGTAAAAACTCAGGCTAAAATAAAATTAAATACCACTGATGAAAAGAAAATCAATGCCATCTTAAAATGTTCACCCAATGCCAGATTCACCTATTATGATCAAGCCAGGGCAACTGGCACTGATATCGTACAAGAACAACTGGCCCATGCTGTTGTCACCTTTTCAGAAACAACACGCACAGATTCGCTATTGCAAGGAATAAAGCGGCTGCGACATAAAAATCAGACAGCGACCATACTTGGGCCAAGTTCATTAAAATCATTTATTTCTTCCAAAAATGAATTAAATGGTGTTTTTGATTTTGTAAAAGCAAACCAAATGCAGCAAGCATTAAGTACGCATCTTCGCGCCACCATTGATAAATTTAAAAATGTAGCGCGAGAAAGCTTGTTAGACATCGTTTACGAACAAGCAACACCAGCACAAAAATCAAAGCTTCTTAGAAAATTTAAAACTTATTTTACTAAAGAATTTCATGACAATAGCAAACTGGATAACATTTTAACCAATCAACCCTTTAAAGATCAGCTTGATAGCTTTGAAATTCAAATATTGAACGATTGGGAAAAATTATTAAAAGATGAAAATTTGCTCATTGAAAACAAAAGGACCAAGTTAAAAGAAACCTTAGCACTCGTTAAAGCACAAGGGTTGCATGCTTGCCCCCAATTTACTTTACAGCCTAAAAAATCTAAACCCAGTGAAGAAATGCCACCTTTAGGGGCTGAAATTGAATTTCAAAACGAATTAGGAGCTGAACTTGAAAACGAACTGGAAAATGAAACAGAGCAAGAATTAGAATTAGAACAGCAACAACTGTTTTTTGAAAGCACTACCACCCCCAATTTAACTAAAGGGTTTGACTACAGCAACGGGCTGACAAGTCGAGTTGACTATTTACAAACCCTGAATGCCACATTGAAAAATGCCTTTGAAGAAGCCCCAGAATTTGATAATCGAATCCATGTTACACCACTATTTGCTAAAACCCATTTAAATCAAAAAACCTATTTTAACGCTTACACTAAACCTATTGAAGTCGTTATGATGGTTGCTTCGAAGTCTCCCCCTTCCTTAAATGCTGTGGTGATGACCAAAAATGAAGCCAAGCAAATCATGAAATCAATTAAAAATTCTTGGAATCGTGATATATTATTTAAAAATCAAGATGTTTGGTGTGTAACGCCACGTGGCACACTACTTGCAGGAACACCTTCTGTTTTATCAACATCTTACGGTGTTTTATTAGAACAGATCCGTTATCTTAATGGCGATTGCAAAAGCTTGGCACAACAAAAGGAACCGCTTACCTGGCTTAACAATGACTCTAGCCATAAACTAGAATTTCTGGCAAAGAAAATTTTACCGAGTTTCCCTGGTAAAGCAAATTACTACAAGTCTTTAAACGCTCGCATTGGCATCTCGAACAAAATTTATCGTCATATTTTAGATAATCCTGGCAAAGATTTTCGGAATATGAATTGGGATGTTGAATTTAAGGGCTATAAAGACTTACCACCAAAGCATAAGAATTTCATTTCTCAATTGGCAAAAGCAATTTATACATTTAATTCAACTTTTGAAAACCAATTAATACGGGCAAATGACAATAACTATTTGAACTTTTTATCTCAATACCCCTATGAAATTCACTTCTTAATTGCTGCACACAAGTTAAAATACAATAAGAGCATATTGGCAGATAAATTAAAACAGGATGATGGCAACTTTCTAGAAAAA
>JAFECR010000027.1 GCA_018242045.1 Pseudomonadota bacterium | reverse complement strand
CGCATTACGAATGCGCTGCTCTACCAGCTGAGCTACTCCGGCAACGAGGCAACGAGTATACGGTTGCTAAAGGTTTGGCTCAATACTTGCCTTCAAATAATTTGTCGGGCCGATTAGACGCCATTCATGCGTTAGCTGCGATTTCGATTCCAGTCTATAACGATCATTAAGATCGAGCGCGTTTCAGAATTATCCAACGATAGCACGAAGGCAAAATCCTCGATTTCTGAGTATTAAATAGCCTTACCATAGGTTAGCTATAAAACTGTCATCACAGAATAACACCATTTGCAACGTTAGTTTTTTATTTAATGGTTTAAATAGCGCATTACACCCCATTTTTAGACAATATGACCAAAATGCGCATCCACTGACCAAAATTGTGGCTTCAGCCTGGTATTCGCTTGAACGATATAGCTTATTAACTCTTTGTTTTAAAATGATTTAATTGATTAAGTACATTTTTGGCATGAATACTGCTATTTTATAGGTATCTTGGTCATGTTATGAGGAGGGAAGATATGAGTAAGCCAAAATCTCAGCGCGGTTTTACACTGATTGAATTAATGATTGTGGTAGCAATTATCGGGGTATTAGCAGCCATTGCTATTCCTGCATATAACGATTATATGATTCGCGCACGCGTTTCAGAATTGATTAATGTCGGTAGTAATGCAAAAACTTCTGTTGCTGAATACCGCATAGGTCGTGGTTCAATGCCTACGACAAATGCAGCAGCAGGCGTTACCAGTATTGTTACTAATTACGTCAGCGGGGTCGCTGTTGGTGCAAATGGTGTTATCACGATCACTGGAAATCAAACCAACTTAGGAACTGGCGGAGCACTTTCCATCATACTAACACCAACATTTGCTAACGGTGCTGTCAAATGGACATGTACTTCTTCTGGTACTACTCAATATGTACCATCCACTTGCAGATAATAACAAGGATGCTTTGAACCTTAAGGTGAAGTTCAGAACTCAACAATCTGGCTTCACCTTAACCGAAATTATGATAGCCATGGCATTGCTTGGCATCTTAGCTGCGGTGGGACTTTCTGCATACAACGATTACCTTATTCGTGCCCGCGTACTGGAACTCATAGAAACAACACATATCGCAAAAAGTGCTGTCACTGAATATCGCATTTCAAAAGGTAGCATGCCTACCTCTAATGCAATTGCTGGCATATCGAATGTTGTCACCAACTATGTCAGCAGCATGAGAGTAGGTAATCGTGGCATTATCACAGTCACAGCTAACGGACAAAATTTGGGAACTAATCAAGCACTTAACATCACTTTGACACCAACTTATGCCAACGGCAAAGTCACTTGGGTGTGCTCCTCAAGTGGAACGACACAATACGTGCCTGCTACATGCCGATGAAGAAAAAAATTAAAATATCTTACATATATATTTTTTGGGCATTAATACTATCCTTAACTTTGGTTATTTATTGGCCTGGGCTGCATGGCCCATTCTTACTAGATGATTTACAATCTCTTATTCCAGCACAAATAGATCATTTTTCTTTTCGTTCTTTTATTGAAGCTTGTCTGCAAAATGATACTGGCCCTTTAGGCCGGCCAGTCTCCATTGCATCCTTTGTTTTAAATTATCTTTTTTTTGAAGATAATCCGTTTTATTTTAAAGCTGTCAATTTAGGCATACATTTAATTATTGGCATCAATGTAGCTGTTTTTACCTATCTCATTGTATTGCTTCAACCAAAAGCAAAAAAAAATGCGTTTATTATTTCAATAATAACAGCCACCATTTGGTTAATACATCCATTACACGTTAGTACTGTTTTGTATGCAGTCCAAAGAATGACCCAGCTTTGCCATCTTTTCATGCTACTCGGTCTTATCAGCTATCTTCTTGGTAGGATCCGTTTAAATACCCATAAACCTTATGCTTATGCTTTAATGATATCGAGCTTGGTGCTTTTTTTTCCTTTAAGCATCTTTAGTAAAGAAACCGGTGTTTTACTTATTTGGTACTTGTGGTGCACTGAATATTTTATATTGGACTTTTATACTAAAAATAATCAAGATAAAAAAATACTGATTCGTACTCACAACTTCTTAAGCTTAAGCCTTATCTTCGCTGGTCTTTGTTATTATTTATATAAATTACCGACGTTTCTTATAATTTTTGCAGAAAAAAATATTACCATACTTGACAGGATGATGACTGAAGCTAAAGTAATCTTTTTTTATATCAACCTTGTTATCATACCTTCACTTTCACAAATGGGACTATATCATGATGATTTTCCCATTTCATATTCATTTGACGCTGCGGTATTTTTTTCAAGTGTCGGCATCGTGTGTTGTCTCATTCTTGTCTATTTATTAAGAAAAAAAGCACGAATTGCGGCTTTTGGTTTGGCTTGGTTTTTATTGTCTCAAGTGATAGAGTCGACGATTTTACCCTTAGAGCTGGTTTTTGAACACCGAAATTACATTGCAAGCTTTGGCCTTATTCTGATCCCTTGTTATTATGGCGTTAACTATTTTAATCAGACAACAACATCTTTTAAAATCACTTCTATTTTTTTGTTTATAGCCTTGATAAGTTTGTTAATTACTATGACTTTTCAAAGAAGTGTTATATGGTCATCATCTTACAAATTCATCAGTGAAGAAGTCTATCATCATCCTCAATCTACTCGAGGTCATATTGAGATGGCCAATTTGCTATTAAGTAAGGAACAGTATGATGCTGCCTTATTAGAACTCGACGTAGCGCAATCACTTCAACCTTTTAATGCCGGGATAGCATTGCACAAAATATTGATCTATTGCAGAGCAAGCACCATACCTGCCTCACTTTATGAGGATGCCATTTCAAAAGTTCGCCAAGGAGCCATTACACCTTATGTTATCCTTGTGTTAGATCAAATGGTTAAAAATATGTTTGACCAGCATTGCCAAGGGGTTGCCAAAGATAAAATTACTGAGATAATTCATGTTGCACGCAGCAATCCTTTAATAACTTATAAGCCGCTTTATCAAGCTGTTTTATATCATCTTGAGAGTGGCTTAGCACTTATTGATAAAGATCTCAATCAGAGTCGATTTTTACTTGAAAAATCTTTTGAAGCTTATCCCAAAAGACTTGATCCCTTAATTGAAAAAGCCTACCTCGAATTACAACATGGTAAAATTAAAGATGCAGAAGAAACAGTAAAAAAAGTAGATAATCATGCTCGATTTCTACGCTCATCCTCAAATGAGATCAAGACTTTGCACAAAGCATTGGATACTGTAAAGAAAACTGGGACCGAAAAATAAATATGGCTCAAAATAAGATTAGCATTATCATACCTGCCAGAAATGAAGAGGCTGGTTTAAAGAGCTTCTTGCCTGCATTAAGACAAGCCTTCGCAACATCTGAAATTATTGTGGTTGATGATGGTTCCGAGGACAATACTGCCTTAGTGGCTAGTACTTTAGGCGCCACTTTGTATTCACATCCCTATCGAATGGGAAATGGCGCGGCAATCAAAACCGGTGCAAGACATGCAAATGGCGATATTCTGATTTTCATGGATGCAGATGGACAACATCAAGTAGATAATATTAACCCCCTTTTGACCAAATACAATGAGGGCTATGATATGGTTGTCGGCGAGCGCGATAGCAACGCTCAAGCGAACACCATGCGCTATATCGGCAATACTTTCTATAATTTTTTAGCTACTCGAATTGTAGGACATTGCGTAAAAGACTTAACTTCAGGTTGCAGAGTCATTAACGCCCAGAAATTCAAATCTCTCATGCATTTATTGCCAAATGGTTTTTCTTCCCCAACAACCATCACCATGGCATTTTTTCGATCGGGTTATTCAGTGGCCTATGTGCCAATTCAAGTCAGAGCTCGTCTTGGTAAAAGTCATTTAAATCCGTTCACTGATGGTTTACGTTTTTTGCTCATTATCTACAAAATGACGATTTTATATTCTCCCATTAAAGTATTTTTTCCACTTGCAGTTCTCCATTTTATAGCAGGGTTAACTAACTATGCTTATACATTTACCACTCAAGGCCGATTTACCAACATGAGCGCTGTTTTTTTCTCAGCTTCAGTTATCATTTTCTTAATTGGTCTTGTCTCTGAACAAATCACAACCTTAATGTATACCTCAAGAAATGAAAATCATCTGAAAAACTACCAATCAACCCAAAATCGAATCAAAAAAATACGAAAACATTATGGCAAAATACCTAAAGTTATGCGCAAAGATCATTAGTTATGCAATTTTATTAATGATAATATCAGGTCTTTTCTTTTATTATGGTAAAGATATCTTGGGAATTTTTAAAAAATTTAATTGGGAATTAATCTATCTTATTATTTTTCTGCAAATTCTCATGATAACCGCCGCGGGTTTTGCTTTTAAAATGCTATGCATTCCTTTTGGGATCCAGCTTAGATGGCAAGATTGGATAGGGTTGAGTTTTATTGCAAATTTTTTAAATCAAATACTGCCATATCGCCCTGGACTTGGCTTTCGTTATTTTTACATGAAGCAACACTATGGCATGAAAATTTCAGATTTCATTTATGCAATGCTCATTTATTTGCTAATGACCTTAGCTATTAGTTGCGCTTTTACTTTATTTGGTTGGGCTTGTGGGCATTTACCTAAAAGCTTTAATACGATTACCTTACTCGCTGGTATTTTAATTTTTTTAATATTGGGATTGATGGTTTTTATTAAATTAAAACCAAGACTTGGGACAAACTTTATACACAAATCATTATCCGCCATGCATATCCTGATCAATAATCCTGCTGTTTTTTATAGTACCTTGCTGTCTTTATTATTTTTAAGCCTTATAACTGCTTTTATTTTCTACTTTATCTTCATTGCTGCCTTTGCACCTTTATCTTTAATCGACTGTTTCTTTTTAGTTGGCATCATCAACATTGCTATGATTTTTCCTATCACACCAGGGAACATAGGTGTACTCGAAACTTTAGTAGGGACATTAACCCAAATGATGTATCAGAATTTCAGCCTTGGATTTAGTGTAACTGCCCTTTATCGAGCAACGCAATGGATCCCTTCCATCTTACTTGGTACTGGATTTAGTTTAAAATTAGCTGGTTCTTTGATACCCAAACTCAAACAAATGAAGTTTGGTCTAAGATTCACTGTTGACTAAACTTAAAACAAATATAAGTAATGAGAGAGCAGGCAACGATGCATAAATTCAAACTGGAAAGAGTAAATGAATGAACCAAAAACTGTGCCAATAAGCGGCCTGGCCAAGAAATTAGTTCAAGCCAACTTGCTCGATGTGAACGCAGCTTCGCACGCACTTGATAATGCTTCCAAGAAAAAAATACCTTTTGTAGCTTATCTTGTTGAAAAACAAATAGTCGATGAACAAGCCATTGCATATACCGCATCGGTTGAGTTTGGTGATCCTTTATTTGACTTAAATGCAATGGATTTAGAAATAATCCCTAAAGACATGGTCAGTGAAAAGCTCATTCGAAAACACCATGCACTCCCCTTATACCGTCGCGGAAATCGGCTTTATGTTGCCGTCTCAGATCCGACGAATCTCGAAGCATTGGATGAATTTAAATTTCATACAGCAATTTCAACCGAAGCCATTCTTGTTGAAGAAAAGAAGCTTATCGAAGCAATTGAAAAAGTCTTGACCGAAAAAGAATCTTCAGCCCTATCTAATCTTCAAGATACTGATCTTGACTCCCTTGATATATCTAGCATTGAAGAAATAGAAAAAACAGATGATGACAGTGACTCGGATGTTGATGATGCACCAATCGTTCGATTCGTCAATAAAGTTTTGCTTGATGCTATCAATCGAGGAGCTTCTGATATCCACTTTGAACCTTATGAAAAAATATACCGTGTTCGGCTAAGGCAAGATGGCATATTACATGAATTTGCCTCACCACCGGTTAATCTTGCACCACGCCTTGCAGCACGGCTTAAAGTCATGTCTCGATTAGATATCTCAGAGCGACGAATTCCTCAAGATGGTCGCTTCAAAATGAAATTATCACGAAATCGTGCAATAGATTTTCGTGTTAGCACTTGCCCAACTTTATTTGGGGAAAAAGTGGTCATGCGGATCTTAGATCCTTCTTCTGCCAAAATGGGCATTGATGCCTTAGGCTATGAAGATTTTCAGCGAGAACTCTTTTTAAACGCAATCCATCGCCCACAAGGCATGGTCATTGTCACAGGTCCAACCGGTAGTGGTAAAACCGTTTCCCTGTATACAGCCTTAAACATACTGAATGTCGCCGAGGTTAATATTTCAACCGCAGAAGATCCAGTAGAAATTAATTTACCTGGGATTAATCAAGTGAATGTTAACCCCAAGGCAGGTTTAACTTTTTCAAATGCGCTTCGATCATTTTTACGACAAGATCCAGACATTATTATGGTGGGTGAAATTCGAGATTTAGAAACAGCGGAAATCGCTGTAAAAGCTTCGCAAACCGGTCATATGGTGTTATCCACTTTACATACCAATAGTGCACCTGAGACACTCACGCGTTTAATTAATATGGGAATTGAGTCTTTTAATCTAGCAACTTCGGTCACTTTAGTGATTGCGCAAAGATTAGCAAGACGTTTATGCTCACATTGTAAAAAAGAAGTCCAACTGCCCGTTGAGGCAATGCATGAAGCAGGTTTCACTGAAGAAGAAATTAAAGAAAATTTAAGCTTTTTTGAACCGCAAGAATGTGAACAATGCACTAAAGGATACAAAGGCCGCGTCGGTTTATACGAAGTCATGCCTGTATCTGAAGCCATAGGCAAAATTATCATGGCAGGGGGTAATGCCTTTGATATTGCAGAGCAAATGAAAAAAGAAGGATGTATCAATTTGCGCCGTTCTGGCCTAAACAAAGTTAAATTGGGCCTAACAAGCATCGAAGAAATATATAGAGTTACCAAGGATTAATCCATGCCTGCTGCAAAAACTGCTCCTAAAACAACTGTGCCTGCAACTAAGCCTGCCCCTAAATTAATTAATTTCGTTTATGAATGCACTAATGCTCAAGGAAATAAGGTAAAAGGGGAAATCTCTGCGCTTAATATTACTTTGGCCAAAGCAGATTTGCGTCGCCAAGGGCTCATTCCTATCAAAGTCCGAAAAAGTTCAAGCTCGATATTTTCGGGTAAAAGACGCAAAAAGATCAGTGCTGCCGAAATTTCCTACTTCACTCGCCAAATGGCCACTATGATGTCAGCTGGCGTTCCGTTAGTACAATCATTCGATATCGTAGCAAAAGGTTTAGATAATGAATCGATGAGCAACCTTGTGCTTTCTATCAAGGCAGAGGTTGAATCCGGTCGTTCTTTCTCTGAAGCCCTTAAACAACATCCTTTACAATTTGACGCGCTTTTCTGTAATTTAGTGAACGCAGGTGAATCATCAGGTTCTCTTGAAACCATGCTTGATAGAATTGCAACTTATAAAGAAAAAACAGAATCCTTAAAACGAAAAATAAAAAAGGCTCTATTTTATCCTACTGCAGTTATGGTTGTCGCTGTGATTGTCACTGCCATTTTATTAATATTTGTTGTGCCACAATTTGAGCAATTATTTAAAGGGTTCGGTGCTGATCTGCCAGCATTTACCAAAATGGTGATCTCGCTTTCCAATGTTTTACAAAAATGGTGGTGGATTGTGCTTGCCTTTTTTATCGCCGCCATGTGGGGGTTTTCTTATGCAAAAAGAAAATATCCCGGCGTTCAACATACCCTAGATAGAATGATTCTCAAAGTACCCGTTGTGGGTAATATTTTACACAAAGCAGCAATTGCTCGTTTTTCAAGAACGCTTGCAACCACATTTGCAGCAGGTGTACCATTGGTCGAAGCGCTTGACTCTGTTGCAGGAGCCACTGGCAATATTATATATACTAATGCTATTTTGCGTATTAAAGATGAAGTAGCAACTGGATCGCAAATGCAGCTTTCCATGCGCAACACAAACATATTCCCCAATATGGTTATTCAAATGGTTGCTATTGGTGAAGAATCGGGTGCCTTGGATGCTATGCTTGGGAAAATTGCTACCATCTATGAAGAAGAAGTAGATAGTGCTGTTGATAGTTTAAGCAGTTTACTTGAACCTCTTATCATGGCTGTACTTGGTGTTTTAGTGGGTGGCTTGGTCGTTGCAATGTATTTACCAATATTTAAGATGGGTTCAGTTGTTTAAGGATTTCCATGGAGTGGGCCATATTTTTTAATGCCTCGTTGGGCAGTTTTCTAATTTGTGTTGGCGTCTTAGGACTTATTGTGGGTTCCTTTTTAAACGTGGTTATCCTGAGGTTGCCCAAAATGTTACACCGTCAATGGACCACGCAATGTTATGAATTTATGCACGATAAGTTAACTTCTCTACCCACACCAGAACCACTTCCTCCATTGACTTTACTAACACCGCGTTCGCATTGTCCACATTGCCAACATCAAATTAAATTTTGGCAAAATATCCCTGTTTTCAGCTTTATTTTTTTAAGAGGAAAATGTATTGCCTGTCATCATCCCATTTCATGGCGATACCCCTTGATAGAAATCGTTACTATGCTATCTAGTGTTATTTGTGCCTATTATTTTGGTTTTAGCTGGCAAACAGCCGCTGCTTTGATTTTAACTTGGACATTAATTACACTTAGTGCAATTGACTATGATCATCAATTATTGCCAGATGATATTACCTTGCCTGCATTATGGTTAGGATTGATATTTAATTTGCGCTCTCTTTTTACTCATATTAATGATGCGGTACTAGGTACCATCATAGGATATTTATTTCTTTGGTCATTATATTGGCTATTTAAAATAATAACTCATAAAGAAGGTATGGGATATGGTGATTTTAAATTGCTTGCTATGTTGGGCGCATGGTTGGGTTGGCAAGCTTTGCCAGGAATCGTCTTGTTTTCTTCAGTCGTTGGCGCCATCATTGGCATCATGCTAATACTATTAAAGCGACATCAGCGCACTGCTGCATTACCATTTGGCCCTTTTATTGCGCTTGGTGGTTGGATAATGCTTATTTGGGGAAACAAAATTAACACCCTTTATCTTAACTTTGCTGGTTATTTATGACTTATGTTGTAGGCTTAACGGGTGGTATTGGTTCAGGTAAAAGTGTCATTGCTGAATTTTTTGCTGCGCTTGGCACTCCTATTATTGATGCTGATCAGCTTGCTAAAGCCTTAGTCACGCCAACACAACCGGATTATCATAAAATTGTGGCACATTTTGGTATTAAGGTGCTTCACCCGAATGGCGAGCTCAACCGCAAAACCTTGCGTGAAATTGTGTTTAACGACGAAAAGGAAAGAAAGTGGCTTGAGAACCTGCTTCACCCGATCATACTCGCAAGCATCAAACAAGAAATAAGTAAACTAAATCAACCTTATTGCATTGTGATCATACCTTTGTTAGTTGAGCAAATCGATTCTTATAAACCTTTACTAAATCATATCGTGGTCGTGGACACGCCCAAAGCGCACCAGCTTCAATGGGCAACTCAACGTGATAATTGCAATCAGGATCTCATACAAAAAGTGATTCGTACCCAAGCCGGACCAGAAGAACGATTAAAAATTGCAGATACCATCTTACACAATCATGGCAGCTTGACTGATCTAGAAAATAAGATAAAAGACTTACATCAAAAATTTTTAGAAATGGCACGCCCTTTGTCTTAAATAGCCACACTTTGCTATAGTTGTTTATATGAACCCTATCGAAGCACATACACCTATTTCATATTTTGAGGAATTTACTGGTGACACAACAAACCCTTTCTTTTGAACACCCAATCAATGAAAGAATTAGAACTTTTCTGAGGGCAGAACATTTATTTCAACTCGCCAAATATAGGTTTAATAGCTTAGAGAGCATCTGGGATGCAAGAGACTGTGTAGCCGCTATAATAGAGGTATTTAACTTAGTTGAAAGAACTGAATTTAGAAGCGAATTAGCAAAGGAGTTGGAACGTCATGCCAATAGTCTGCAGCGCTTAGCAAAAACACCAGCAGTGGATTATCGTGCTCTTGATAAAGTGCTAAGAGAGCTTGAAAGAACGCAAGAAGTGTTAAAAGGTTATTCTGCCAAACAAGGACTTTTTCCACAAAATTGTGAATTGTTTAATGGGGTTCGCCAGCGCCTCATGATCCCAGGTGGCACCTGTAGCTTTGATTTACCGGCTTTTCATTATTGGTTAAATATGCCACCAAGGACAAGACAACTTAGCCTTGTGCAATGGGTAGAAATTTTAGATCCTCTTGAAAAAGCATTGAATCTCGTCTTGGAGCTAACTCGACAAAGTAGCATGCCTACTAAAGAAATGGGCATGAGCGGCATTTTTCAAAAAACCATGGCACAACAAGCCAGTTGTTTACTCGTTCGAGTCACGCTACGCTCTGATCTTGGTGTTTATCCAGAAATTAGTGCAAATAAACATCGTATTAATATTCGTTTTTTATATGCCAATATTGAGCAAGGTAAGCCTGCACTGGCCACCCAAGATATTCCTTTTGAGTTAACATGCTCGATGATCTTGTGATCAAAAAAATCCTATGTCCTCTTTGCCAAAAAAAAAGCTCGCTTAAGGCATCTAATCCTTATCGTCCATTTTGTAGCGAACGCTGTAAATTAATTGATCTGGGCAGCTGGGGATCTGAGCAATATAAAATTCCGACAACAAATTCAGAAGCTGAAAGAGAATGGGAAGAAAACGAAACGAATAAAGATAAGGATAATGACTGAACTTGGATTTGTTCATTACAGTTTAATTTCTGGGCTTAAACAGCTAAATATAATAACGCTTGAGCAATGACCTCATTCGCTTTTGGTAATGGAAGACTTAGCAGCTTTTCTGGCGATAACCAAGCAATATTTTGCCCTTCACAGCCGCGAGCGATGCCTTCAAAGGCGGTGACCCTATGAACGTTTAAGCGCACAGTTCTTTCAGGATATTCATGCTGTATCGTTAGCCAAGGCATATGATGGATCACACATAAACCAACTTCTTCCAATAATTCTCGAGCCAGCGCGCAAGATGGGGTTTCACCGGCTTCAATCTTGCCACCGGGAAACTCCCATTTATCGGCTTGATGTTGATGCTGTCTGCGTTTTGCGACTAAAACTTGGCCATCTGAGTTGATAACCACTCCTACGACCACCTCTAGCGGCTTAATCATGTTAGGTTAATTTACCATGGCAATGCTTAAATTTCTTACCAGAGCCACAAGGACATATATCATTGCGCCCTACTTTGACAGCACTTCGCACCACGTTCGATCCATTTGCAACCTTGAGTTTTTCTTCCTCAAAACCCAATTGTTCTTCAGAGGCCAGATCTAAGGCACTCATGCTGCCGTGTCTGAAAATCATAGATTCATTATTGGCTATACGACGTTGTGTTTCTTGGGCTTGCGCAGCATCAATATCTGCCGAGGCTTGAATTTCAGCGATAGATATTAAGCTTATAACCTGACGCTTAATACTCTCTAGCATGGCTGTGAACAGATTAAAAGCTTCTCTCTTATATTCCTGACGTGGATCCTTTTGCGCATAACCTCTTAAAAAGATACTTTGACGCAAGTATTCCATTTGAGATAAATGATCTCGCCAGTGAGTATCTAATGAATGCAACATCACTGATTTTTCAAAACGGCGCATGGCATCAACGCCAATTACTTCTTCCTTTTCTTGGAAATGTTTAGCAGCTTGTGTTTCAATACGTTCACGAATTATCTCTTCATGAACATTGGACTCTTCTAACCACTGCTTTATCGGTAATTCAAGCGAAAATTCCGATCTCAAGGTCTTTTCTAAACCTTCGATATCCCACATATCTTCAACACTTTGAGGCGGAATATGCTCTGAAATAACGCTTTGAATAACTGAGGCTCTAATGCTTTTAATATTATCTGAGATATCCGTTGCTGCCATTAAAATATCTCGTTGATCATACATTACGCGACGCTGATCATTGGCAACATTATCATATTCAAGCAATTGCTTGCGAATATCAAAATTGTGTCCTTCCACTTTACGTTGTGCATTTTCAATAGCACGGCTCACCCAAGGATGGGTAATGGCTTCACCTTTTTCCACCCCCAATTTGCGCATTAAATTAGCCATTTTGTCAGAGCCAAATATACGCATTAAATTATCTTCTAAGGATAAATAAAAAGTGGAAGAGCCAGGATCTCCTTGTCGACCCGCCCTACCTCGAAGCTGATTATCAATACGGCGAGATTCATGACGTTCCGTACCAATAATATGTAAACCTCCTGCTTTAACAACATCATTGTGTCGCTCTTGCCATGCTTGCCGTATGTTGTCTATTTGGGATTGATCAGGATTTTCCAGCGCTCGAATTTGTGCGTCTAATGAACCTCCTAATACGATATCTGTACCACGGCCTGCCATATTGGTTGCTATGGTAACTGTGCCAGCACGACCAGCTTCTGCCACAATTTGCGCTTCTTGTTCGTGAAATTTTGCGTTTAAAACCTGATGTTTAATTTTATGCTTGGTCAGGATATTCGAGAGCAACTCCGAATTCTCAATGGAAATGGTACCAACCAATACTGGTCGTTTTGCTTCGACGCAAGTTTTAATTTCTTGCACAATCGCTTCAAATTTTTCTTGCTTGGTCAAGTAGATGATATCTGGATTATCACTACGTACGCAGGGCTTATTCGTCGGAACAACCACGACTTCTAAGTTATAGATTTGTTGAAATTCATAAGCTTCGGTATCTGCAGTCCCTGTCATACCGGCAAGTTTATGGTATAAACGGAAGAAATTCTGGAAGGTAATGGAAGCTAAAGTTTGATTTTCACTTTGGATCGGCACGTGTTCTTTTGCCTCGACAGCTTGGTGCAAACCATCGGACCAACGACGCCCTGGCATAGTCCGGCCAGTATGTTCATCAACAATGACCACTTCATTGTTATGAACAAGATAATCCACATCTCGTTTAAAAACTGCATGAGCACGCAAACTTGCGTTTAAATGATGCAGCAGGCCGATGTTAATGGGATCATATAAACTTTTACCAGAAGATAAAATCCCTTCTTTAACAAGCAATGCTTCTACTTTGAGATGACCTTCTTCTGTCAAATAGATTTGACGGGACTTTTCATCAATAGAATAGTCACCTGGGCCATCCTTCACTTTTTGAACAACCAATGCAGGAACAATATCATTCATTTTGATATAAAGATCAGAACTATCTTCAGAGGCGCCAGAAATAATCAGCGGCGTACGCGCTTCATCAATCAGGATAGAGTCTACTTCATCTACAATGGCAAAATGCAGTTCTTGCTGTAAACATTCCTCTTGTGAATGCGCCATTTTATTACGAAGATAATCAAATCCTAATTCGTTATTGGTTGCATAAACAACATCAGATAAATAACTTTGTCGCTTTACTTCTTGGCGCATTCTTGGCACCACAACCCCGACAGTAAGGCCCAAAGCACGATAAAGTGGCCCCATCCATTGTGCATCACGACGTGCTAAATAATCGTTGACCGTCACTACATGCACAGATTTACCTGTTAAGGCATTTAAATAAACTGGCAAGGTTGCAACTAAGGTCTTTCCTTCACCAGTAGACATTTCCGCTATTTTGCCGCTATGAAGTACAATGCCACCAATAAGCTGTACATCAAAATGTCGCATCCCCAAAGTACGTTTACTTGCTTCTCTAACTAATGCAAACGCTTCCGGTAACAAATGCTCAAGGGATTCTCCCTTTTGATAGCGCGCTTTAAATTCATTGGTTTTATCTCGCAGCGCATCATCGGTTAGTTTCTCAAATTCTGCTTCATAAGCATTGATTTGATCGACTGCTTTACGATATCGCTTGATCAGGCGTTGGTTGCGGCTGCCGAAAAGGATCTTTGTGAGTCCAGAAAACATAATTGTTCTGCTATGTCCACATGAGTTTACTCTTAAGAGAATAATATCATATTTCAAACGAGCAAGGGGAAAATAAGGGATTAATTTAAGAAAGATAACTTATTTTTTTAAATCTGGAAAGAATTTTCCAGGATCAACGGCTTCACCATATTGGAGTACTTCCAAATGAACATGAGGCCCAGTAGAGCGTCCAGAAGAGCCCAAAAGAGCAATAGTTTGACCTTTTTTAACCCATTCACCGGGTTGAACAAGTAATGTTTTATTATGGCCATAGCGGGTTGATAATCCGTCAGCATGCTTAATTTCCACTAAATGACCATATCCACCACTTTTACTCGCAAAACTGACGACACCTCCAGCCAAGGCTTTTACTTCAGCACCTTCTTTACCAGCAATATCTACTCCAGCATGCCAAGCCTTGTGGCCCGTAATCGGATCTATCCGCGTACCAAAAAAAGAAGAGATCCAAC
Organism: Pseudomonadota bacterium; assembly: GCA_018242045.1. Taxonomy (GTDB): domain Bacteria; phylum Pseudomonadota; class Gammaproteobacteria; order Berkiellales; family Berkiellaceae; genus Berkiella. Next base: position 63,242 of record JAFECR010000027.1, on the reverse strand, counting down.
CATCCGTTACGGGATTACCCATACCATAGAGTGAGATTTCTTTATGGCCCTTTTTTAGTTGCAAAGTAAAGAGCAAGGCGCTTAATTGGGTATATCTTTTTGTTAGGATCTCGTCCAACTCTTTCATAGCTTGCAGCAAACGACGATTATCAGGATTAACCAATGGCCCACCCATGGGAACGTCTTGATTAAAATTAAACTCCTGCGGGTCAAGCCGCGCTATAGCAACAATACGCTCTCCTAAAGCATTTACCCTCATTAAATTAGCTTCAATACGACCCATATGTGCTATAAGTGCTTGTAAATGGTGTTCATCAAATGAATTAATAGACTGGGTTGATTCCGGATAGGACAAAATAAGATTGGCTTTATGGCCATAAGCATCATCTTGCTTCCAGTGCGCGTATCGATACCCCCCCCAGCCTGCAAATCCAAGCAACAATATAAATCCCAGCAACAGTAAAGTTGCCTTATTGTAGGAAACCGTAAAATTTCCTTGGGTTGTCAAAATATTTGAAACGGTATTTAATCTCATGTTTTGCACTAAAGTCCATTTAAGTAGTGAAACGCAGGTGAATACTAGCCATGAACACAATTCAAGAACTCTTAACCCTGCCAGAATCACACGTTGGCAAACTAATTAGCAAAGCACAAGCACTTGAAGCCTTAAATGATTCACTTAAAGATATATTGGAAGCAGAACTTTACCCTCACTGTCGTATAGGGGGTTTTGATGCTGGCGTACTCACATTATTTACACATAATGCAGCAATAGCAACTCGTTTACGTTACAGTATTCCTACCATTCTAAGCAAGCTACGTGCCATTCCAATTTGGGCTGGGCTTTGTCAGATCCAAATTAAAATTCATCAGCAGTGGCATACGACAGTTCAGCTGCCACCAGAGCCCATCAACCCGCCACCATTAAAACTTTCAACTGAAAATGCCAAAGAAATTCTATTGCTAGTGCAAAATTTGCAGAATTTACCTGGAATGGAAAGATTGGTGGCAAGTCTGATGAAGATTGCAAACCATGCTGAGGAATAGCCTCCCTCATTCAAAAGACGCTTATACTCTTTCCATTTTGAATCCCGTATCAAGTACGGAACAAGCTTAGGCTTTGTTGCGTGCGCTTACTCACCCCAGTCATGCACTAATATTTGCACTTCAGGGGATTCGTGCACTTGGTGCCTCGCCTAAAATCAAAATGACACGAGTATAATTAAGCTGGCACCAGCACATCTTGTCCTAAAAATTCTGGAGATCCATAAGTGATGGGCGCATCGACACTATTTTTAAAGCTCACAATTTCCCAAGCGGATTGATCTGCCAATAAGGCGCGAATTAGCTGGTTGTTCAGCGTATGTCCGGATTTAACGCCATGAAATGCGCCAATGATAGGATGCCCTAAGAGGTATAAGTCACCTACCGCATCTAAAATTTTATGTCGCACGAATTCATCGTCGAAGCGCAAACCATCTTCATTGAGAACACGATATTCATCTAAGACAATCGCATTATCTAGGCTGGCACCCGAAGCGAGGTTTTTTTCACGCAACCATTCCAAATCAGCTAAAAACCCGAAAGTGCGTGCCCTGCTAACCATTTTAATATAAGCCATCGCTGTAAATTCTAAGCTAGCATTCTGGCCACCACTTCTGATGACGGGGTGATCGAAATCGATGGTAAAATTAACTTTGAAACCTTCAAAGGGTTCAATACGAGCACATTTATCTTTATCCTGTACCTCAATAGTTTTCAGGATCTTAATAAAATGTTTAGTAGCAGATTGCTCTTTGATGCCAGCTGATTGAATTAGAAATACAAAAGGCCCTGCGCTGCCATCCATGATAGGTACCTCAGGCGCACTAACCTCCACTATCAAATTATCTATGCCTAAACCTGCTAACGCCGACAGCAAATGTTCTACTGTGCCGATCCTAATGCCATCTTTAACCAATGTGGTGCAAAAGGCCGTGTCGCCAACATATTCAGCTCGTGCAGGTATTTCTACAGGTGGATTGCAATCGACACGTCGGAAAACGATCCCCGTGTTAACAGGGGCTGGCTTTAAGGTTAAAAAAACCTTTTCCCCAGTATGGACTCCCACACCAGTTGCCCTAATGACATTTTTCAAGGTTCTTTGTTTTAACATGCCAGCATATTTCCTCTAATGTGCCAACTGAATATAAATTTTAGTTGGTTACCCTCTAAAATAGTAAAAGAGCAAACTCTCTACGCCTGCTCTTTAATGAAGGCTATATACTACATTATCGCAAATAATCAAAGCATATTCTTCACATCATCGCATTTTATTCGTCAACAGTTATTTTATTAGTCAGATTGTCGACGCAAAAATGCTGGGATGTCCAGATAATCTAGTTCTTCAGTTGATGTCGCTTCTTTGACACGCTGACCAGCAGGTGCTGAAGCCGCTATGGGTTTTCTAACTGTAGCTGCTGGCCGATTTGTACGAAAAGTATCACGTGGCTGTTCTCTTTCTCTATCTCTATCTTCCGTCCAAGAAGCATTACCACCAGTGGTTAAACCGGTTGCTACTAAGGTAACTCTTAATTCATCAGTCATTTGAGGATCAATAACGGTACCAACAATCACAGTTGCATTATCAGAAGTGAAGTTTTTAATCGCATCTCCAACTTCTTCAAACTCAGAAATAGATAAGTCCATTCCTGCGGTAACATTCACGAGAACCCCTTTAGCACCTGCTAAATCGATATCGTCGAGTAATGGGCTAGAAATGGCAGCATCAGCAGCAACACGCGCACGATTTTCGCCCCGAGCCGTTCCTGTCCCCATCATCGCAAGCCCCATTTCAGACATTACAGTGCGTACATCGGCAAAATCAACGTTAATCAATCCAGGTCGCGTGATAAGTTCTGCAATACCTTGAACAGCACCTAATAAAACATTGTTCGCTGCTCTAAATGCATCTAACAGCGTTACCCCTTTACCTAACACGGTCAGCAATTTTTCGTTAGGAATAGTAATTAAAGAATCTACATGTTGGCTCAAGGCTCGGATGCCCTCATCTGCTAACACCATACGCTTGCGACCTTCAAATGGAAATGGTCGAGTCACGACTGCCACAGTTAAAGCACCTAGTTCTTTGGCAACCTCTGCGACAACAGGTGCACCGCCCGTACCGGTACCCCCCCCCATTCCTGCTGTGATGAACACCATATCTGCGCCTTGTAATACATCTCTGATCCGATCGATATCTTCGAGCGCAGCTTGTCGACCTACATCTGGATTGGCGCCTGCGCCCAACCCCTTGGTCACATCTGTTCCAAGTTGTAACGTTGTACGTGCTGAAGAATTACGAAGAGCTTGTGCATCTGTATTAGCACAAACGAATTCAACCCCTTCAATGTCTGCATTAACCATGTGCTCAATCGCGTTACCGCCGCCGCCGCCAACCCCAATCACTTTAATTACAGCCGTTTGAGGATAATTATCTATCAGTTCAAAAAATTCACTCATCTTTTCTCCTTAGGCACTATGGATGCACCCATAAAATTCATTAAAAGTTTCCTTGGAACCAGCGTTTAACACGTCCAAATAAGCTCCCCAACCCTTGGCTAGTGGAACTATCAATATGCCTTTCTAACTGTTGCTGGCGCCCATAAAGAAGCAACCCTATGCCTGTAGCGTAAATCGGGTTTCGCTGAACATCAACTAATCCAGTAACATACCTTGGTAAACCTAAACGCACTGGTACCTGAAAAATATCTTCGGCTAATTCAACAGCGCCTTCCATCTTGGCGCTACCACCCGTAATAACGATGCCCGAGCCAATGAGCTCTTCTAAACCTTGCCGATGGAGTTCCGCCTGAACCAAGGCAAACAACTCACTATAACGAGGCTCTATGACTTCAGCAAGCGTTGCACGTGATAATCGTCTCGATGGCCTATCGTTTACACCTGACACTTCAACAATTTCATTGGGATCTGAAAGGCGAGCCAACGCGCTGGCATATTTTAATTTAATAGACTCTGCATTTTGGGTAGGTGTTCTTAAAGCAACGGCAATATCATTGGTAACTTGATCGCCAGCTATAGGTATCACCGCAGTATGGCGAATAGATCCTTGGGTAAAAACAGCAATATCTGTCGTTCCCCCACCAATATCAATTAAGCAAACGCCTAAGTCTTTTTCATCTTCAGTTAATACTGCATAACTCGAGGCAAGTTGCTCAACAATAATATCATCAACCTCAAGACCACAGCGGCGCACACATTTAATAATGTTCTGTGCAGCACTGACACTACCTGTGACCATATGGACTTTTGCCTCAAGTCTAACACCTGACATACCTACAGGTTCTTTGATGCTATCTTGCGCATCGATAATGAACTGTTGGGGCAAAATATGTAGAATTTTCTGATCGGCTGGAATAGCTACGGCCTTTGCAGCCTCAATCACTCTATCAACATCCACTTGGCTTACTTCTTGATCTCTAATCGCAACGATACCATGCGAATTTAAGCTTTTAATATGGCTGCCAGCGATACCAGTATAAACTGAGTGGATCTGACATCCGGCCATGAGTTCAGCTTCTTCTATAGCGCGTTGTATAGATTGTACAGTAGATTCAATATTAACCACGACTCCCTTTTTCAACCCCAAAGAGGGGTGGGAGCCTATTCCTATGATCTCTATACTACCTTCCTGAGTAACTTCTCCGACAATAGCAACGACTTTAGAAGTTCCAATATCTAGGCCTACAATTAAGTTTTTGTCGGTTTTTTTAGACATTGAATACGATTCTCCGTTCTTCTAAACTATCCTCGGCCCTTTAAGCGGCCAACCTTAAGATTTATTGCCCAATAACCTCTTTAGCATAAACTAATTTATGCGAAAACCCTATGGCTCTAAAATGATTTCCAGCCAACTGCCATACCGTTGGTATATCTCATATCAACATAAGAGATAACTTGTTGATGCTCATATAAGTATTTTTCATATGATTTTACAAAACGCGCTAAGCGTTGCTCAGTATCGTTTGTCCCCAACACGACCGTCACACCATTGGATAGCTGAAACTGCCAAGCACCTCGTGGGGCAAGGATCAATTGACGGATAGTCAAGTTTAGCGGCTCCAATGTTTTTTTCATAACTAAGTACTGCTGCCAAACTAAAGTTGATTTCCCTTCTGGCCCTTGCAATCTTGGTAACGCAGGTAAATCCTTCTTAATAAACTCTGGAAAAAAAAGTTTACCACTATCATTGATTATTCCTTTTTCTCCCCAAAATGCCGCTGGCACATGCTCCTCAAAAACAACAATCAGCTGATCGGGCCATACTTTCCTGATATCAACCTGTTTTATCCAAGGTAAGGACATTAAGCTTTGCTGTATGAAGGATGGTTTCAGTCTTAAAAAACCCGCCTTGATTTCAGGTAACACCGCTTCACTTAATGCTTCCTGGGAAAGATAGTGACGATATCCAACGAATCTGACAGATGAAATGGGAAAGTGGGCGGGATCTAAACACCAGAACGTACCGTAACCTAAAGCAACCAAAACTAAAACACCGCTTAATGCTTGAATTATTTTCTTTAAAGCTAACCTTGCTTTATGCTTCCCTTTTTGAACAGCGTGACGACGTTGATATTTGAGTGATATCCCCACCATGATTAAACCTGAGCAAATTCACCAACTATCTTTTCAGCAAGGCTGCTTGAAAGCGTGGCTGCGAGTATATTCAAAACCAGCGCCTCAAAACTTAAACCTACCGCTTGGGCAGACATCGGGACTAAACTATGGGATGTCATACCAGGGATGGTATTAACCTCAAGCACCCAAAATTTACCGTGGTTATCTTGAACTAAATCGACTCGCCCCCAACCAGTGCAACCCAGTGCGCAAAATGCGCGATAAGCGATGTCTCTTAACTCTTGCTCCTTTTCTTCACTAATGGGAGATGGACATATATATTTTGTTTCATGAGACTCATATTTTGCTTGATAATCATAAAATCCACCTGGCGTATGCACTTCTACTGAAGGCAAAACTTGTTCCCCTAAAATACTGACGAAGAAGTCGGTACCATCTATCCATTTCTCAATGAGTACATCGCCATATTGTGCAGCCTTGTCAAAAGCAGCAGGGATCTCACTGGCAGATGAAACTCGGGTCACGCCAATGCTTGAGCCTTCTGCAACTGGCTTAACCGAAATGGGAAAACCGATCGTCTCAGCCAACTCCAGCGCTGTATCGACATACTTGGCTACCCCAAATGGTAAGGTGGGTACGTCCATGCCATTCATAATCAGCTTTGCTCTGGCTTTATCCATTGCTAATGCTGAAGCAGCAACACCACTGCCTGTATACGGCAACCCTAATACTTGTAATAAACCTTGAATAACGCCGTCTTCTCCCTCTTTACCGTGCAAGGCAATGAATACGCGATCATATTTCTCTTCTACCAGTCTATGGATCAAATGCTGATCCACATCGACACCATATGCATCCACACCTTGTTGTTTAAGGGCGTTGAGAATATTCTCGCCACTGATTAACGAAATTGCCCGCTCTGCAGACCGACCACCATAGAGTACCGCCACTTTACCAAAAACCTTAGCATGTAACCCCTTTTGTTGTGAAACAATAATGGGTTTTTCCGTAAAGGCATCTAGATTATGAATCGAATTGGTCACATCATGCTCCTGTAAAACAAGTTATTTTTGCCCCAAAATCCTGACTTCTGCATGCAGCTTAATACCAAAGCGATCCCATACTTTTGCTTCAATTGTCGACATGAGTGTCTCTACATCATGCGCACAAGCTGCTCCTGAGTTAATAATAAAATTTGCGTGCTTTTCAGAAATTTGGGCATCCCCTATTCGATATCCTTTTAATTGGCAAGCCTCTATTAATTTCGCCGCAAACTCTCCTGGGGGATTTCGATAAACTGAACCACAATTTAATGTCCCGATGGGTTGCGTTTGCTGCCTTTTTCGCAGTAACTCTCGGATTTTGTCCATACCATCAAGAGAACTTTTGGGAAACCTAAATACCACCCCTATAAAAGCTTCTTCCAATTGCGCAGGATGCTTTGGACTTACCGATCGATAAGCAATTGAATAATCCTGCAAACTTCGAGTATAAGTGTGTCCCTGGCGATTTATGACAGTCACCAACTCTACCCATTCCCAAGTTTCACCACCAAATGCCCCTGCGTTCATGGCAAGTGCGCCACCGATAGTACCCGGGATCCCCGCAAAAAATGCGGCATCTGGAAAACCGAGCTTGCTTGCAAAACGTGCAAACTTAGCGCAAGTGACCCCTGCTTGCGCAAAAAAACTGCCATCTTCTTGTTGATAAACTTGTTTACAATTTTTTGTGCAGATAACAGCACCTTTAATGCCACTATCTCTGATAAGCACATTACTACCTAACCCTAACCAAGTAAGCGGTGTGTGTGCTGGGAGTCGTTTTAGATAATCAGATAAATTTTCTATATCAATAGGCGAAAAAAATCTTTCTGCCACCCCACCAATGCGCCAACTGGTCAATGGCGCTAAAGCATAAGCAAGTTGTTCTCCTGTTATTAAAGGTAAGGATGAATCATTGTTGGCAGGATTTTCTTGCAACATGCCTTAAATCGCCTTTTTTCCAAGCAATGGAGTTGGAACACTTTTTTGCTGTGGGATTAATTCCCCCGCAACACTGCCAATGCTGCCTGCTCCTTGTAATAACAAGACATCATCTCCCTGCAAAACGTTGTCCAAGGTTTGACGCAGATCGGCGATTGAAGGCACAAAAATAGGATCAACACTGCCACGACTGCGAATAGAGCGACATAGTGATCGACCATCTGCTCCCGAAATGGGGTCCTCGCCAGCACCGTAAACTTCTAGCATGACTAAAACATCGACGCCAGATAATACTCGGGTAAAATCATCAAATAACATACTGGTTCTTGTATAACGATGTGGTTGAAAAGCCATCACCAACCGCTTGTCGGGCCAGGCACCGCGTGCTGCTTCTATCGTATAACGTACTTCTTCAGGGTGATGTCCATAATCTTCTATGACAAGCGCATGTCCTAAAGGCGCTAAATATTCACCATGAATATGAAAACGCCTACCAATGCCTGCGAATTCAGCTAAGGCTTGAACAATGGCTTGTTCGCAAACCCCTTCTTCAAGCGCAACTGCAATCGCTGCTAAGGCATTAAGCGCATTATGCTTGCCCGGTAAATTTAAACTAATGTTGAGTGCCGTGCCTTGAGGACGATAAACCGTAAAACTGGTTTTAATGCCTTCTTGTTTATAATCCACCGCCCGATAATCCGCTCGTTCATGAAAACCATAAGTGATGATAGGGCGGGCAATTTTTCCTAATAAACTTTGTATTACAGGACAATCCATGCAAACAACTGCCACGCCATAAAAAGGCAAGTTATGCAAAAATTGAATAAAGGTTTCTTTAAGTTTAGAAAAATCATTATCGTAAGTACCCAAATGATCAGTATCGATATTAGTGACAACAGAAACCATGGGATGTAAATGTAAAAAAGAAGCATCACTTTCATCTGCTTCTGCAACTAAATAACGACTTGCGCCTAAACGTGCATTGGTGCCAACGCTATTGAGTTTTCCACCAATAACAAATGTAGGATCAAGACCACCTTGCGCTAATAAACTGGCGATCAAGCTTGTTGTGGTGGTTTTACCGTGGGTTCCTGCAACTGCAATACCATAACGAAAGCGCATTAATTCTGCCAGCATCGCTGCACGTTGAACGACAGGGATCCGCCCTGCTTTTGCCGTAACTATTTCAATATTATCTGCTTTGACTGCAGTTGAGACCACAACGACATCAGCTCCAACAACATTATCTGCGACATGTTGGTGGGTAATGTGTGCCCCTAGGCTTTTTAAACGCGCTGTTAATGCGTTATTGGTAGGATCGGATCCAGTGACTCGATACCCTTGAGTCAAGAGGACTTCAGCAATACCGCCCATTCCCACGCCACCAATACCAACAAAGTGAATAGTTTTAATACGTCTCATTTCAGGGACAATAAATTGAGTATTTTTATGAATCACTACTTACCTCTAAACAATACTTTGCAACGTCTTTGGTAGCCAATGGCTTGGCTAATTTTCGAGATGCCATTGCTATCTTTAAACGTTTATGTGGATTATCTGTTAACTCTTGTAATAGATTATAAAGCATTTCTACCGTTAATATGGATTGTGGCAATAATATAGCGCCCCCTTCGGCACTCAAATACTGCGCATTAGATGTTTGATGATCATCAACTGCATAAGGAAAGGGGATCAAAATACTACAAACCCCAGTAGCTGCAATTTCTGACACCGTGAGCGCACCGCTACGACAAATCACGATATCAGCCCAAACGTAGGCTTGTGCCATATCTTGAATAAAATCCGTGATTTGTGCTGTTATCCCTTTTTGATTGTACTCTGCCTTTGTTTGTTCAAGATTATTTTGACCGGTTTGATGCCAAACGACAGGTCTTTTATCTTTATCAAACAAGGCGATTGCTTGAGGCACAATTTCATTAAGTATTTTTGCCCCTTGCGAGCCACCTAGAATCAGTACTCTGACATGCTCTCTTTTAGCATATCGAAGATCAGGTTGATCTAGGGCTAGAATATCTTCTCTAACAGGATTGCCTGTAAAAATAACTTTTTGTGGTATCTGTGCAAATACATTTGGAAAAGCAACTAGTATGCGCTTAGCAAATCGCGAAAGCAGACGATTTGTCCAACCAGCAATGGCATTTTGTTCATGCAGCACCAGTGGTCGGCGCAGCAACCAGGCTGCAAGTGCCCCAGGCCCTGCGGCATAGCCTCCCATACTGAGTACAACGTTGGGACGTTCTTTTAGAACAATATGAGCAGCCTGGACTAACGCTTTGGTGAGCCGCCAAGGAGCCATAAACCAAGAAAACCAATGTGTGCGTCGCAGCCCTTGGATATCAATGTAGGAAATAGGGATCCCTGTTTGCGGTATAAAACGGGCTTCAAAGCCATGGCGCGTTCCAAGCCAATGCAGATTAAAGCCTTGCGCTTGTAAATAACGAGCGACCGCAAGTGCTGGCATAACATGCCCGCCGGTTCCGCCAGCCATGATCAAAACTTTCTTCATGGGTGACGGTTGGCTAGTGTTTTTTTCTGGTGCGCCCAATGATGGTCTCCCGGCTACGGGCTAGCCGATTTTCATAATCAACTCTGACTAACAATCCCACTGCAAGGCAAATTACCAAGATGCTACTGCCACCATAGCTTAAAAATGGCAGTGTTAAGCCTTTTGTAGGCAATATCCCAGTGTTGACCCCAATATTGATTAAAGTTTGTAAACCAATCCAAATACTAATGCCATAACCCACAAAGGCTGCAAATTGATCGCCGCGTTTTTCAGCATTTAAACCAATTATCATACCACGCCAAACAAAGAGGATATATAAAGCAACGGTGGCTAAGCCACCCATTAATCCTAATTCTTCAGCTAATACCGCAAATACAAAATCGGTATGCGATTCGGGTAAGTAAAATAACTTTTGAATACTACCACCCAAGCCGACGCCAAACCATTCCCCGCGACCAAAAGCAATCAAGGCCTGGGTCAATTGATATCCACTATCAAATTGAGATGACCAAGGATCTAAAAATGAGGTTAATCGCACTAACCGATAAGGAGCAGAAATAGCCACAGTTCCAAGTACACCTGCAACCACCCCTAACAAGGCAATAAATTGCCACCAAGGTACGCCAGCAAGAAATAACATGGCCAAAGAAGTACATAAAATAACTACCGTCGCACCAAAATCAGGTTCAAGGATCAATAAGGCACCTACGAAAGAAAGTAATAACATGGGACGGATAAAACCGGATACCTTGTGTTTCAAGACTTCATGATGACGATAGATATAACTCGATAGATAAATGATGACTGCTAATTTGCAAAACTCAGAAATTTGGATGCTTGTAACACCTAAATTTAACCAGCGTGCACTTCCATTAACAACCTTACCGATACCAGGTAATAACACCAAAATTAATGAAGCTAAAGCCATCATCATGAAAACAGCACTCAGCCTATACCATATCTTCATCGGCAGCATGCACACCACAGCCGCGCCGCCCATACCTGTTAAGATGGCAACCCATTGGTGAAGAGAATAGTAAAAGGGGATCCCTGTTCGCCGTTGTGCAACTGCAATGGAAGCAGAAGTCACCATGGTTAATCCTAATCCCAATAAGGCAATCACAGTCAGTACCAAAATGGGATCAATTTTGGCGTCTTGGACACGCCAATTATTCAGGTGCATGATGCCCGAGCACCTGTTGAACACAATCCATGTACACATCTCCTCGATGCGCAAAATGTTGGTATTGATCTAAGCTCGAACACGCAGGAGACAATAGCACCACATCTCCTGATTTCGCCCAACGATTTGCTAATAAAACGGCTTGTTCCATCGTTTGCGCAAGCGCTGCATTTACAATATTATCTAATGATTTTAATATAATGGCAGCGTCTTTGCCCATCACAATAATGCCACGACAATATTGCTTTACTAAAGGGATTAAAGTGCTAAAATCAGCCCCTTTCCCATCGCCCCCCAACAGCAACACAATTTTACCTGACAACTGCTGACCGATGCCCTCAATAGCTGCAGTACAAGCACCTACATTCGTCCCTTTAGAATCATTGATCCATTGAACTCCATGCTTATGAGCAACTAATTGGCAACGATGTGCTAAGCCTTCAAATTGCTTTAATGCCTGCAACATCGCCGACATTTCTAACCCTGCTGCATGACCAAGCGCCAAGGCACTGAGCGCATTTGCCACGTTATGCGCCCCCACAATTTTAAGATCCTGCGTTGGAACTAACCATTCATCAGCAAAACATAACCACATTTTACCTTGCTTTTGCCTTATCCCAAATTCACCTTGGTTAGGGCTTGTCAGGCCAAAATACCATTTAGAGGCGCTATCAGGGATAATGCTGCTGTTTGATAAAGGATCTTGACTATTAATGATAGCGTGCTGTGTTTGATGATAAATCCGATGCTTTGCTTGAACGTATTCTGAAAAATCAGCGTATCGATCTAAATGATCTGGGGTAATGTTGAGCACCGTTGCTGCTAACGGTTTTAATTGATAGGTGGTTTCTAGTTGAAAACTAGAAAGTTCCATTACAATCAAGTCAAGCTCAAAGAAATCATTGTCAAAAATATCTAATACCGGTGTGCCAATGTTGCCAATCACGGCTACTTTCTTTCCAGCCTGCTTGGCCATTTCACCGACCAAGGTGGTGACCGTGCTTTTACCATTTGCACCAGTGATGGCAATAACGGGCGTTTTGTTTACTCTGGCAAATAATTCAATATCGCCGATTACCTCAACACCATGGGCTTTAGCTGTTTGAATTGCGCTATGACTCACAGCAACGCCTGGGCTAACCACCAGCGCTTTGGCGCTATTTAAGGTTGCTTGCGGCCACGTACCCGTAAAAACGGGGATCTCAGGGTAAGTTTCTTTAAATGCTGCAAGATTGGGCGGAGCATCGCGCGTATCCATGACAACCAAAGGGATCTGTTGCTTTTTTAAAAAACGGACACAGGAAAGCCCCGTTGCCCCAAGCCCAATAACAATATGTAATTCGTTATGCAAGAGAAATCCTTAGCGCAACTTTAAGGTTGCAAGCCCAATTAATACTAAGATTACAGTCAAAATCCAAAAACGAACAATGACTTTAGGCTCAGGCCAACCAGATAATTCAAAATGATGATGTATGGGCGCCATTTTAAAAATACGCTGCCCTGTTAATTTATAAGAGGCAACTTGTAAAATGACGGAAATGGTTTCCATAACAAATACCCCCCCCATGATAAATAAAACAATTTCTTGTCTAACTATCACTGCTAAAACACCAAGCGCAGCGCCTAAGGCAAGTGAGCCTACATCTCCCATAAATACTTGCGCTGGGTATGCATTAAACCACAAAAAGCCAAGACCTGCGCCCATTAATGCACCACAAAAAACGCAAAGCTCTCCAACCCCAAACACATGAGGTATCGCAAGATAATTTGCAAATTCAGAATGTCCAGCAAGATAAGCAAAGACACCGAGCGCCCCCCCTACCAATACGGTTGGCAATATGGCTAAGCCATCCAAGCCATCGGTTAAATTCACTGCATTACTGGTACCCACAATCACAAAATACGATAAAACAATATAAAATACCCCCAAGGGGATCATGATTTTTTTAAAAAAAGGTAATACAAGATAGGTTTCTTGTGGGGTCACTGCAGTAAAGTAGAGATAGCATACCGCAGTTAAACCAATGATAGATTGAAACAAATACTTCCACCTACCTGGCAATCCCTTGGAATTTTTTTTAATAATTTTACGATAATCATCCACCCAACCAATCAAACCAAAACCTAACGTCACCAGCAAAACAACCCAAAAATATCGATTGGTTAAATTTCCCCACAATAGACAAGCAACCGTAATGGCAATCAAGATAATTGCCCCTCCCATGGTTGGGGTCCCTTTTTTGCTGTAATGGGATTGTGGTCCTTCGATTCGAACTTGTTGGCCCATTTGATTAGAGGCCAGCCAGCGGATGATATGTGGACCAAACCACAAAGAAAAACCTAATGCGGTTAATGCTGATAAAATAGTGCGCAGTGTCAGGTAATCAAACACTCGAAAAATACGATAATATTGTGATAAAAAATCTGCTAACCACAGCAACATTACACGGCTTCCTCATGACTGGTTAAGGCGCTGGTAACTGCTTCCATTTTGGCGCTACGCGAGCCTTTAATTAAAATAACGGATTGAGATGTTAAATTGTTTTTTAAATCTGCCACCAGTGCTTCTTTGGTTGGGTAAAAAGTTGCCCCCTCCCCAAATGCTTTAACCGTATTTTCTGTTAATTTGCCAACTGCCAATAAGCGATCTATCCCTTTTTGACGCGCAATCTGGCCTATTTGCATGTGATAATCATCTGCGTTTTCCCCTAATTCGGCCATATCCCCCATCACGAAAATACGATTGCCGTGATAATTTGCTAACACCTCTAGTGCGGCATGTACCGATCCTGGATTAGCATTGTAGCTATCGTCTATAACCCATGCGCCATGGATGCCTTTAAAGCCTCGTAAGCGGCCTGGCACGCCTTGAAAAGATTGCAAACCTGCCACAATACGTTCAAGTGGGATCTCTAAAGCAAATGCTGCACTGGTTGCCGCTAAAGCATTCATGACGGTATGTTGCCCAGGAATATTCATGGTGATCGGCTGTTGTTTATCCTCAATGTGTAAAATAAATTGCACTTTACTTGGTTGATATATAATATCGCTCGCAAAGATCATCGATTCTTTGCTAAGCCCAAAAGTAATAACACGACGCCCCTTTATCCGTTCTAGCCAAGCGGTTTTATAAGGTTCCTCATTGTTAATAATAGCAACACCACTTTCTGGTAAAATTTCATAAATTTCACCTTTAGCGCTGGCAATGTTGGCCAATGAACCAAATCCCAACAAATGTGCTGGTCGCACATTGGTAACTAAAGTGATGGTTGGGCGCGCGATCCCCCCTAAATATTGAATTTCTCCTTGATGGCTTGCTCCCATTTCAATGACCGCAAAATGAAATGTTTCATCAAGGCGTAACAATGTTAAGGGTAAACCAATGTGATTGTTTAAATTACCCTTTGTCGCTAAGGTTTTGCCTTGCTGCTGGCATATCGATTCGATCATTCCTTTGACAGAGGTTTTACCACAACTTCCGGTTAAACCGACCATTGGTATGGGATAAAGCCGCCTAAACATGGAGGCAATTTCACCCAAGGCGATGAGTGTGTCTTTCACTTGCAAAAAAGTAACACTTTTTTCTTGTTCCGTGATAGGCGCTCTTGCCCCAATAATAGCGCTTGCACCGTTTAAGATACTTGCAGCAATATAATCATGACCATCATGATTTTCGCCTTTTAATGCCAAAAATAATTCTCCAGGCAAGATTTTGCGACTGTCGATTGAAATTTCAGGCAAAATCATATCTTGCCCGTGGAGTTTGGCTTGAATTTCTTGAGCAATATCTGAAAGCTTCACGTTTCCTCTCTTAATAAGGTTCTTACGCAGGCCACATCACTAAAAGGTATCGTTTCTTTACCAACAATTTGGTAATTCTCATGCCCCTTGCCCGCTATCACTATGGTATCCACTGCAAGTGCATGATTAATCGCATAAGCAATGGCGGCTTCTCTATTTTCTTGTACAATCACTTTTTCACTTAATAGCGCTGGGATCCCTTGCAAAATATCTTCGATGATTTTAGTCGGGTTTTCGGTTCTGGGATTATCGCTGGTGATCACAATCTTATCTGCAAGTGTTGTTGCAATATTACCCATGGGTGCTCGTTTTTCTTTATCTCTATCACCACCACAACCAAACACACACCACAAACGTCTTGTACAATGCAGCCGCGCTGACTTTAGCGCATTTTCCAGCGCATCTGGCGTATGCGCATAATCGATGATCACTTGCGGGGTATTTGGGTTTCCCATTTTTTGCATGCGCCCGGGTGGTGCATGCATTTGCGCTAACACCTCAAGACAGTTTTTGAAATCATAACCTTGCAAACAAAGTTCTGCTAAAACGCCTAAAAGGTTGCTTAAATTAAAATCACCCAATAAAGTTGAGCGCAACAATCCTTGTCCCCAAGGCGTTTGTATTTTTGCTTTGATACCCTTTTGATCTAAGTTAATTTGTGTCACAGTCATAGGATAGATATTTTGCTTCATTTTAAAATCAAATGCTTTTTTTAGGCTATACATTGCCACGGGAATATCCCGTCTTAAAGCTTGTAACATCTTTTGACTGTAAGCTGAATCACCATTAACTACCACGCGCTTTAAAGTAGGAAACTGGAATAATTTTTCTTTTGCTTTGCCATAGGCTTGCATGTTGAGATGATAATCTAAATGATCTTGAGTCAGGTTAGTAAAATGGGCACTATCAAAGCGAATATAATTGACTCTGCCCTGGATAAGACCTTGAGATGTCACCTCCATGGTAAGTGCCTTAGCACCCTGATTGGCCAATAAACGCATATACTTGTGTAACGCAAGCAGATCGGGCGTCGTATAGCCACTATCTACCAAAGCGTTTATCATCCCAACCCCAATGGTTCCTATAAAAGCACAAGGTTTTGCTAATCGACTTAATGCTTGCGCTAAAATATAGCAGGTTGTTGTTTTACCATTTGTACCCGTCACGCCGATAATGTCATCAAAATTTTGCTGGGGATCTTCATAAAAACGACTGGCAATCACATGCAGTTTCTCGGCCAGGTTTTTAATATGAATGATAGGCGTATTGGACTTTGAAAGATCAAGCATCTCTGCAGACTCAGCAATGACGGCACTTGCCCCTTTAATAATAGCCTCTTGGATGTAGGGCTCAGCACGCATCAGAGCAACAAATAAATCTCCGGGCTGTACCTGTTTGGAATTGAGTGCCAAACCTTTAATAATGGCATCATTCTCAGAATGATATTCTGTTAAACCTTGTAATAACTGTTGTAATTTCATGTTGCTGTTTTATTAACTAACTATAACTCAAGTACGATGGCCTCAACCCTACTGATTGTAACATTTAATTACTAGGTTACGGGAAGAGGCTAATATTGTTACTTTATCAAGTTATTATACATTCTCACCTTTAAACCACCGGTTTCATCCATTAACTATCCCCTATCAAGACAAAACCACCTCCTATCGTATTCCATGTGATTTAATCACACGATCGATATACAATGTTAATCTGCTAAATTATATGTTGTTTAGGGGGAATCATGAAACGAGGCTGGGACAACCATGAGCAAGATAATACATCAAACAAAAGAGTCAAAGCCGCAGATCCAATGGCCGTTAACAGCATGGTTTATAACAATACCGATCTTCTCAATCAAGCCTATACTGATCTTGTTTTAACATCTGGTACTAAAGTTAACAATTATATTTTTTTGCAAGATAACTTAATCCTTACTGACTCTACCGGTGAATTTAAACCAATTTTTAAAGATAAGCCAAATTCAAAAAGCAGAGTTTTTTTGTTAATTGAAGAAATATTCAAAAATATTACAAAACGTCACATCACTTTCAATTGTGATGCCGCTGGCAATGTGCTTAAAGACAGAGAAAATTTCATTACCAGAGCAATTACAGATGAATTTGCTTTTTACACTAACAGCCCATTTACGCTAGAGGAATTTGAATCCTTACAAAATAAGGTTTATACCTTAGCAAAAACACAGCCGCAGAATTGTCATTTCATTCTTTCATCTTTTGCTGTGAAAACAACAAAAGATATTATCATGAATGTTGTCGTGCATATAGAATGCGGTGAAAACCCAAAAATGTGTTTTATCGTTAAGAATGATGAATCCAACATAGATCCGGTTTATAGAACAACCATTAACAATCAAATAAAAAATTTAAAAAACCTCAACCCTGATAATACCAAGCAAAGTGATTTACCCAAGATTAACATTAATCATATTGCTTACGATTTCACGCTGAATAATGTGATTGAATGTCGTAGTAGCGGCGGTAAAAAGTTTCTATCTTGTGTTGACATTTGTCTTGATCACCAAGATGGTATTGCCAAAAATAACCTATTGAACTTTTTTACCTATAAACAAAAAAATCATGCTGATTTAACACAAAGCCTAAATAGTAAACTCATTCCGCTACAATGCGCTCATACCGTCACTTCAAGATATATTGAGATAATTGAAAAGAGTGTTGCAGGTATGATAACGCACGCAGATGCAAAGCACTTTAAAGATGAAGGCGACAATGCACCTATTCTGGATTTTGAGGATTTGCCTGTGGTCAATTTCGGTTATGCAGAACGCGATTTAATTATAACCAAACCCCGAATTTGTGGTTTACTTGCCCCAACGCTCTTAGATCGTGCTAAAAGCATTAATAAAGATATTATCGCGAGTAACATGAAGGCAATCACGCCAGTTTTTGCAACGACCAAGATTGTTAAAAATCAAGAAAAAATCAGAGAAAGCGACGTTTTAAACTTACTATTGCTTAATAACAATGGGCCTGCTAGGGCTATTGTCTTGAATTAATGCATAATATTTTTTCAAAACATTTAAATTAGGTGAATCATGAAACGCGGCGCAATTTTTTCTAATGACCTAAAGGGCGATGCACAAAACAAGAAAGCCAAAGCCCTGATACCTATGTCAATGCGCGAAGAGGAAAGGCTACTCCAGGCTTACACTGAGCTTTTTCGCAAGGCAAAATCATCCACAACTCTCTACCAACTTACTCACTGTGTTTTTTTGCAAGATAATCTGATCATTACCGATTCTTCAGGTGAATTTGATAATGCTCAATTTAAAAACAAACCATATGAAGAAGATCGATTATTTCTAGAAATTGAAGAAATATTTAAAAATACAGCAAAGCGACATCGTCTGTTTAATTGCAATGCGACTGGAGAGTTGATTAAAACCAAAGAAAACTTTATTACCAGAACCATAACGGATGAATTTTCCTTTTATACCAGCAAACCTTTCACGATAGAAAAATTTGAATTGTTACAAAATAAAATTTATCACTTGGCTAAAGCGCAACCTCAAAATTGTCATATTATTCTCTCGTCATTTGCCGTTCAAACTAAAGATCTTATTATCATGAATGTGGTGGTGTATGTAGAATGTGGTAAACAGCCAAAAATGAGATTTATTGTCAAAAACGAAGTTTCTGATATGGACCCCGTCTATTCAATAACAAAAAATAAAGTTAAAAAAAACCTGCAAAATATGAGCGTTAGTAGCCAAGAAAACATTCAACTTCCCAAGTTAAATATCAATAACACCACTTATGATTTTACTTTTAATAATGTATTTGAATGTAAAACGGCTGGAGGAAAAAAATTCCTTTCCTGTGTTGAAATTTGTCTTGATCATCTAGAGGGCGTTGCTAAAAAGAACTTCTTCGCGTATTTCAAACAAAAAGCATCAGGACATGAATCAGTCCCGTTGCAATGTTCACATATCGTGACTGCAAATTCGATTGGATTAATATCGAAAAATCTGGTGGGTATGCCAACGCATGCAGATGCAGCATACTATGAATCGGACATCAATCCCCCCACCGTTCATTTAGAAAATCACCACAAAGTTAACTTTGGTGCCAAAGGGCGCGAATTTATGGTTACCAAACCACGAATTTGTGGCTTACTCAGGCCTAAATTCTTAAAATATGCTAAATATGTTAATGCTCATATTCTTAAAAGTTACAATAAGGCAATCACTCCAGCTTTTATGACATCCAGATCTGTCAAAAAGCGAAATAAATTAAAAACCAACTTAAAGCGTTTTCGTTTTAAAGCTTAAATCTTTGAAAAACGAGAATTTACACCTTTTCCTTTTGTCGGTTATTGCCTTTATTTATTATTTCTTATCCGCTCGATAATACGCTTAAGCATTTTCAAAATGACTTTATTCTTAAGCTCCAATGCAATGTTATTTGACTTAATTATAAGTGCTATTGGGGGAAAGAGTTATGAAACGTGGTCCAAATGATAACAACAATGCGCAAGAAACTTCTTTAAACAAAAAAGCAAAAGTCAACGAACAACCAACCACTATCGTGTTAACGAAAATTGAAAAAGCACTCTTTAGTGCCTACGGCGAAATTATTAACAATGCCAAAACACCGCAAGATGGTGGTAACACTTAATCTTTTTGGTTTTCTACCACTACCACGGTACTTGATTCGGGTAACGTCATTTGTAGGCGCTCTCTTGCGAGGCGCTCTACCCTGGCATCTGAAGACCAGGTACCTTGTTCAAGCAAGAGTTGTCCCCATTCAACTTGAAGCGATTCAATTTCTTGTTGCAAGCTTTGTAAGGTCGTAAAATGCTGGCGGCTTTGATGTGTGTAATAAACAACCGCAATCGCTGAAGCAAACACCATCAAGCTTAATACTCCAATTCCCCAAAAACTAGCATTTATGGGTTCCTGTTCCTTGGCTTTCGTGTTTTTTTTCATGAGTTGTCCTTTTAAACACGTTTTTGCAAAACACGCAAGGTGGCACTTCTTGCACGATGATTGTAACTCACCTCTTCCAAAGAAGGTTTTTGGCGTTTTACAACCCATTCAAATTCCGGGATTAATTCCTTTTCTAAAATGGCTAATCCTTTTGGCACTTTGACAGTTGAATATTGCCGAAAATACCGTTTAACCATTCTATCTTCTAATGAATGAAAACTGATCATAGCCAACCTTGCACCTGGCGCTAGCAAGTGTGTTACATCTTGGAGTAATTGTTCAATTGCTGTTAATTCTTGGTTTATAAAAATACGAATCGCTTGAAAAGTTTTAGTAGCTGGATGTTGATGCATTTTTTTAAAAGGAACGCATTGCGCCACCAAATTAGCCAATGCTAAGGTGGTGAGAATGGGGTTTTTAAGCCTTGCTGCCACAATGGCATGGCTTATTTTCTTGGCAAAGGCTTCCTCACCATAGTGCTTGAGCACTTTGGCAATCGTTTTTGCCTCTGCTTGATTTATCCATTGTGCAGCCGAGATCCCTTGATTTGGGTTCATTCTCATATCCAACGGGCCATCTCGCATAAAGCTAAACCCGCGTTGTGGTTGTTCTAATTGTGGAGAAGACACTCCCAAATCAAGCAAAATGCCATCTACTTTTTTTTCAACCCCTAAAGCTCGCAGAGTTTCTTTCATTTTGCTAAAACATGTTTGATAAAATATCACGCGATTATCTTGAAAATAGGCTTGTCCATGAGCGATGGCTTGTGGATCTTTATCAAAACACAATAATCTGCCTTGAGCATTTAGCCGATTTAAAATGGCTTCGCTATGCCCACCACGGCCAAAGGTAGCGTCGATATATAAGCCATCTGGACGGATATTTAATCCGGCGAGCGCTTCATGAAGCATCACGGGAAGGTGAGATATTGTTGTCATAACCATTTTGATTGGAGCAGTTGCCCCCACTATAGTTTTATGCGGGTAAGCTTGTCAATGAAATTTTGTCATTTAAATAATTAATAAAAGTGAGAGTCAGCCGATAAGCCGGGTTCTGTCATGGACAACCATTCATCTAGGATATGCGTCACCACATACCTCAAGCAACCTACCCGAACCCTATGTGGGTCACATATGATAAACCCTAAGGCTTATATGGGTTCCTATTTGGTCTTGCTCCGAGTGGGGTTTGCCGTGCCGTATGATGTTACCATCAACGCGGTGTGCTCTTACCACACCGTTTCACCCTTACCAACCAAAACGAAATGGCTGGCGGTTTATTTTCTGTTGCACTTTCCGTAGGCTCGCGCCCCCCAGGCGTTACCTGGCACTCTACCCTATGGAGCCCGGACTTTCCTCTATTGGTATAGCGATTGCCTGGCCAACTCTCGGCGCTAGCATAACTTAGAAACACGAAAATTTACAAGCAATCTTGTTGCTTTAAAACGTTTTGCAATGCGGTTGCCATCTCATAAAGTGCATTTTTTGGCAATCCTGTCAGACTCACAGCCACTTTCACAGCTGTGCTAAGTGGCATTTCTGCTAGTAGTACTTGCAGCATCTTCTGAGTTTGAGCGCTGTTGATTTGCGCAGAATTTTCTTTATGGCCAGATACCAGCAAAATACATTCTCCCTTAACAATGACCTCTTTGGTTTGGATGCCTTGTAATAAACCTTGTAAATCATTTCGTTGTATCGATTCAAATTTTTTCGTGATTTCTCTTGCTAAAGTGGCCTGACGATGAGGAGAAAATATATTTTCACAATCTCGTAATAATGCTTCCAAACGATGCGGGGCTTCAAAAAAAATCATGGTATGCGCAAATTGGGCTAATTCTTGTAACCGCTTATATCTTGCTTGCGGTTTTGCAGGTAAAAACCCTTCAAACAAAAATTTATCCGTGGGTAAACCCGCCACGCTAAGCGCGCTAATTAAAGAACATGGGCCGGGAATGGGAACAACTTTAATCCCAGCATCATGCGCAGCCCCTACTAAGGTATAACCAGGATCACTAATTAACGGTGTTCCTGCATCAGAAATTAAAGCACCGCTTTGGCCTTGAGAAAGTTTGTCAATTAATGTACTTGCTCGTTTAGATTCATTAAAATCATGGTAGGATACCAACGCGGTGGAAATACCCAAGTGTTGTAGCAAAACTTGACTGTGGCGAGTATCCTCTGCTGCAATCCAAGCCACCTGACTCAAAATGTCGCGTGCTCTTGGACTAATATCTTCAAGGTTGCCAATTGGGGTAGCAACAACGTAAAGTTTACCCATTTGTTGAGACATGGTGAGGCCTCTTGGAATATCAATGAAAAAATATAAATTTAATTGCATTCACTACTTGATAGCTGCCCTATTATCATTCAGTTTGCTAAACGGTTGCAAGTCTGCGGCAATATATTCCCAATCATCTCCAAACGATCAAGTCCAATCTCAAGGAGAAAATGCCAAATATTCCCAAAAACAAGCTTATAGCGAATTTTCTAAGCAGCCTAAGCAAATTGCATTGTTGCTGCCGCTAACTGGGAAACATGCCGACTCTGCAAAGGCAATACGTGAGGGGTTTTTAGCCAATTATTATCAACAGCATGGCACTAAACCAAATATCAAGATCTATGACACCGCTAAAGATGGTGATATTCAACATCTTTATGAATCAGCACTTCATGAAGGGGCTGATTTTGTTGTTGGACCTTTATCTAAAGAAGAAGTACATCTTTTAAGTCAACGATCCTCTCATAAAGTACCTGTTTTGGCGTTAAACCACCACCCCGATGTGAAAGCTTCTTCCAAAGACTTTGTGCAATATACCTTAGCTCCTGAAACCGAGGCAGAACAGATCGCAATTAAAGCTTGGCAACAAGGATTTAAAAATGCTGGCTTGATTGTACCTGATAATGCTTGGGGTAAACGCATTGCCAATGCCTTTGGTCAAAAATGGCAACAACAAGGCGGACGCATTATTCGAACGGTATATCTTAATGCCTCTTATGATCAATCTGACGCAGTCAGACGTTTACTGGGTATCGATGAGAGCCAAAAACGTGCCAGCCAAGTTAAAGCGCTGCTAGCAGAAAAAGTAGAATTTCAACCAAAACGCCGTAAAGATCTTGATGTAATCATGTTAGCTGCACCACCTGATCAAGCACGTCAAATCAAACCCTTGTTAGATTTCTACTATGCAGAAGATGTTCCTGTTTACGCAACAAGCAGTGTTTACAGTGGTCAGCCAAATCCAAAGCGCGATCGTGATATGAATGGTATTGTATTTTGCGATATGCCGTGGTTAATCAACAGCCAACAAGCTAAAAAATTACAACAATTGATGAATCAGGAAGAAGAACAATCCGATCAATATCATCGCTTGTTTGCAATGGGCGTTGATGCATATCAAATTTCCAATCACTATTATCAGTTACAAGCTGGTAAAAACATAACAGGCGCTACCGGACAACTGTCGCTAAAAGACAGCAATATAATCGATCGCCAGCTTACATGGGCTAAAATGGTCGACGGTGTACCTACAAATATAAATTAATCCTGCGTCGACAACAAAGCCTATTGCCCCATACTTGAATCGGTTTTAATTTCGTATCAAGTATGGGACGGGACAAATTTAGTTTAGGCAAGACAAAGCGAGCGAAATCCCCAGGAGTGCAGGTATTAGTGCATGACTGGGGTGAGTAAGCGTTGGCAACAACGCATAAATTAAAACTGGAAAGAGTATATGACCTTTTGTCGCAAGAGTCTTGAAACTTAGCTAATGTACCCATATAGTACTTATGATTTAAGTTGATAAGTATAATTACAAATATGAAAGATAAAATAGAACAGTACAGTTCCTTCTTAACAGTTGAACAAAAACCAACAAAATCACTTGAAACAACTGATTACCTGGCACAAATCCCGCTTCAGGATAGAAATCTATTATCACAAAAACGTTTAGCTGCACTCAAAGCTAATATTGAGAAAACCCAAGCCCTTAAAGAAAAAGAAAAACAAGAACAAGAATCACGCCAAAAATTTATATCTGGCTTATTGGGAGCATAGTCGCTTATTTATTCTTGAAAAATGTGGACATTTTTTATATTTAAGTGTTAGAATTATAACTTGAAAATAGTTAATGTCGCAAGTAGAAATGTGGTGGGTCAGGAACAATGGGTATTATTGACACATTGTTTAAAAGATTTAAAGAAAAAGCGTCTGCTGAAGAAAAAGCCCGCCAAACTGCCAATACACCCAGCAATCCTACCAATGAAAACCCCGACGAGACCTCAACATCTTCAAAACCAACCTTGGCACAAAGCGTGCTTGAAATTCAAAAAATGGATAGAAAAAAGCCAAAAGTTTAAACTAATCTAGAGTTTTACTTTCATTTGAATGCCAAAACCACGCGCTGAACTTTTTGCAGTTTTGGGTGCCATATGATCGTTCACGTCAACGATTTCACCTTTAATTAATTTTGTTGGATTTGTTTTTATTCGATCAACGCCGATTTGAACAGAATCTGAAAAATGTATCGAACCATAATCGCGTAACTTTTCTTTGTATAAGCCCCAGCTTGGCATTACTTGCTGGGTATCCTGGCGCACTTCTTCCATGTTCTCAAAAATATGAGAGAGGGTTTGCGTTGGTACTTGCATTCTTTCCTGTGACAGATTG
Source organism: Pseudomonadota bacterium (assembly GCA_018242045.1). Taxonomy (GTDB): domain Bacteria; phylum Pseudomonadota; class Gammaproteobacteria; order Berkiellales; family Berkiellaceae; genus Berkiella. The sequence goes on along the minus strand of JAFECR010000027.1, from coordinate 38,478 downwards.
CCAGTAATGCTGTGAACAAGCCCACTGTTTAAAGCGACACCACAAACACACATCAACCCAAGTATTCGCCTACGCATCATCTTCCTCAAATCAAGAAGTTATACTTCTTATAATTTAAATATTATGAATAAAAGCAAAATAGTAAAGAAAATGCTTTGCCGTTTATCGTTTCAGTTAGAAAAATTCTAACTTATTTATTGTTTTTTAGGCCTTGTAGTTGACTTTTCCGGGGCTTCGGGTGTAATTTTTGGTTTATCACCTTTAGTGCGTGGCAATGGTGCCGGCGGAGGTGGTGTTTTTGGTAAATTTTCCATATCAACAAATTGTTCATCCTTATCCTCATTCGCTTTTAGATCGCTATAAGCAAAACTAACCGCAGCTTTGCGACGTGGCGGCGGGGGCGGTGGTGGTGTTGAAGGCAATTCATTCCCAGACAATCTCGACGTTGAACTTGTTGTTGCTCGTGGTTCTTCTGTGGCTATTTTTGCTTGTGTTGTCGTTGGTGTTTCTCCTGTGGTGGCTGGCTCCCTTGTGAATGAAGGGGATGCTTCTCTTGTTGTTGTTTGCGTTGTTATTGGCGCACTTGTTTTTGTTTCTTTTGTTTTTGCAGCTCTTGTTTCCCAAAATGATGTTTGAGCAAATTGCTTCATCGCATTTTTAAAATCATCTAATGATATTGACACGCTTGCAGTTTCTTGCTGGGTGGGTTCTTGTGTGGTTTTAGGTGCAGGTGCTTTTGGCGTTGATTCTTTATTATTATTTGGTAATGGGACATTTTCAATAATAGTGCCGGCCAAATTTGCACGCGATTGAAGTTTATCAACTTCTTTATCTAAATTCTTGAGGGTTGAATAAGCAGAGGAGTTTTTTTCGAGTTCTTTTTCTGCATTGGAAAATAATTTTGAAATATAATTTTCATCTTTTTCTGCTTTCTCTACGGCATTATCTAAAGCCTTATCCATAACATCAATCACTTGTTTGACTTTATCTTTTTCATTATTAAAAAAGGCTTCGACCGTATTAAATATTTTATCATCATCTCCTTCATCAAACGCTTTGCTCATATCTTGGCAAAACGCTTCCCAAGTTTTAGGATTTTCTTTGCCGAACTTTAAAGTGTCTTTCGCGCTTGAACTAAAATTGTTAAAAAATATCTGAACTTTTTGAGATAAAGAGACTTCAAATTCTCCTTGGTTTAAAAAATTGGCTAATTTATAAGCATTTGAAATTGCATTTTCTTCTTTTTTATCAAGTGACTTTGCTGAATCTACTATGTGTTCTGCAAGAGTTTCTGCAGGATGTGTCACCATATGTTGTATTTTATCTTTAGTTTCATTCGTTTTATCTTCAATCTTGCTCTTAACGTTATCGAGGATAGTATTTTGCACTTCTTCCTCAAATTTTCTTTGCATTTGGCCTACATGTTGCTTGATCACTTCCATTTTATTTTCAACATTTGCTTTAATTTCATTTTTAATCGAAGAAACATTAGTAGCGATTTGATTATCAAAATGCGATTTGGCAACCTCGGATAAGCCATCAAAAAGAGTGACTTCTCTTTGACCTTGGTTAAATTGTTCTGACATCGATACAATGGACTGAAATTCTTCAGATTCTTTAAGATCATCAAAAAATTTGGTTTGTTCATCGACAAGCGCCATGGTATGTTTCATCAAAATGTCATATTGTGCTTTGATAAATTCCCTTTGAGTTTCTAGTGCCGCTAATTCCCTTATTTCATTTTCTTTTTTGATACGTTCTTTATAAGTATCATAAAAAGCTTTATCCTCCATCGCTTTAATCAATTCTTGCTCAATATTTTTACTGATTTGCGCAATTTCTTGTTCAAGTTTGACGTTGCGCTTTTCTTTTTCCACAGGAATAAAGGGTTTTGACATACCACCAAACCTCTACTAATAAGCCAGTCATATTGCTAAGATATCATTTTTTAAAAAAAATTAAAATTGTAGGTACACTTTAGAAATTTGTATTAAATATGAACCACTTTTGGTTTGAAGATAGTGTGTAGATGCACGACATGGTTATTAATCCCATTCGTAATTAAGCTGCATATAACCGTTATATACAAAGAAGTGATCACGGTGTTCGAAATTACCTTTAATCGTAAAAGCATAGCCATCAGAGGTATAAGCGGTAATTCCTGCACTATATTGTTGAATGTATTGTGCTGGTTTAATGCTGTTGGTATAAAAAGGCTCCCCACCTCCTAAGAAATTCGATTGCGATTCTTGCACTCGACCTGCAAAATCATATAAAAGCACGACACTGACCTCAGGGACATAAACAGCCTGAATAAAGTTTTTAACCCAGGCAAGTCTTATCCCTAACCCTGCAACTGCTTCATCAAGATCATCATTAATGACGCTCAGATTTAACCCACCTGCGCCTGTTTCAGAATAATTGCCAATATCGAGATAGGTATATCTAAACCTGGCTAAAGGGGCAACCAAGTAATTATCACTGCTAATAAAGGCATAGCCAATATCAGATTGGGCTCCATAATGCCAACCATAAAATGTTGCCATGGCTGAAGCATTAATATTGCCAATTGCAATATTACGCGTTGTATCGTACTTATGTGTTGCCAAGGCCAACATCAGTTCCATATAAATGGTTTGTCTGGCATTTTCTTGGCAAACGTCAAAAGGAACAAACCAACCATAAAACGTGGTTTGGTTACTTTTCACGTTCACCGTATTACGTTGATCGGTATTATCCGTGGTGTTTACTTTGGTATAACTTTGTCCGATGCCAATTGTGGCAAAATTATTTAAATTCCAATCACCCCCAACGGCAAGCCCTGCCACATCAGATTGAAAACCTTCAATATAGTGACGCTTATGTTGATCTATAATGGAACCATAGGCTTTTATCCAAGCACCAAATACGCCAGAACCTAGCGTCACCACATTTCTATCGCCGTAGTTCACGCCATTATATAACTCATAGTCTCGATGTTCATGGTAACTTTCGTCTTGGACAATTAACCCAATTTTGGTCATACTTTCAAGCCGAGCATGCACACTGTCAAAAGCATTATCCATACTGACTCTGCTTGAGGTTGGCAAGGCATAATTAAACGGGGGGGCTAATTGTAAAAGCGCAGCAGAAATCTCTTGCACCGTGGTAAAGCGTTGCAATTCGCCTAATAAAGCTAAAATTTCCGGATTGGTTGTCAAAATCTGCGCTAAAGTAGTGGGAATTAACCCATCGAGCGTTGCTGCGATAGCTAATGGAATATCAGGCTCTGCCACCAACGACAAAGGCAACGTATGAGAAATCAATTCAACATTATTGCCATTTAAATTTTTAGTAAATGATACTATCGCCGAAGGAGGTTGGACCACGGTGATATTATTAAATCCAACAACACCGCCTGCAGTCTGAACCACTGGAAAGACAAAATTATTTAATAAAAAAGTATCTGAAGTCAATTGAGGGTTAAATGTGCTACCAGGATTAAAGGTAGCTGTTGTACCCACATTAATGACGCCAAAACCATTGGCAGTCATATCGGCAATGGTGGGTGCAAATACTTTGCTTTGGGTATAAGCACCTGAGATATTTAAAGCAGCATTGTTAGCAATGGCTAAGAAACCTGCATTATTCGCCGTACCCATATCCACGGTAGAACCGCTATTGATTTGTAATTTACCCCCATTTTGAAGGCTAAGTAAGCCTGTACCAGAAACACCTCCGATACCCGCCGCGGCTATCATCGTCGCCCCATTTGAAATGGTAAGCTGAGTATTAATATCTGAAATGGTGTTATTGACGGTAAAAACTGTGCCCGAATTATTAACGTTAATGGTAGGCACATCCGATATTGTACCGTTTAAAGTAAAGGAAGCAATGACGTTAGCAACATCTGCACCACCATTACCCTCTAAGGAGGTGAAACTGCCGCCTGAAATATTGTAAGTATCATTACCAGTGCCACCTATTAATTGTGTTAAAGTAGTGCCACTTAAATTCACAATATTGCCATTGATATTGCCAAGTTGTGTAACACCTTCTATAACACCCCCTGCAAGAAACAAGGTACTGGCATTCGCGGAGCTGGAAGTCACATCGCCCTGAATAACACCTCCAGTCATGGTTAAAACATCACCACCATTATAGGAAAGCAACACATCACCAATGATAGCGCCCCCTTGTTGAAAAAGCGGGATATCTATGCCATTGGCACCAGCTTTAGTTTGAAAATCGATAGCAGGTTTTGCACTGCCACTCACGATAATGCCCGTATTGAAAATGCCGTCGCTGAGTGTACTCAATACAAGCGAGCCATCACCACTGATGGTAGCAACATCAGGATTAGTCGCAATGATGGTGCCACTATTTATCAACGCGGTAGAACTTCCTTTAATTAAAACTGCCGACGTTGCATTATCTATTTCCACTGTACCAGCATTATTGATTGTACCTGGTGCACTATTTTCAATTAAAATAGCTGCGCCACTACCCGCAGTTGTGGCACTAATCGTCGCACCTGCATTATTGTTTACTTCGTTAAAAGATGCGTGAAGATAAAGGCCTTCAAAAATTCCCGTTATTTCCCCACCGACGTTGTTAGTAATTGAGCCGTTATAGGCAGCCTCAACTTCTATACCATAAATACCGGTACCTATCAGACCAAAATTTTGAATATCCCCTGTGGCAGGGCTATTAATATGAATCCCTGCACCATTAAAACTTTTAATGGTGCTACCAGCATTATTGGTAATGCTGGTAAAACTGCTGTTTATCAAAATGCCATCGCTGCTGCCTTGAATTAATCCACCTACTGATGGCGTTGTAGTGCTTGAGGAGTTGATGACTATCAAACCTGAACCACCTGCATCTGCTACAATAGCTGCCTCACCTGCACCGCCATGGGCTATAATCGTGCCGCCTTGATTGTTAATCGTGGCGCTAGTGCCTGTACTAAAAAGCTTAATGCCAGTATTTGTTCCGTCGATAGTCCCTTGGTTCATGATAGTAAAAAGGGTATCGGCAACTTGAATAGCATCAGCACCGCCCTCCGTGTTGATGCCGCTACCAATATTAATGGTGACTGTTGCACTGTTGCCACCTGCAACCACATTGATAGGAACTCCTGATCCACCCGTTACAATCGCGTATGGCGCCTTAGACGAGACATTATTGGCATCAATAATAAGCGTGGCACTTGAGCTATCGATAATAACACCATCATCACCAATAGGCGGATTAATAAGCCCAGTAGGTGCTACTTCAATATTGCCATCGACGGAAGTTTGATACGATGGTGGCGAGCCAGGTGGTGGGGTATTGAGACCTGTCACTGTCACATCAGCAAGCGCTTGTCCCATCCCAAAAAACGTGGAGGCTAAAACGGTTTGAGTCAAAAATAAGCTTTTTTTCATTGTCAATTTTTAGTCCCACATATAATTGAGTTGGAAATAGCCGTTATAGCCAAACAACTCATTTCGGTATTCAAAATTCACTTTAGCGGTAAAACAATAACCATCCGTGGTATAAGCAGATATACCAAAACTATAAAGTTGGATAAGTTGTGCCGGTTTTATGCTATTAACATAAAAGGGCGCCGTAAAACCAATAAACGTAGATTGCATTTCTTGCACAGCACCCGCAAAATCATAAAGCAACGTGGCCGTTGCTTCGGGTATATAAACCGCTGTGATGTAATCTTTTTTAGCTGCCACTCGAAGACCGATACCACCAATTAATTCATCTAATGGCTGATTTTCTACAATTAAACCAACACCGCCTGCACCTTCTTCATCATATTGATCCAACTCTAAGTGGGTATATCTAAATCGCGCATAAGGTGCAAGATACCAATTTTCTTCGTTCAAAAAAGCATAGCCCACATCGGTTTGGGCACCATATTGGATCCCTAAAAATTCTGCGCTTGCTGCGGCCGTAAAAGTACCAAATTGAATATTGCGCAAGGTATCATATTTATGAGAGGCAACGCCTAACATGGTATCAAAATAGAGAGCATCGACTGGTTCAAACCAACCATAAAAAGTTGCTTGATAACTTTGCAGATTAACCTCATTTCTAGACGAGGTATTATCTGTGGTGTTCACCTTGGTATAATTAGCACTAACCCCTATTAAAGCTTCGGTAGTTAAGCGAAAATCCCATCCTAGGGCAATTCCTGATGATTCAGCTAAAAAGCCTTCAATTTCGTTGCGTTTGTGTTGATCAATAATGGTGCCATCTACTTTTGCCCAAGCATTAAAATGATTTATTCCAAATTCAACGATATTGAGATCGCCGTAGTTAACGCCGTTATAAAGTTCATAATCACGGTGTTCCCTGTAATTTTCTTCTGTGATCGCAGGCCCCAAGCCATGGAGTTGTTCTAACCTTATCTGAACACTATCAAAGGCATGATCCATCACTATTCGAGTGGAGGTTGGCAACGCATAATTAAAAGGCGGTGCCAGTTGTAGCAATGCATTCGATAAGCTGGTTGAATCAGGAAATAATTGTAATTGACCAAGAATTGCCAATAATTCAGGATTATTCGTACCACCAAATAAAATAACATCCAACGCAGAACCAACTGCTTGAGGAATATCTCCTTGAGCAACCGCACTCACCGGATTCAGTTGTAAGGTTAAGGTAATATCATTTGGGTTGACCGTTTGCGTAAAAAAGACCAAGGCCGATTGTGGCTGCACCAAAGTAGGTGTGCCTGCAACACCGCCCAAAGCAGTTACTACTTGAAATTGTGTCCCTGCCGGCACAAAATTGCCATTGGTGTTAAGCGACGGTTGCATAGTCGCGCCAGGGACAAAAGTTGCTGTGCCTGTCACATTAAGCTGGCCAAAATCACCAATGCTATAAATTACCGGCGACAAACTGCCAGTTGGATTTTGAATATAATTTCCATTTAAATTTAATATACCGCCATTGAGCGTTATATTACCATTATTCGTCGCACTTAGCGCCGTAAAATCTGAACCATTATTAATCTTCAAGCCGCCAGATGAACTGATGGAAATATTAGCCCCTGGCGTATTCAAATTATTAAAATTAGTGACCATCAGGCCACCAGCCTTAATATTAAACGCGGTGGTGTCTGCTGAAATACTATTGTTAACCGTAAAAGTTCCATTTTTTAAAACATTGATTGTTGGAATTTGTGTAATGGTGCCATCTTGGATAAACGCCCCTGTGACATTAATAACATCAGCACCATTATTACCATCTAATGAGGCAAAGCTGCCGCCACTTAGGTTAAAAGTATCGGTATTGTTACCACCAATCAAATCTTGTAAGCTGGTCCCTGCTAAATTAACGATGTTGCCAGCCACATTGCCAAGCTGCGTCTCACCAGAGATGATGCCACCATTTAAATTTAAAATGCTGGCATTGGTTGCACTTGAAAGCACATCACCATTAATAATGCCATTGGTCATCGTCAGCACAGTGCCGCCGCCGCCTGCAAGCAAAACATCGCCAGTAATAATGCCACCATTTTGAATCAAGGGAAGCGGACTGCCAGCATTGCTTAAATTGATGGCAGCTGCTGCACTGGTGCTTGTGATGTTACCGCTGTTCACAATGCCATTAATAATAGTGACTGCGTTATTGCTGGCAAAAATAACCCCTTCGCCGACGTGAGCACCTGTTGGACCTCCCTTAATTGTGCCCATATTATTAATTTCAGTGGTGCTACCATTAAAATAGATTGTCGCAGCCGTGCCTAATGATTGAATGATACCTGTATTGGTAAAAGTACCTGCTGCATTGTTGATATAAAGTGGAATAGCTTGCCCGGTTGGCGCCGTTGTTTGGATTATTCCATAATTGTTAAACGCACCAAAGCTATTGATAAGCCATACGGCATAGGCAAGCGAACTTGTATTGGTTGCCTCTATTATTCCGCCACTATTATTGTTAATGATGCCATTAAAAACACCGGCCACTAATAACCCATTTCCCAAGGTGCCACTCATGGTAATGGTACCTGAATTATTGACTTGCCCTGTGATCGCGCTAACGGCGCTTGAACCAAGATTAATGCCATTACCATTGACTGATGAAAATATACCACCCGCTTCATTGGTGATAGTGTTGAAATTCTGATTTACTTGAACAGCATCTGCATTGCCTGTGGCTGCGATAAGCGCGCCAGATTGGTTAGTTAAACTTAAGCCACTCCCTCCATTTGCCACAAAACCATCGACTAAAACACCCGCGCCATTTGAACCACCTTGAAAAATACCAGAGTTAACAATGGTGGCGTTCGTCCCGCCTGCGGAAATTTCAATGGCATTCCCTCCGCCATTGATAGTACCCGCATTGGTAAGGGTGGCGGTGTCATCGCCGATTAAAATTCCCGCGCCACCTCCTGTAATGGTAATAGCACTGCCTGAATTAATCACAATGGTTGCGCCTGAATTTGCACCACCACCATTAAGAATATTGATCCCATTTCCTGGATCTGTCGCAATAATCGCATTATTACCGGCATTAACATTATTGGCTTCAATAATGACACTGGCACCTTGAGTATTGATTTGAAAACCATCAATTGCAGTTGCATTTAATTGCCCAGTTGGCGTAATGGTTAAATCTGGATTAATTGATGATGTTAATTGGGGATTAGGTACAGGTTCGGCATATACTGAGGAAATCGGTGCTGAAAAACCCTGTGGTATGACAAATAATGTTGAAGCAAGCACGGTAGCGCAAAGACTAACCGTTTTTTTCATTTTATGCCCACTCATATCTTACTTTGATAAATGCACAATGACGATGATAATCGCTTCTTGCTGCATAATCATACTGAATGATAACCCCGGTATTTGTATCACTGTGAACTGCAATACCTGCGCCGACTTCATAACTATCTGCACCTGGCGGTGCACCTTGGCTTAAAAATTCAAATCCGCCTCCGGTAAATAAGGCCGTGGCAGTTTGAGGATCCCTACTAAAATCATGGAAGTAATAAGCATGAATTTCAGGGACTACATATGCTTTTTCAAATTCATTTTGATATTCGAGTTTTAGACCAAGTCCTAGCGGGAAAAAGGTCATATCGTTATATTTCACATCTAAATCTAAGCCAAACGCATCTTGTTCCACATAGCCGCTCAAATCAAAATGCGAATACGTTAACATGACTTTAGGGATGGCATGAAAACCACCGCATACCCATTTATACCCAGTTTCAATATGCGCATTTGCTTCCCAAGCATCAAATTCTGACCAAGCAATTCGGACAAAAGGCACACCACCAACCGGCGGGACTAAAATATACCGGTTGTTATCGTAATCATTGTAAGCAACTGTTAAAGAACCATGCAGAAAAAACGGACAGCAATAATTATATCCGGCATAAAGTGTGCCTTGAAAACGTTTAATTTCTAAGAAGCTGCCGGAAGGACCTCTAGAATCCACATCGCTATGCACATAACCTATGGCAAGACCAACAGTTAAATTAGGTGTAAAAAGGTGATCGCGACCAATTAAAACCCCCAATACATCAGCGTCATAACCAGGCACATTATCACGCCAATCTTGACCAGTATTATTACCAAGCAATTGGATCCAAACACCTTTTTTGATGTCAGCCGGGTTAATTACTTTAACTTCTGCCGTGGTTGTTTCGCTTTCACTGTCAGTTGTTTCATTTTCTATTTTAACTGTTTCAGAGCTTGTGGTTTGATCTTCAATTTTTGCTTCAGTTTCAGGTTTTGCTTCAGCATTTGCTTCAGCTTCAGGCTTAGCTTCTGCTTTAACTTCTGTTTTTTCGGTTACTTTGTTTTCTTTTTTTTGATCAGCAACGGCTTCTTTATGATTCTCTGTTTTTTGAGGTGCTTCACTCTTTTTAACTTCTAACTTTGATTCTGATTGCTTTGCTGCTGTCGTGCCTTTTCCCTTGTCAGCAATTTCCGCTTTCTTTGTTTCAGTATCTTTCACCTTATCTGTGGATTGCTTCGTCTGTGCTATCGAATGCTTAGGAGTCACATCGTGTTGGTCGTCCCCGCTTGAAATCCCCGTATCGTTCTTTTTCACTCTCACTAAACGATCGTAAAGTACTGATTGCATTTGTCGCATAGGGCCTTCTGAGGCGGCGATCAGACTTCCATCGGCAGAAGGAATTAAAGTCTGTAATGCGTCAAACTTTTGTTGGTATGTTGGTAAAGCATTAATAGCAATAATGAGCGTGTTTAATTCAGGCGCAGTTACTGCTGCGGTGGGTGCTAATGCATCGAGCATTGAGCCAACATCCGGATAAACAGCTAAGGTTTGTGAACAAACACTTGCTAACAAAAGCGCCCATAGTGAAGATTTTTTTATTGTAGCTACGGACATGAGCATCACTCCTTGATATATTTCTTCAATCCTACCATTGGCGCGGCTTGGCCTAAAGCATTCATAAAAAAAATCCCTTTAACTTATGAAATATCTCCTCTGCCTTCTTCTTATGTGCCTTGTGGGTTGTCACAAAGCCCCAATGCCACGACAAACCCAACTTATTATTTCAAAAGCAGAACAATTGGGTTTCAGGCTAAAACGTTATGCAACAAGCGCTTTCTTGATTACTGCTTATGAAAAAATACCTAGTCATCCTGTCAAAACAATTCATATCTATATTGAAGGTGACGGCAATAGTTGGAAAACAAGATATCAATTATCGGATAACCCAACGCCAAAACAACCTCAGGGGCTAAGCTTAGCTTGTCTTGATCCATACCCGCATGTCGTCTACTTAGCCAGACCTTGTCAGTACACCCCCCTGTTAGAGGACAGTCACTGTGATCCAAAATATTGGTCAAGCCATCGCTATGCGCCTGAGGTGGTTGCTGCCATGAATGAGGTACTCGATCAAATAAAGGAAAATTCAAAGGAGGCTAACTTTGTTTTGATTGGTTTTTCAGGAGGAGCAAGCATAGCTGTTTTACTTACTTCAAAGCGTCGGGATGTGGTTGGACTAATTACAGTCGCTGGCGATCTGGACCATGAAGCGCTCAATCAATTCCATCGTACAACACCTTTAAGCGGATCGCTTAATCCTGCCAAAGTGGCTCACCTATTAAAGCAAGTACCTCAACTACATTTAAATGGCAACAAAGATAAAATTGTGCCTACCTGGTTAGCGGCTACTTTTGCCAAGAAAGTGAATAATAATCGTTGCATTCAGGTTATTACCTTAAAAGACGTGACCCATCATGAAGGTTGGGCAGAAAATTGGGCAGACATACTCAGTCTGCCACTGCAATGTAATACGAGATAACAACAAGCCTTGTTATTTAAACGCAAGGCTTATCCTTTGGCATTTCATCCAACGTCATGACATCTTCCGCTTGAGTTTGAGAAGAATTACTTCTAGCCTCATTCAATGCCGGTGTAAATGTAGGCGCATTCGCCTCAGCGCTTGTCTGCAAGTTACTGTTCGAAAGATGATTTTGTAGTATGATTACTAATTCATCAAGGCAATATTCTTGTGCTTTTTCTAACGCTGCTTTTATATCAGCAACGGCTATCTGATTGGTTGCTAACAAATCCTTAGCGATATTATAATAATCATTATTACTGTCGCAATATTCAACTACTTGAAATAGCGCCTCAGTCTTATGTTCGGCCTTAATTTTGGGGTGGTTAATGAAATGTTTTAAAGAATCATAATTACCTTTTTTTACTGCTGACATTAGCATTTGAGGTGCAAAATCTGGGAAGTGTGTTAAAACCGCTTGTTGAAAAAGGCTATGAAGAAATAGATTGCTGACAACTTCGTTCGGGAAAAAGCCGAATTTGATTGCACGAAGGAATGTCTTGATTTCGATATTCCTTATATTTTGCAGTTCATCTACTTTATTTTCAAGAGAATCAACCAAATATTGAGTAATTTCTTGATCATTCCTGGAACTTGCAACGAACCACGCACTTTGTAAAACATCTTGGGAAATTTCATTGTTATTCATAAAATCTTGAATTTCTTCAAGTGTTCCATCAAAGGCTAGCGCTATCAGTTGTAATTTATCCCGAAATTGAGATTTTCTTATCAAAGAGATAACTTCTTGCGAATTTTGTATAAGTGCTATCGCAAAAGCCTCACTTTTGCATAGTTCAGAAATTTCAGGACAATCAAAGAACTTTTCTATAGCTAGAAATGAACCGGAACAAAATAAAGCTGTTTTGTACGGCCAAGAAAGCTTAGATAACAACAGTTCACTTATTTCTTCAGATAATCCATCAATTTGAAGGAATGAAAAAATAACATATTCAGATAATTGGTATTTACTTAAATATTCATTTACCAGCTCAATATTATTTTGTTTAATCGCAGAAACTACTAATAAAATTAGCATTTTTTCTTCCTGCTCATCAAATACGTATGGTTTTATCCATGAAATATTGTGTGTAATCGCATCATCAAGCAAAATTGTCTTATTATTGTTTCGCAAGCTTTTGAAAAAATTTCTGTAATTCGGGTTATTAACCGGATCAATCTTATTTTCCGTAATAAGACAATCTAAAGTGTTAAGCGCAATGGGAAAGTGGCTAAACAAATATTTTGCCAGTCTAAAATTGTTTTGATTAAGAGCGATAAAAAATACCTCGGTTTTATCAATGTCTGTAAATGATAACGAATTATCATTTCCTGACCAGGAGCACATGGCTTTTACTATTTTTTCGCTGAACGCAGCATCTTTCAGTAGCTTCTTTCGTTCAACATATCTAACTTGATAACCGCCTTTATCATGTATTTCTTTTAGACGTTGCAGCGTTTGCAAACAACCATTGTCGACAGCTATGCTCAGCGCGATTGGCAATATTGAACGTATTGTTTTCTTTTTCATGTTTTCTGGTAAAGTGTGTCCATTTACTAAAAATAATGCCCACAGTAATTTTTTATTTATATTGGTTTCAATATTTTCTCTAGTGCCACTGAGTGCTTCCAATATGATACTAAATGGCGTACCTTCACCTTCATACTTTTCCTTAAAGCGCTGACAGGTTTTAGATAGAAGCAATACAGGGGAATTATTAAATTTATCAAGTTGCACTCTCGCTAAATGAGGAAAATACCTCTCCATAAGAATTTGAGAAACGGGATGAACTAAACGTTTCCACAATTGACTAACTTGGCTAATGATACTTAACTGTTCAGGCGGCAAATAAGTAAAAATGTGTTGTAAAACCTCGGTAGGAAGTTCTTTTACCATTTGTAGTTCATTCGCTACGCTAGATGATGAGTTTACTGCTTTATTCTCTAGCCTCAGGGATGAGGTTGCTGGTTGAAGTTCATTCTCAGCTTCAGAAGATGAATAAACTTGATCAATGCCTCGCTTCATGTGTTTTTTACCTAACTTTACCTTAAAAAGCAACGTTAGCAAGACGAGGCGGGGATGTCAAGCAATAGAGGATAAAAAGCCCATTAAAAGTGACTAGCTACTTTGTTTAATTGGTTTTTCAAGAAGAGCAAGTGACGGCCGCAAAGATAAAATTGTGCCCACCTGGTTAGCGGCTACTTTTTGCCAAGAAAGTGAATAATAATCGTTGCATTCAGGTTATTACCTTAAAAGACGTGACCCATCATGAAGGTTGGGCAGAAAATTGGGCAGACATACTCAGTCTGCCACTGCAATGTAAGACAAGATAGCAACAAGCCTTGTTATTAAACGCAAGGCTTATCCTTTGGCATTTCATCCAACGTCATGACATCTTCCGCTTGAGTTTGAGAAGAATTACTTCTAGCCTCATTCAATGCCGGTGTAAATGTAGGCGCATTCGCCTCAGCACTTGTCTGCAAGTTACTGTTCGAAAGATGATTTTGTAGTATGATTACTAATTCATCAAGGCAATATTCTTGTGCTTTTTCTAACGCTGCTTTTATATCAGCAACAGCTATCTGATTAGTTGCTAACAAATCCTTAGCGATATTAAGATAATTACCCCCATTATCCGTACAATGTTCAACTAGCTCAAATAGCGCTTTTGTCTTATGTTCAGACGTAATCATAGGATGATCGAGCAAATGTTTTGAAAAATTATGAAAGCCTTGTCTTGCTATTGATATTAGCATTTCAGGCGCAAAATCGGGTAAGTGTGTTAAAAACCCTTGCAGTTGCACGGGCGATTCACTTAGCTCACCAGCAACTATTTTGCTACTTAATTCCCTTGGCAAAAAGCCGGATTTTGCTGCACGAACTAATATCTTGCTGTCGATACCCTCTATATTTTGCAGTTCATCTATTTTATTTTCAAGAGAATCAAACAAATATTGAGTAATTTCTTGATTACCCCTGGAACTTGCCACTAACCACCCACTTTGTAAAACGTCTTGGCAAATTTCATTGTTATTCATAAAATCTTGAATTTCTTCAAGTGGTGCAGCCAAGACAAGTTCTAATAGTTGTAATTTTCTTTCTTTCCAAAATTGAGAATTTTTTACCAAATCGATAAATTCTTCTGAACCTTGGATAAGTGCTATAGCAAACGCTTCGATTTTGTATTGCTCAGAAATTTCAAGCTCAATAATCGTTTTTAGCACTGGAATTAGCGTTGGGATTGAATTGAGAATAAGCAATGCTGTTTTATACTGCAAAGAAAGCTTAGATAAGAGCAGTTCTCTTATTTCTTTAGATAATTCATCAGATTGAATGACCCCTAAAATCATAAATTCAGATATTTGGTATTTATCAAAATATTCTTTAATCAACTCTATGTTATTTTTTTCAACCGCAGAAAGCACTAAAGCACTTACCATTTTTTCTACTTTTTCATCAAATACATATGGCTTTATCCATTCGATATCGTATGCAACAGCATTTTCAAACAAAATAGTCTTATTATTGTTTCGCAAGCTTTTAAAAAAATGTTCGTAATTCCGGTTATTAACTGGATCAACCTTATTATCGTTAATAAGAGAATCCAAATCTCGAAGACTAATAGGATATTTGCTAATCAAATATTTTGCGAGCTTAAAATTTTCTATATTAAGAGCAGCAAAAAATACCTGGGTTTTATCAGTATTACCAAATGTTAATAAATTTTCACTTCCTTGCCATGAGCACATGGCCTTCACCATTTTCTCACTGAACGCCGCATCTCTCAGTAGATTGTCTTGTTCAATCATGTTAAGTATATAATTGCCTTTGTCATATTCTATTTTTAGACGTTCTAGTGTTTTCAAACAACCACTTTGAACAGCAATGCTCAGCGCTTTTGACATTATTGAAGGCATTGATTGCTTTTCAATTTCTTCTGGGAGGGTGTGTCCATTTGCTAAAAATAATGCCCACAGTAATTCCTTATTTACATTGGCTTCAATATTTTATCTAGTGCCACTGAGCGCTTCCAATATCATACTAAATGGCGTATCTTCACCTTCATACTTCTCTTTGTAGCGCTGACAGGTTTTTAATAGCAGCACTATAGGTGAATTAGCGAATTTATCGGGTTGTACGTTCTCTAAATGAGGAAAATATCTCCTTATCAGATCTTGAGAGATGGGGTGAACTAAACTCTTCCACAATTGGCTAACTTGGCTAATGGTATTTAACTGTTCAATGGATAAATAAGTAAAAATATGTTTTAAAACCTCTTGAGGAAGTTCTTTCACCATTTGCAGTTCATTTGCTACTGAATTTACTGCTTCATTCTCTACTCGAGCTAATGCGGTTGCTGGTTGAAGTTCATTTTCTTCTTCAGGTGAATATACTTGTCCAATGCCTCTTTTCATATGTTTCTCGAATAACTATATTTAAAGAACAAACATTAACTAGACAAGGCAGGCATGTCAAACAATAGGGGATAAAACACCCATTTACAGTGATTAAGTGGGCTTGGACAGTCACTGTAACTGCATCTAAACGGCAAGAAAGATAAAATTGTGCCTATCTGATTGGCTGCTAACTTCGCCAAAAAAGGACAACAATCGCTGCGTCCAAGTTATTACTTAAAAGATGTGCCCCATCATGAAGGTTGGGCAGACATACAATCAGCCACTGAAATGTAGCATTAATTAATCTATGGCTTTATAAAGCAGAAGGTTTATCCTTAACTATTTCATCTACTATCATCATTGCGTCTTCTTCTTGTACTTGTGATCTATTATTTCTAACCGTATTCATTGCTGGTGTAAAAGTGATCGTAATAACATCTGCCTTCAAATGCTTATCCAGGTGATCTTTTAGAACTATTGCCAATTCATCCAAATAATATCTCTGTGCTTTTTGTAACGCGGCTTCTACATCATTAAGTGCTATCTCATTACTTGCTAACAACGCTTTAATGATATTTAAATAATTATCAAAATCATAGCATTGCTCAATTGCTGTAAAAAACGCTTTTGTCTTATGTTCAGCTGTAACCATAGGATCATTGATGAAATGTTTTAAAATATCATCACTACCATATTTCGCTACCGACATTAACATTTCTGGAGCAAAATCTTTTAAGTACGCTATAATCTTTTTTCGTGGAGGAAGATAGGTTAATAAATTACTTGCAATCTCACGTGAGAAGATGCCGGTTTTTACTGAACGAACAAAAATCTTGTTGTCGATATCCTCTATATTTTGAAGTTCATCTTCTTTATTTTTAAGGGCGCCAACCAAATGCTGAGTAATCTCCTGGTCATTCCTAACGCTTGCAACAAAACGCGCAGTTTGTAACACATCTTCAGAAAATTTATTGTTATACATAAACGTTTGAATTTCTTCCAACGTTGCTGACCAGACCAACGATAACAGTTGTAAATCCTTGTTCCATACTTGGATATTATTCTTCATCAAACCGACAAACTCAGGTAAATTTTTTACAAGGGCCATAGCAAACGCTTCTCGTTTGCATTGCTCGGAAATTTCAGGGCAATTAATCATCATCTTGCTTACGTTGGGTAAAACAGAAACAAATAATGCATTTTTGTATTGCGAAGAAAGTTTAGATAAGAATAAGTTAATCATATTCTCAGGCAATTTATCCTGGAAAATAAAAGAAAAAATAATAAATTCTGATATTTGGTATTTACTAAGGCATTCTTCAACCAATTCAATATCATTATTTCTAATTGCCGATTCTAATGCCACGAGTTGCATTTCTAGCAATTGCTCATCAAATACATATGGCTGTATCCAATCAACATTTTGTTCAAAAGCTCTACGAAGTAAACTTACTTTAATATTCTTTTGCAAACTTTGGAAAAATACTTTGTAACTTGTGTTGGCCAGATCAATATTATATTTCTTGATATGCAGCGTTAGCTTTTCAAAGTCGAGTTGAAATTGGCTAGCTAAATATGTTGCCAGTTTAAAATTTTTTTTAAGAAGCGCCGTAAGAAATACCATTGTTTTATCAATATCTTGAAAAGATAAGGTATGATCACCATCTGACCATGAACACATGCGCTTCACTAAGCTTGTTCTTCCATTGAATGCCGCAATAGAAAGTAAATTACATCTTTCAAAATTTTGAAGCTTATAATTGCCTTTGTCATATATTTCTTTTAGGCGTTGTAATGTTAATAAACAACCATTTTCGACAGCAATGCTCAGCGCTGTTGATATTGTCAACCTTGAGTAGGTTTTACTTTCTTCATGAAAGGGGTGTCCATTTACTAAAAAAAATGCCCACAAGATATCTTTGTTTTTATTGGTTTCAATATTATCTGTGCAACCCCCGAGCGCTTCGAGTACAATACTAAATGGTGTATCCTTATTTTCATACTTTTCTTTATAGCGCTGACAAGCTTTAGATAGCAGCACAACAGGTGAATCATTAAATTTTTGAGGATACACTCTTGCTAAATGAGGAAAATACTTCTTTGTTAAGGTTTGAGAGCGAGAATAGACTAAGCGCTGCCACAATTTGCTAAGCTGAGTGATTACATTTAGCTGTTCAATTGGTAAAAAACTAAATATGTGCTGTAAAACATCGATAGGGAGTTCATTCACAATTTGAAGTTCGTTTTCTACTCTAGCTGATGAGTTTACTGGCTGAAATTCATTCTCTGCTTCAGATGATAAATAAACTTCATGTATACCTCGTTTCATAAGTTTGCCAATTAACTTCTAATTTAAAGAAACAACTTTAGCTTTACGGGATAGACATGTCAATCAATCAGAGATGAAGAGAGTATTAAAAATGATTAAAGGGCAGCAAAACGTCAATAGGCCTCAATTACCAATTATACGCGCTAGTCTCTAACAACGTGCCAAGCTGCGTTCCAATCAAGCCCTGTCTAAAGCCAGTTTTCAGGATCTCAAAATACCCTTTACCTTGTAAAAACGCACCCACGAATCCAGAAGCCGCTCCCATCCCAGCGCCACCAGCACCGACGGCCACTGCAACTGGCAATGCTACAATTGCACTAATAAGGCCTGCGCCTGAAATTTGCTGTACTTCTGTTGTATTTAATTGACGCATGTTTGTGAACCTATTTAACAAAAAGTTATCTTACTTTCTTTTTAAGTGAAGAGCAATACTCAATCATAAAAAGCACATTATTATTTTTGCTGTATATACCCGTGATGCGAACTTGCGATCTACTTTCGTGCTGATTAGAATTTACTTTTTTTAAGCGATCTCCAATGCCTAGAACTTTTTTTCCTTATTCTCGTTTTACTGCGCTTTTACGGCAAAAGCACTTGCTACGACATTTACCTGCCAATCGCTCATTTCTTTATGATTTCTCAAACAATGATTATTTAGGCCTAAGCCAGAACCCATTGGTTATTCAAGCTGCCATAAAAGCAGCAGATCAAGACGGTGTCGGCGCCAAAGCCTCAAGGTTGATCGCTTCTCAAAAGGCATTAAAAGCACTTGAATGCACTATTGCAAAATCCAAAAAAACCAGCAGCGCCCTCATTTTTAGCACCGGTTTTCAAGCAAACCTTTCTGTTATTAGTGCAATTTTAGATAGAAAGGTGCTGGGGACAGTACCTTTGGTTTTTGCAGACAGGCTTAATCATGCCAGCATGCACGCTGCTTGCCAATTAGCTCAGGTAAAACAACAGCGATATCGACATTGTGACTATGATCATCTTGAAGCGTTGTTAAAAGCAAGCAACAGCACACAACCCAAGTTTATTTTAACCGAATCTGTTTTTGGTATGGATGGCGATGTGGCTTGTCTTGAAACTTTAGTGAAATTAGCCAAAGATAATTCCGCCCTTTTATATGTGGATGATGCTCATGCCACAGGATTGTTTGGTGCCAATGGCTATGGCTTAACTGAAGATTTTGCTAAAGAAATTGACATTACCATGGGCACGTTTAGCAAAGCCTTAGGTTCAAGCGGCGCTTATATCACTTGCCATAAAACACTAAGGCGTTATTTGATAAATCGCTGTCAAGGTTTTATTTTTTCTACCGCCCCATCGCCGATGCAAGTAGCGGCAATGCAAGCTGCCTGGGATCTCGTGCCTTGCATGCAACCAAAAGCAAAAATCTTATTGCAAACAGCACAGCATTTAAAAGAAGCCTTGCAAGCAATGGGATTTGAAACTGGAAATACGAAAACCCATATTATTCCGATTATTTTAAGCGATCCCAAACGAACCTTAGTGGCTCAACAGTTTTTAGCAAGCAAAGGGATCTGTGTCAGTGCGATCCGCCCGCCTTCCGTCCCTCCTCTACAAAGTCGCCTGCGCATCGCATTAAATTGCAATCATACCTCTGAGGCAATAAACGCTTTAATCAATGGTTTACGGGATCTGAAGATCAGTGCGTTTTTCGATAGAAAATAGATTGTTGACCACGTAAATCTTCTGGGTAACAATAAATTCTAAAGCCACCGGGTTTGTAATAAGCAGCTTCCACGCCACATTCAAAGCCATCACTGTTTCGGCTATACGGGCAAGCACAAGGCCCGGGGTAGGCATTAATACTATCGTCCATTATATATGCTTCTGTTTGTTCTTCAGTCATCGGCTCTGGGATCTCATACACTACTGCTTTTTGCTCCTTTGGAACTGGATGCAAAATTGAACTCACCGCGCTGGCATTACCAGCTTGTGTCGGCGTTCCTGATTTATTATTACCACCTGTTTTTTCGGAAACTGTAACAGAAGGTCCGCTTGGCGGTGGTGGTGGTACATTAGTGACGGCGATCTGTGCGGATGGATCTTGTTGCTCAACGCCTACCAACGCAGCCATAGCCGTATTGATGGAACTCGCGAGCAAAAAAGCGAAGAGAATTTTGTTTATTTTTTTATCCATCGTAGTAGGTTCAATTTAATAGATTAATATAAACCTAATCACATTATATCACAATATACTCTTTCCATTTTGATTTTAGGCGAGGCGCCAAGCGCACGAATCCCCAGGAGTGTACGCTTTGGTACATGANNGTAAGCGCAGGCAACAAAGCCTAAATTCAAAATGGCGCGAGTATAACAACAACTCACTTATAATATGAACAGTGCTTAGGATAGCGTGAAGGGGTTGGATGAGGTTGGAGCTTGTATTTTATAATCGCCGCGGGAAAATAATTTTTCGATAAGGCAATACAAAACAATAAATAAATATCGACTTCCCATTTCACGAATTTTTAGTTTAGATACACCTTTTTTACGGTTATACCATGCGTTGGGAAGCACCGCATAACGATAGCCTCGAATAATGGCTTTTAGTGGCAACTCTACCGTTAAGTTAAAATGATGAGCCAATAAAGGTTGCAAACCTTGGATAACATGGCGTCTGTAACATTTAAAGGCGTTAGTCGTATCATTGTAGCGGATTTGAAACAACATTCGGATAAAGTTGTTTGCTAAACGATTCAACAACAATTTGTGAATGGGATAATCTACTATTTTCCCTTTGGTAATAAAGCGCGAACCAAAAACACAATCATACCCTTCTTGCAATTTATGGTAAAATGCCACCACATCTTGTGGCGAATCTGAACCGTCGGCCATCACAACAATTACTGCGTCCCCTTTAAATTCTGTGAGCCCTCTTCGCACAGCCAAACCAAAGCCGTTGGGCGGCGTGTTATTTATGATTCGTATTGATGGGTAGTGTTGTTGCAACACTGCTATCACACTTTGGGTATCATCCGTGCTGTTATCATTGACAACGACAATCTCATGCTGAATATTTGCTTGTTGTAAGCATAATATCAAAGCAGGCAGATTTTCTTTTAAATTAGGCGCTTCATTAAAAGCAGGGATCACGACTGAAAATAATCCTTTGAGGCCTTCTTCTAAAAATAGGTTAGACATAGGCATGTTTTTCTACTTGCATTTCTTTAATGGCAACATAAATTTCTGTTAAGGTTTTAGATAGATCATATTGAAAATCCCACTGCGGATAGTGTTGCTTAAACTTGCTAACATCACTTATCCACCAGATATGATCGCCAATACGATTTTCATCAACATATTCCCATTGCATGGGTATTTGGCTAATTTTTTGACATAATGCTATCGCTTCTAGGATAGAACAATTATTATTTGGCCCACCACCTAAATTGTACACCTCTCCCACCCTGGGATTTTGAAAAAAGTGCCAAAGCGCATTCACCAAATCGTAACTATGAATATTATCTCGCACTTGCTTACCTTTATAACCATAAATAGTATAAGGAATATTATTGGTAGCACAACGCATCAAGTAAGATAAAAAACCATGTAATTTGGTGCCAGCATGCGCCGGGCCAGTTAAACAACCTCCACGAAAACAGGCCGTTTTCATGCCAAAATAACGGCCATATTCTTGCACCATTAAATCTGCTGCTGCTTTTGAAACACCAAAAAGACTGTGCTTGGTGTGATCAATAGACATAGTTTCGTTAATGCCAAGACCAAAGTAAGGATGATGAGTATCAATTTCCCAACGCAATTCTTTTTCAATCAAAGGTAATTGATTTGGAGTGTCACCATAAACTTTATTGGTGCTTAAATAGATAAATACGGCGTCTTTAGCATATTGACGCGTCAATTCTAAAAGGTTGAGCGTGCCATTGGCATTCACGGTAAAATCGACATGAGGTTGCGAGGCTGCCCAATCATGCGAAGGTTGAGCTGCAGCATGAATAATAACAGCTATCTCTTGCTGAAATTGCTTAAAAATGGTTGTTAAGGTAGGAAGATTGCGAATATCACATGAAAAATGAGTATAATTAGTAACTTCTTTTTGTAAAGCGTGTAAATTCCAAGCCGTACAAGCCTCATTCCCAAAAAATTCTTTGCGCATATTATTATCTATACCGACTACCTCCAATCCACGGTCTGCAAAAAATTTTACAGCTTGTGAACCGATAAGCCCTGCAGAACCGGTGACTATTGCAACAGACACAATTAATTCCCTTATACATTATGTTGTTAAAATTGGTTTTAAGCTTGAAGCATGTTGTTCTATCCAAGTGACAATATCTTCTACAATTTGTGGCAAGCTTGTTTGAGGTTGCCAGGCTGTGTTTTGTGTGACTAGCGTGTTATCAGTGACATAATAAGGAATATCTGCAGGCCTTGTTTGAGGATCGCTACCAATTTCGCAATTTCGTCCTGTTGCTTGTTGAACCAATTGCGTGAGTTCGCGCAAAGAGAGGCTATTTTTCAAACCCCCACCGACATTGTAAACAACGTTTTGATGTGCTTCATCGTTCTTCATCTGACATTGTAATAAGTCAAAAAGATCGTTCACATGCAGTACATCTCGCACTTGCAGCCCTTCGCCGCCAAAACCACAATAATTTAATTGACCACCAAAAAAGTGTCGCGCTACCCATAAGGCCATAAAACCTTGATCAACCTTGCCCATCTGCCAAGGTCCCGCTATCACCCCACAACGATTAATGATGCTAGGAATATTATAAAGTGCTGCATATTCTGCGATAATCAATTCACCACAAAGCTTGGTAGCACCGTACAATGATCGATTCCCTGTTAAGGGAAAATTTTCGTTAATCCCCTCGTTAGAAACCCCAACGACGGGTTGTGAAAGCACCATACGTTGATCTTTTATTGTTAAAGGCAAATCGCACAGTTTTTGTATAGGGTAGACACGACTGGTCGATAAAAAAAGAAGCTTACCACCCTTTTGACGTAAAAATTCTAAACAATTTAAAAGGCCATTAAGATTGGTGTTCATTAAATACGCAGGGCTTTCACCAAAACCCGCATGTACACTGGGCTCAGCTGAACATTCTATTAGCCAATCCACTGTGGGAAGTTTTGCTAAATCTTCCGCAATCCTAACATCACCGTGAATAAACTTAACACCATAAGCTTGTAATCTTGGCAGATTAAGCTCGCTACCCCGTCGGCTTAAATTATCAAGACAAAAAATCTCTAAATCGGGATGGTACGTTTTAAATAACAACGCTAAGGAAGCACCTACAAACCCTGCCCCACCGGTAATGAGCATTTTTTTCATGCGCTTTCTCGCTTAAATACGGCAAAGCCAGCACAATCTTGTGATTGCAATGTAAAAGCCTTTAATGGCGCACCATCGAAGTCGTTAATATAGTATTTTGGAATAATCACGGTATTGAAGTATCCTTGCTGTATTAACCCGCCTATGCCATTTTGCTCAAAAACAAGCTGTGCATTTCTATCTTGCCAATAGTTATAAGCCAAAACAAATGAAATAGGGCTTGGGTTTATCCAAGGCAGTGCAGCGTAGTGATTATAGACAAAAATGGGTTGTGGCAATTGATGCAAGCAATTTTCAAGCATCACATGTTTTTGATGAAGTTGTGAGAGTGTGTTGATGTTTCCTTGAGCAAACACAATAGCAATGGAAGTAATGCAAAGCATACCAACCAGTGCAAGGCTGCCTGATAACCACTTTGAGGATAATAACAAAAGCTGTTTTACCCCCCCTGCAATGCCCAGTACCATAAAAAAGAGGGCAAGAAAATGATAATTATCTGCACTGCCAACTTTGCTACTAAAAGGCAGCATAATCAATGCCCAAGCAAGCAAGCCGCAAATACTTAAATTGATCATATTATCTTGCCAAAGTTCTTTAACTGATCTCTGCCAAAGTAATTGTGCTACAATTAAAAACCATAAAATGATCACGGGTAAGGCTTTCTTACAAAAATTAAGTAAATTTTCACAAAACACTGCAGCAGAAAATTCATTAGCTGTATTAATAAATAATAAGGTTTTAAGAAATTGTTCATTGGCAAATAGCAAAGTAATGCCATATGTAAAAGCCATTAAAGCACCAAATAAGAAAAGTGCTTGCCCCCTTTTATGAAAAAGTAAAAATAAGCCAATAGCCACAGGCATGACTATATTGACTTGTTTGCAAGACCAAGATAAATAACACCAAAATGCAGCCCAAAATATGCCTATCCATTGGTGACTTGGAAAATAACGCAAGAAAAACGAAACAGCACAGATATCAAATAACAGCGCCATTAAGTCTGGCCTTACTGTCATTGACCAAAACCCAATTAAAGGCGAGAACCATATCAATGCGCTCAAGCTTAATGCCATTATGCTTGAAAGCGCAGACTCATTGATATGTTTGTTAACAAATAATCGATAGGTCACAACATAACCTATTCCTGCCAAAATCAAGGATACACAGCGCCCAATCGTGGGGATCCATGCATCCCCTAATTTAAAAGCTTCGATAATTAAGGATATGAGAGATCCGTATACCGTATAAAAAAACCAATTAAAGTATGAAGCGCTATACGGGATCTGATGGGGATCGGTATACACTGGCATGGTATGCACAAATTTCCACATCGCATAGAGCGATTCTTCTTCAAAACCACTTGTTACCACATGACGGATTTCACTAAACGAAATGACATGGGTTACTCTGAAAATCATTAATAACAAGGCACTAAACGCACCTAAAGCAAAAAGAACCGTGCTTAATTTATAGTTTTTGTTTTTCATATTGTTCATTAAAGTTGTTTGACGCCTACTGTAAATACAAAAGAACGCAGCATGCGCATCCAAGATGGCTTAAAAAAATATAGTTCGAAAAAATTGTAAAGCGGTAATAATCCCTTTGCTGCATCTGAAGCCACATACCGATAAGTTAAACCATCAACAAAATGAGAAGTAACATGAAACCCTTTGCTTGAAAAAACTTTCCTCACCTGCCAGGGCAGAATAGGTCTTTCATTCGGCGTCACTCCCTTAGCACTGTAAAATGGAGAGCTGATATCTCGATATAGATACATAAATGGGTTTAACCGGTTTGGATCAAAGGCAATAAATTTGCCCCCTGGTTTTAACACTCTAAACGCTTGCTCTGCGCATTTGCTAGGATCGGGCAAGTGATGGACTAAGCAACTTAACATTAAAATATCGATACTGTTGTCTAAAAAAGGTAACGCTTCCACATCTGCTTGGATAAAATCCACTGTCTCAAGTTGTTTCTTACCTAATTTAAGCAATGGTAAGCTTAAATCTAATGCCATACAGTTGAACCCACGTTCGGCTAACAATTTGGTAAAAACGCCAGATCCACACCCTAAATCAATCACTTGTGCACCTGGCGCTAATTCCAATAAAGCAACAACGGCATCTATTATTTTTTGATTGGCGCCATCCGTAAAAACATTATACTCTTGCTCTTTGGCAAGATTATCAAAAAAAAGCCTTTCTTGTTGTTTGTTTTGCAGCACTAATATGTCTTATCCCGCCATTTTTTGTGTTTTTGTTATATTAAGCACATCCATTCCATTAATGCATTCATTAGAGGTATTTCCCATCGCTTCTTTAAAATTATTAAGTGTTTTTCTGATGTTTAACGGAAAATAATTATAATGCTCTTTTTGAATTGGAATTTCTTCAGCTTCAAGACAACCTAATCTGCGTTTAGTCTTATTCGTAGGCCGACATAATGGTGAGAAACTATTAAGCTTTTGCACAACTGTTTTTAATTCAGATATAGCAGCATACTTGCGCTCAGGCAAAGTGGTATTAAAGATAAACTGCCTGTTGTTTAATTTACTTTGCCAATTATCAAATAAACCGAAAGCTGCTCTTTGAATACGACTTAACAAACCACCTAGGTGTAATTCCCTTGTTAACCAACTTTTTTGTTGCTGGATCCCCAGTGGAATATTTTTGCTATGTTTAGCAATGATATTGACACATGTTGCAAACAATTTATGCATAGATAGATTTCTTTGAAACATAGAATTAGTTGGTATAAAGAAAGCGCTTTGAGAAAATTCCTCCGTGTGGATTTGTAGCAATTCCTTTGCTCTTAATAAATATTCGGTTGTTTTTCTAACAGCTTGGGATAAATCCTCATTATCAACCATTGATTTATTCTCAACTAAGCTGTTAGCAGAATTTCTACCTCTGATATCATTCCAAAGATTATAAAAAGTATATTCTTGTATCTCTGGTGGTATATCTTTAATAAAATTCTCCAAGCGTGCGATAATCCATTTAACATTTAAATCGGCTATTTGATTTACCCATAAGGTTATCGTTCCTGTGTTGTGCGTTGGCTCTTCTGTGGTGGTATCACCATTTTCTAAAAATTTAGAATATTCTCTAAAAAAAATTAATGCATCTTGTATATATTCACGAACTTCACGACCCGTCATGATTACCTTCCTTATTTTCATAAAGTATAAACAGCAAGCCGGCAAACTATTTACAACAACTCTGGCAGGCAGTTTAATAAATGAGAATAAATTTGCCAATGGGCTAGATAATACGCTGCGATCTGAGGTGGTATCAATAGGATCGTGCAGAAAATGTATTAAAGCATTGAAGCTATGTCACGATTTTTTAGAACGCACTGCCAAAACCGACAAGACATCTGCAAAAGCAAGATCTTTTTCTCTTAACAAAACCAAGATATGAAAGAGTAGATCTGCCACTTCTTCACACAAATTTTGTGGATCAGTCAAAGCAGCGAGCGCAACTTCAACACCTTCTTCACCTACTTTCTGGGCAATTCTGGCTGTGCCTGCTGCAAATAACGAGGCAACATAGCTTTCTTTTGGCATTAAGTTTTGTCTTTCTTTTATAGTTTGCTCCAAGCCCAACAGAACATCTTTACTCAGATCTTCACTTAAAGGAAAACAAGATGTGCTACCCTGATGACAAGTGGGCCCTTTAGCACGAGCTGTGATTAATAAAGTATCTTTATCACAATCGGCTGTTATCTCGCACAGTTGTAAATAATTCCCTGATGTTTCTCCTTTTACCCAAAGCGCGGCTCTAGTGCGGCTGTAAAAAGTAACCAGTTTTGTGCTCAAAGTTTTTTGTAAGGCCATTTTATCCATATAGCCTAACATTAAAACTTGTTTACTTATGATGTCTTGAACAATCGCAGGCATTAATCCGTTCACTTTTTGCCAGGCGAGTGTCTCTATGTCGAAGGTCATTACCTAATCCTTATATTTTCTTGATTTAAATAAGCTTTTAAAATTGGAATTTTAATTTCTCCAGAGTGAAAAACACTCGCTGCTAATGCCCCATCTACATTCGCAATTTTAAAAACTTGCGAAAAGTGCTGAAGCTGACCTGCCCCGCCTGAAGCAATTAATGGAATTTTAGTGATAGATCGCATTAATTCAAGCTGTGCAATATCATACCCTTGTCTTACCCCATCTTGATCCATACAATTTAACACGATTTCACCAGCTCCTCTTGCTTGAACTTCCATTATCCAATCTGTCGTTAAACGTTCTGTTATTCTCATTTTATTCAAACAACCGGTATACTGGCATACCTGATATTCATCATTGTGTTTTAAACTATCTATCCCAATGACCAAGCATTGGCTGCCAAAAGCACTTACAATTTTATCGATGAGTGCTGGGTTGGCCAATGCTGGGCTATTAATTGAAATTTTATCTGCACCCGCATTTAAAATCATTTGAGCATCTTGCAAGCTTCGAATGCCCCCTGCCACACAAAAAGGAATATCCAAGTTACGTGCCACTTCATTTATCCATTTTTTCTCAATGGTTCTGTCTTGAGCGCTGGCTGAAATATCATAAAACACTAACTCATCCGCCCCGCTTTCAGCGTAAAGTGCAGCAAGATCGATAATATCTCCCACAATTTTATGGTGCTTAAACTGGACTCCCTTGACCACTTTGCCATCATTAACATCTAAACAAGGAATAATGCGTTTTGCTAACATAAAGAAACCCGCTCTAAAGCACTTTGCAAAGTAAAACATTGATCGTGTAGTGCTTTACCCACAATCACACCAAATAAGTTAAGTTCTTTTAAAACATCAATATCTTCTAGTTTGCCAATACCACCCGATGCTTGAAAGGCCATATTTGGAAATTTTTCACAACACTGTTCGTACAAAGTAATATTGGGGCCAAGAAGTGTGCCATCACGTTCTACATCTGTACACAAAACATGCTTCAAAGAAACCCCTTGATAAAATGTTAACAAATCCCATAAGCAGTGATCACTCTGATTTTGCCATGCTTGCGTCACTACCTTAGGGTAGCCTTGTTTACAGCGAACATCAAAAGCAAGCACAATTTTTTCATTACCAAATGCTTGTATCCAAGCCATGACTTGCTTGGGCTGTAATACGGCTAAACTACCAATAACCACCCGTGTAGCCCCCGCATCAAATAACGTTTTAAGATGATTCATGTTACGAACGCCGCCACCTATTTGAACGTTAACACCTGGGAATTGGCTAATTTTGCTAAGTATCGCAAATTGCAACAAGGTGCCTTGTTTGGCGCCATCTAAATCTACCAAGTGAAGGTTTTTAGCACCCGCCTGAACAAAATGATTTGCCGCGGCTTGTGGGGTAAGATCATATTCCGTGATGCTATCAAATTGACCTTGTAAAAGCCTGACGCATTTGCCGTCTTTAATATCGATTGCAGGAATGATTTGCATATTGTTACCTTATTGACAAAAATTCGCTAAGAGCCTTAAGCCTACTTTCCCTGATTTTTCCGGGTGAAATTGCGTTCCATAAAAATTATCTTTTGCTACAATTGCTGAAAATGAAATACCATAATCACAACTTGCTATGGTATCTTGACTGATGCTTGCAGCAAAACTGTGCACAAAATAAACATCATCTTCCTTTGCTATTCCTTGCAACAAGGAATGTGTCGGCAAATTTTGGATAAGCTTGTTCCACCCCATGTGCGGTATTGTTTGCACTTTTTCTGGCAATTTAACCACTTTACCTGAAAAGATCCCTAAGCCTTTTACTTGTCCTTCTTCGCACCAGTCAAACAAGATCTGCATTCCAGAGCAGATCCCCAATACAGGTTGTTTCAACGACAATATCGTTTCTGTTAAAGCTTGACGTTGCAATTGCGCTAAAGCCCTCTGCGCTGTACTGACCCCAGGAATAATCACGTGCGAGGCTTGCTTAATTACTTTAGGATCGCTTGTGACACAATAAACTTTATTTAAGCGTGCTAAAGCATATTCGATGGAAGCGATATTGGTGCCACAGCCTTCTATAATTGCAATCATAAAATCCCCTTCGTACTTGGAATGTTTTGGTCGCTCTTTTTCAATGCTTGTCGAAGACTGCGGCCCACTGCTTTAAACACCGCTTCTACCATATGGTGCGTATTTTCGCCTTTCACTTCAATGTGTAATGTCGCTCCTAAATTTTGCGCAAAAGTATAGAAAAAGTGCGACACAAGTTCGGTTGAAAGTTCTCCTACTTTTTCTCTGGCAAAATGGCCTTTAAAGGAAAAGTAAGGTCGGCCACAAATATCTAACGCCACTGTTGCCAGCGATTCATCCATGGGTAAAACAAAACCGTAACGGCTGATGCCGCTTTTATCTTGCAATGCCTTGCGCAAGGCTTGTCCAATCACAATAGCGCTATCTTCAACGGTGTGATGATCATCCACTTGTAAATCACCATTGACATTCATCACTAACCCAAAGCCACCGTGATAAGACAATTGTGCTAACATATGATCAAAAAATCCAATCCCTGTGTTAATGATGCCATTATCTGTGACAGTTAAATTAACACTGGCCTCAATTTGCGTTTCTTTGGTCACACGTGTAATGGTGGCTATTTTAGGTTTAAATAAAATATCATCTAAGATGGTGTTCCATGTTTTGGTTTTACTATCCAGTAACAAACCTGTTATTCCTATATTTTGAGCCAATTGCAGATCAGTTAATCTATCGCCAATCACATAAGAATTTTCCTTATCTATCACTTGTGCTTTTAAATATTCAAGCACTAACCCAACTTTAGGTTTTCGACAATCACAATTTTCTTGTGGTAAGTGTGGACAGATAAGAATGTTATCAAAATGAATGCCTTGGGAAGAAAATAACGATAAAACAAATTCCTGCACTAACGCAAAATTCTCTTGAGGAAATTGCTTGCTACCCAAACCATCTTGATTGGTCACCATAACCAATTCAAACCCAGCTGTTTGCAAAGCACGAAGCGCAGGAATAACATTAGGGATAAGCTTTATTTTATTCAAACTGTCTACTTGCTTATCTTCTGGTTCCTCAATCAAGGTACCATCTCTATCGATAAATAAAAATTTCTTCTGTTGCAACATGATTTACTCGCTTAAAATTTTAAGTAATTTCGTATTTTGCGCTTCTTGCCCAATGGTTAGCCGCAAGCTCTCTTTTAAATAAGCACAATTGATTTTTCTAATAATCACGCCTTGCTTAAGACAACGTTCATAAATGCCCTGCGCATCATCTACTTGAATTAACAAAAAATTAGCTTGGCTTGGCCACACTTTTTTAACAAAAGGCAATGCGCTTAATTTTGCTTGCAACCTGCTTCTTTCATTTTGAATGTGAGAGATAGTTTCTTTTACTTGGGTTGTATATCCTTGTTGCAGTGCTTTTAACGCAATGGTCAGCGTTGGATAAGGGACGGCAAATGGCGGCAAGATTGCTTTTAAATATTGAAGGATGGTGGCATTTGCTAAAACAATACCTAAACGAATCCCAGCCAAGCCGAATGCTTTTGAAAAAGTACGCAACACCACTAAATTCTCACATTGATTTAAATAACAAGCCATGCTGTTTTCAGCGGCAAACTCAATGTAAGCCTCATCAACAACGACTAAAGCTTTATTTTCAAGCGCTTGGCATAGATTTATAAGCGCCACTTCGGGAATGACCGTTCCACTTGGATTATTGGGAGAACAAATAAAAACAAGTTTCGCTTTGGTTTTTTTAATGGTCTCAACATCCCAAATAAAATCTTCCTTTTGTAACAAAGGCACCTCAAGCACACGGATGCCTTGAATTTTCGCCCAAATTGCATACATCCCAAAAGTGGGCGGACAAATAGCAACGCTGTCTTGATAAGGACGACAAAAAAGCCGCATTAACAAATCGATACCATCACTACTGCCGCGCGTTAAACAAAGCTCAGAGGGCTTTACCTGATAATAAGCCGCCAAAGTCTGCAATAACGCTTTTGGATAATCACTGGGATAACGATTGAGATTTGGCTCGATTGGGTGATTTTCCCAAGGAAGCTCATTCATATCTAACCAGATCTGTTGCTGTGAAGGTTGTCTTGCAAGCGAATACGCTGTTATATCCTGTAGATCTTCTCTAATAAGACGTTCAACCTGAGACATAAGGTTTTACCTCCTGGCGAATAGTGACGGCAAGTTCATGCGCTTGTAATTGTTCAAGCCCTGCTAAAGTTTGCGCTGGCTTTGCCAATTTGTTAAAACCTGCCCAAGTTGCCTCTTGCACGCCTATCATTTTCATAAAATCTAACACTGACAAACCACTAAAAGTTTTCGCTGCACCTGCCGTTGGCAACACGTGATTCGCACCTGTTACATAATCGCCTAAGGTTTCTGGTGTCCATTGGCCAATAAAAACAGTTCCCACATTTTGTAATTGATCTAGACATTGCCGTGGCTGCTTGATTTGCAAGCTTAGGTGCTCTGGCCCATAGTCATTACAGATAGCAATCGCTTGTGCTATATTTTCAACGATAATGGCAGCACTTTTTTTGAGCGCCTCACTTGCAATGGTTTTGCGTGGCAATGACTCAAGTTGTTGATTCAGTGTTATCAGTACTTTTTCTACTAACGCAGCTGAGGTTGTTATTAATAATACTTGAGAAGCACTGTCATGCTCTGCTTGAGATAACAAATCTGCTGCTATAAAGGCAGGATTTGCTGTTTCATCAGCAATCACAACAATTTCAGAAGGACCAGCTGGTAAATCCATACTAGCGCCATTTAAATCTTGCGAACACAGTATTTTGGCTTGAGTGACAAAACGATTGCCTGGCCCAAATATTTTATCTACCTTTGGTACGGTAGGCGTGCCGTAAGCCATCGCCGCAATAGCTTGCGCACCGCCCAGTTTAAAAATTTGAGAAACCCCACAAGCCTTAGCAGCAGCTAAAAGCTCTGGAGCGATTGTTCCTGTTTTACTTGGCGGTGTACATAAAACAATTTGTGAGCACCCTGCTACTTTTGCAGGGATAGCTAACATCATTAGTGTGGAAATCAAAGAAGCACTGCCACCTGGTACATAAAGACCAACTTTTGAAATCGGACGCCATAATCTTTCAAGCGTTATACCATCTTGACTATTAAAATAGCTATTTTGCGGCAACTGAAATTCGGTGTAATCCATTATTCTTTGTATAGCGAAATTAATCGCTTGCAAATTATCTGAAGTCACTGATACCGCAGCGTTACTCAATTCATCATCACTAACTTTAAAATCGGACAAATTTACCTTATCAAACTCACGCGTCATTGCATATAAGGCTTCATCGCCTTGGTTTCTCACTTGGTTGATGATAGCGAACACTTGTTGGTATACCGCTTCTCCTTCATTGCGTGTGCAGCGTTTTAGCAGTTGTGTTCTTTCAATGTTTGATAAATTATTCCATACAACTTTTTTCATCACACCCCTCACAACATCATTTTTTCTATAGGCAGCACAAGAATAGAGCTCGCACCGGCATTGCGTAAGTTTTCTAAAGTGCCCCAAAACACCCCTTCTCTTGAAACAACATGCACCGCGACCTTATCATTGCAAGATAAAGGCACAATGGTTGGCGCTTCTGTCCCAGGCAATAATCTTTGAATATTGGCTAAAGCCTCTTTAGGAGCATGAAACAAAATATACTTACTTTCTTGTGCTTGTAGCACACCTTCAATTCTTCTTAGTAAAACTGCTAAAGTTTCACTTTTTCCAGTTGACAACGCACACTCTGTCTTTACCAAAACGGCTTGGCTTTGTAGTAGTACGAAAAGTTCTTTTAAATTATTTTCACTTAAGGTACGACCGGTTGAAACCAGATCGCATATTAAATCCGCCATTTTAAGTTGCGGTGCAATTTCCACCGAACCCGAAATATTGACGATACTGGCATCAATATTGTTTTGACTCAGAAACTTTTTAAGTAAATTAGGGTAACTGCTGGCGATGCTTTTACCATTTAAGGAATCAAGGTTGATGTAATCAAACTTATTTGGCCCGGCGATAGCAAGTCGACACTTACCAAAACCTAATTTTATAATACTCTCAAATTGCAAAGGATATTGACTTGCTTGTTCTTGTAACACGTTTTCGCCAACAATACCCAAATCACAGATTTTATCTGCTAATAAGGTGGGTATATCATCATCTCTGACAAGGAGAATGTCGATAGGAAGGTTTTCAGCTGAATAAAAGAGAGAAGATTTGGCAGGATAAAGTTTTAATCCGCATTGCTGCAAAAGGGTTAAGGATCCATCACCCAGACGTCCCTTTTTCTGAATAGCTATGGTGAGTCTTTCGTTTGCTTGCATGGTTTTTCCTCTTAATTCGTTCATAAACGAGGTTATACCCGCCTGCGCCCAACGATAGACATCTGGCCACTCTGCCAATCGTTGTTACGCTCACCCCTGTTTCCTCATAAATGGTTCGATACGGGATGCCTGCTTTTATAGGCTCAACGACTAGCCAGCGATCCGCCATGGCTTGGCGTTCGGTGGGGGTACATAAATCCTCAAAAAATTGCTTCACTTCTTCAATACTTTTTAAAGCTAATATTGCTTCATAAAGTTGATGCTCTGATTCTTCGTTTTTCGCCCCAAGGGCGTGTCGTATTTTCATTGCTCACCTTTCGTATTAATGCGCTATTACAAAACGACAATAGCTGAGTTTTACCTTGTTGTCAACTCCTTTGGATAAAAGGCAGGACAAAAGGTAGGGCTAATGCTGAGCCTGAATGAATTTAAAGGTAATTACATCGTCAGTGTATTTCTCACACGTGAGGTATTCGTGGTATTAGGACTTGATTTAATAAGGGTTTTGGAGCGCGCTTGAGTATGGTTTGCCTGAGCATTCCACGAAGGCGTGAAAGACTTATTGGGCAATAACGGCAAAGAGGTCGTGAGTTGAGGCTCGGTCATGAGTTGGGAAGGAGGTGAGTAAGATGGTAGCTTTCCTTGAGGCAATGATGATGTTTGAGGTGGCACTGTTGGTTGAATTAGTGTAGGGACTGGCGATTGGAATGGCATTGTGGGTTGAATTAGCATGGGCAGAAGTGGCAAGCAAGGCTTGCATTCAACATCGGATGCATTTTCATAATAGCAACAAAAAGATGGATCATAATACATCCCATGACTATACAAGACGCAATGCTGAGTAAAACTGTAATAATTTTGCATCTGGAAAGTATCTAAATGCGCTTTATTATCAAAACAGACAAATTGACCCTTTATTTGAGGATCTTTCGGGACAAAAGGCTTACTGCGGATCATTTTATAAACATGTAAATTTACCTTATCAATCCCAAACATCTTTAGTAAATACCCGAATCCAGTGGCAACATCATAACAATTTACCGTAAGAAAGCTATTCTCTTGACAATCCAATACATATGGCAGGTTACAAAGCCTATCGTAACACTGTTTTGCCGCAATACTGGGGTGGCCATGATATGTCCACTTTTGTTGTTGCATGAATTTAATATAAAGATTAAACAAGGTTATTATTTTATCATTCAGTTTGCAAAAAATTTTACTCCCTCCTTGAGAGCAAACCCATCGATATAAACTTTCTCCTTGGGAAAGTGGTATTTTCATTGGCATGGGTGTTAAATAAATAAAATGCGGAAATTCCCTAGCATAAGCATGAATATCAAACCCCTGATGGTCTTTTGCTTTAATTGAAGCCCCCATACTGATTAATAACCAAATTGATTTTTGTCTGCCATGAGCAGCTGCTATCATTAAGGGCGTAACACCATCTTGGTCTTGGGGATCAAGTGTTGAATATTGCCGACTTTCCAAAATTTTTTGTAACTCAGAAAAAGGAGCATACGCCATTAACCAGTGCAATACGGAACCTTTATTGTCATTGAGAACAGGTTCATCTAACCTAAAACCTGACTGCAGGAGATACTTTACACTATCAGCAATATTCAGAGTTATTAGCGAATCATCAAGGACATTTTTAACCATTTGATATTTATCAACCGCTTTAGGTATTAGCGCAAAAGTGAGTGTGCAAGATATATTTACTTTAACCCCATGAGCTTGCAGCAGATTGAATAAATCTATCCGTTTACAAAGAAGTGCCAACTCAGCTGGTGTTACTCCAGAATCATTTCGAAATTCAAATACCACAGGATTAACATATTTAAGTATTATTTGCCAAGTTTCAAGACAACCACTTACGATAAGTAAGTGAAGAATAGAATTACCGTCTATATCAATTGAAGAGAGTAGACCAATTCCTCGATTGTTCAAAGCTACAATAAATTGATTAAAATCATTTTCGCATTTAATTAATTTAATATTATTTACTGCAAAACTGGCGTGATGATTAATTTGTACGACTGTCCCCCCCTCAAGATTCAGATCACTAAGATCAATTGTATTATTTAAATTTATCCCCTGCAGTTGCAAACAAATTCTTAATTTTTCCCTGTTTTCTGCGGCAGCTTTATCTAATGGAGTTTCTCCGAATAAATTTGGACAATGCAAATTTAATTGATAGTGAGAAACTAATATTTGTACGCAATAAAGGTCCATTTTTGGAAGAAGGTAATGTAAGAAAGTATTATTTTGATTATCAATTAAAGCATCCATACCAAATTGATGTTGTATATTACCCAGAACTGACAGTTTGTCGGCATGAGTATTTGCGTTTAAAAAAGTAACTATATGATTTTTAGCAATTAGTGGATCTACTATTTTTGGCGAAATGATTTGAAGGTTGTTTGGTGTATCAATTTTTAATAAGCCGGTTTTTGAATTCAGAGTTAACAAAAGCTTCATCCTGTGCTGATGGTTTAACTAGCGGGGGATTCTAACAAGAAGGATGATCTTGTTTCAATTGATTACAGCAATCTAGTTATATTGGCTAATACAAGTAAATGTGGCCCAAAAATCCCAAAACAATCTTAATAATTCATAGAACTCACTAAATATAGTTTTGTTTTCACCTGTACGTTTATACTGTGCAAGTACAAATACCTCCTCAAAATCGCTCCATAAAACTACAGTGTTTGCAGCCTTTAATTACCTACAAGTTCAAACAAAGCAACTATTCTTAAATTAGATAAGGCAACGTCAGCTGTAGATACATGCCTCATTTAGAGCGGAACTTAACAACCGCATCGCTTGTCAACTCTTTATAAGTGCACGCTTTGGGGTAATGAAATGCCTGAACCTTATGCTCACTCAAAGACCAAGTTTGACATTCAAAACCTTGCAGCAGCTTGGTCTTCTGAACACCTGAATTCAATTATGACCAAAATTGATATTAAAGTAGATGAATCACAGCTCAAGGAACGTAATGTAACTAAAGAACAACTCCTCTCTCAACTTTACACCGATGTTGCACTTTCTGATAAAACTTATGAATTTACAAAACCAAATGAGTCATTGCCACAGTCAGAAGATTCGCACAAAGATTTTATTTTAAAATCGAAAATCGCCTTTTTAACACGTGCTGCTATTTTTAAAAGACTTGAAAGCGAAGCGCTAGAAACCTTTCTTAAAATTCGCCACACCAAAGCACTTTATGCAGCCCTCAGAGAGTATATTCACAAAATTGCAGAAGAAAATTATCAGCGATTTATGTTTGAAGCTGAAAATGAACGATTGAAATTAGAAAATAGAATGAATGAGCAAATCTTGGCGGAACTTGAAAGGTTAAATAAGGAAGCTTGGGAAAGCTGGCATCTGTTTCAAGCTGAAATTGATAAGTTGGATACTCACATTCATCAATTACGATCGCAACGCAAAATAATTTTAGATAAGCATATTAACAGCATTGTCACAGAAGTTAGTAATTTTAGAATCAATAATAGTGATCCTTTTAAAGGGATGAATAAGGATCAGAAACAGCAATTTGCGGTTGATTTTGCAGTGGAATATCAGGTAAATTTACAAAAAATATTACAAAAAGAACATAAGCGCAATAAAATTAGCAAAGACTTAAATGCACTTACTGTAAGGGAAACAGCACGTGAAGCTGAACTACTAGCCCTACATGCACCTGCAGTAAACCTTCAGAATCGCAAACAAGATTATAAAACGTTCCCAAGCCAACTTAAAATGAAACAAGAAATTTCCAAAATTACGACTCAAGATAATGAATTAAATGATATTAGAGAGCAAAAGAAAATTTTACAAGTTCAAAAAACAGAAATTGATAAAGCAGTAGCTACTCATAAAGGTGAGAATGTAGTAAAAAATTGTTTGGAAAAACAATTGGGCTCTTACGAGACAACTGCATTATTAACTAGACACCCTGGGTTTGAAAATAAATTTGTTGATTACATGAAGAAACAAGAAGGTTTCAGTGAGTATCAAGAAGCAGCTAGTGCATTAAATAGAAATATTCATCAGGCCAAGGAAGATAAAAATACCATCCAAGAAACTCAAGATAATCTAATAAAAGAAAATGCTAAGATTCAAGAAAATCTTGCAACTAAAAGCCCCACTTCATCTTTGGCAGAACGTTTGAAACAAAGAAGGGCTGCACTACAAAAATAGAAATCGTCATTAATTTCTGATTTAGCCATATAAAATTTCCTTTGGTGTAGTTACGACTAATGACTGAAAACAATTAGTATTGACTAAATAGAACTAAGGGGTATAATTAGTTTTCTAAATTTACCATTCACAATTGGAGTTTATATGTCCCATAGTGGCCCTCGATTGAATATTAATGAAATTTTTAGCAAATACAATCCAAAACATCTTGAAAAATTTAAAGCCATTGCTGCAGCAGAAGATAAAGGGCAAGATGCCTTAGTTAATGAATTAATGAATAATTTATCACCTCAAGAATCTGCTGAGTTTGACAATTTTTTAGAAGATCTATCTAAGATTGGTAAATATCAGGATTTACTCGAAGCTGAAATGCAACAAAATGATGAAAAAATTAAACATTTAGATAGAAATATTGCTACACAAACAGCTCAACGCGATCAAATTTTAAACCAATATAAAAATAAAATTACAGATGAAGTTACAAACTTTAATAATACTTCCAAAGAACCTGCTAATAAGCCTAATGGGAAGAAAAAAGTCTGCACAATCCTGTAACTCTTTCCATCATTCTTCGCCAGTAT
>JAFECR010000026.1:21315-49738 GCA_018242045.1 Pseudomonadota bacterium | reverse complement strand
GGCTAAATATTTATCATTAATCCCAGCAAAAGGTGTCACAATTTCAGTCGGGGTCATAGGTTGATGGGCTTTAGCGCTGGGTTTTGTTAGCTTCACCGGCATTTTAAGCTTCATTTTTATTTTAGAAGGTTGATGGACAGTGGTGCGATAAGGTGTTTCGATGGGAGTCGCTTTAAATGATAATGGCTTAGATTTTTCTTTAGATAAAAGATCTTGGTGTAGAGGTAAGGCCACTGATATTGGTGCATAAGATGTCATCATCGATATTGTTGGCATAATGACTGTTGCTGCTGGTGTTGTGACTGTCGATGCTGGTGTTGCAGCTGCCAATTTTGGCGTTGTGGTGGTTGATTCTGAAATTGTCATAGATGATGAAGTTGCTATAATCGGTGCAACTGTTGTAGGAGATATAGTGTCTGAGTGAACACCAGATAGTTGAGTCGAATTTTTGAGGTTTCAAGCGATGCTGTTGGCTTAATATAAGGTTCTACGTTTGGAAATTTGCTGTGTAATGCATCATAAATAATATCAGAGATTTTGTCGTATTCTAGTTTAGCTGTAAATAATGTTTTAAGTTTTTTTTGTGCCTCATTACCAAAGGCTTTTTTAAAGGCTGCCAAATAGCGAATTGTAAAAAGGACATCGTTATTAATAAAAGCAATGTCTAAGGCAGAATCTCGATCTGTATTTCGTTTTATTAATAGTTGTTGCCATGTATCAAGCGGTAGGTTGGTTTCACCTAAAGTGAAAATTCGATGGATGGTTGCCTCACTTTGTGTAATGGAATTTTTGCTGGTCAGGCTATGAAGAATATTGAATTTTTTAGGTTGAATATGGGTTAAATTAAGGATTAAAGCGTTTTTATGCTGTGGCAGTTCTAAATAGTCTAGTAGTAAGGAAGCACCTCCTCGAAGGAGCGCGTTGGATAGCGGTTGATGACCCGTTGCCGTATTCTCAAGACAGGTTTTTAGTATCGAAGGATAGCGAGAGAGATATTTCAAAATAAGCTGAAGGCTTTCAGGTTCCTTTTTATGAACTACATCATCTAGCACAGTATAGCTATTTGTTGTTTGAGCAAGACACATTTTTAAAATATCTGGGTGTTTGGCTAGCACCTCTAGTATCATGCGAAGTAGTGTTGGATTTTTTGTTAAAATAACATTATTGAGCGTGGTGTATCCGTTTAATTTAGTAGCAAGACATATTGATAAGATGCGAGGGTGTTTCTCTAAGAATTTTAAAAGAAAAGCGAGTACGTGCTCGTTTTTCATTAAAATGGCGCTATGTAGGGGAGTGAAGCCATTCGCACTACTTGACAGTAACCATTCTAAATCTTTGTCTGCGATTTTAGCTAAAATAAGGCTTAAAGCTTTATCAGTTTATTTTCACTGATCTGCGTCTTTTTTGCATAATAGAAAAGTTGATTGACACAAGAACCATATTCTTTATCATTTTCTAATACACAATTTGGCTGTTGCTCAATTTTCTTTTCTATTTTTAGACTTATTAAATCAAATTTAGCTTTATTATTTGTCTGATAAGCATCTATTAATAGTGACAATAACGATGTGTTTTCGAAAGAATCCGAAGCATGTTTTGAATTAGAAGCGTTATGTTGCAAGAGGGTATCTTGGTTATAATCATCATTATAACGAGATTTTTTCCCACTTTGACTGTCATCATGATTAGTGCCGCGTTTCACAGAATACCCCTTACCAGCAATTTTTAAGTTATTTTACGGTATTGCTGCGCTTTAATCAAAGTTGTTTAGATAGCAAATAAAAATGGATAGATGAGCTGTTAGGAAGTAATTGTTTGTTGTATATTCAACAAACAATTACAAACACATGTTGTATTCAAGGGTTGGATGGGATATTCCATTAATCTGGTTGACATCAGAAGGTATATTCCTCAGAAAAGACACTTAGCATGAGATGGATTGTGAATTGAGAAGTAAAAAAACTATTAACTGACATTTATTTAACATCATTGATCTGTATAGGAATAATATGCTTAACGGTAATTCTTCATTGTCTAACGATTCGGCTATTTTAACAGAGATTATGGCGTATCTGTCTTCAGATGAAAGCCAACAAATATCACTTTATTTGCAGCGTTGTCAAAATTTTGAAGAATTTGCAAACGATAGTATTTTCTGGAAACCATATTTAGATCGCTTAGCAAAAATTAACCCTTTGTTGGTATCAATAAATGAACCAATTTCTTTGGCAAGAAAATTTCTTGAAGGGACAGTAAAAACAATTAATCAGCAAAATGAAGAATGTAAAATTATATCCGATTATCATTCTAAAAATGCCATTCTTAAAAAAGAATTAGCGACAATCAGTATATTTATTGATCAAAATAAATCACTAAGTCAACTTGAAAATCTAGATCAAGCGTTAGATGTTTTAAATGAAAAGATTATTCTTTCAAGAATAAAAATGGATAGTAACGAACTGAAAATCAATAAAATGCATTTAACTAGATTTCCTGCTAAATTATTTTCTAATCAATTGTCAGCATTTTGGCAATCAGTAGAGCATATTATTTGCGTAGACAATCATTTTCATTTTTTGCCAGTAGAATTATTTCAACATACTTCCTCGTTGCGCTCGTTTAATTGCACTAGAAATAAACTAAAATACTTACCAATGACTATTGGTAATAGTAAAAACCTGGAAGGGCTCAATTGCTCTGAAAATCAATTGCAAGAATTACCTGATTCATTGGCTGAATGTACTTCCATGTCTATGCTGCTTGCTAGCGATAACCAAATCAAGAATCTTGCTGAAAATTTATTGAAAAATTGGAAAAATTTAAAAGATTTACGCTTCGATGGAAATAAACTTTCCTCTCTTCCAAATAACATTACAAGTTGCACTAATTTAACCAGATTAGAATTCGCCGGCAACGAACTTACAACATTTCCTGATTTAAGTAACTGTTTATTACTTGAAATATGTGATATTTCATTTAATAAAATTGAGATCTTAAATAATATGATTTTGCCTAAAATAAAACAATTTCATTGTGTTGGTAATTTGTTAAAAGAATTACCTCAA
This sequence comes from Pseudomonadota bacterium, assembly GCA_018242045.1. GTDB lineage: Bacteria > Pseudomonadota > Gammaproteobacteria > Berkiellales > Berkiellaceae > Berkiella. Next base: position 46,673 of record JAFECR010000026.1, on the reverse strand, counting down.
TATTTAAGTTCAAAATTTGGTAGCGACTGGTGTGAGAGTATTCTTAATCCCAATAGAGCAATACTTGATCCAAATTGGCATAAAATAGTCAGGCATTGTATGTCACCCACTAGTAGCGTTGAGAGTAGTGCTGAAAGTAGCGTTGAGAGTGGTAATGAGTTAAGCGGTAGTATAGAACCTGTTGATGAAATGTCTGATTCAGACGAGAGTAGCAGTGGTACTGTTGATAACATGGATGATATCCATATGCCATCCACTTATTTAACGACATATGCGCGAAAACGGACACTACGACTGAAAGAATGGCAAGAGAATTTTTCTGCTAGAACTGAAAACATGGAGCTTTCTTTTAAAAAAAAGCGAAGAAGGGCAGCGACGGTATAATATACTCGCATAACTTTTAGTTTAGACGGCAGCCCTCAGTAAACTTGAATGTCTATTGAGTGCGCGCCTATCAAACAATTTATCATAGAAAAGCAAGCTTGATTTCCCTTCTCAAAATGATCCCTATTCAGCAAATAAATACCAAAAGCACATAAATTGCAGGCAAGAGATAGGTTGTTTAAATGCTCATGATTAACAGGCACATCTACACCATAGTTGATCTAAGGGTGAGATGCACTGCCGCGGGCGATATCATAAGATGTTTATGTTATCAAAAGATTAAAAAATAAAACCCTATTTTCCTGGCGCATTTTTACTGTGTGTTGGATTAAATTTTGACTGTTGCAAAAGAATTTTTGGGGAATGCTTTTACTGGTGAGTGATTTTTCGTCAGTTTAATTTGACCGTTTAGCGCTTATTAATTGTACATCATGCCAGTCAATGTTAGCTTTCAATGCAAATTTATTATATTAATTTCATTCAGAGGCATCAAGTGAAACGTAAACATCAAGACGCATTTTTGAATATCATTACTAATTTTACCAATACAGTTATTGGAGTTTATAATTGGTTTTATCCCACCCCACAAAAAGCTGAAGTTGAAAACCCTACTACAGCCATAGTTTTAGCTCAACAGCCTTTAGATGCATTGATAAATCAAACGAATAATTCTACAACGCCAGCCCCAGCCCCAGCCCCAGTACAAGAGGTTTCCACTTCTTTGACGCACCACGGTTTTTTTAGCAAACTCCCATCAGAGCTTATCTCTTATATTTTTGAATTCGTTAAGAACCCACATTTGCAATCAGTGAGCAAACCATTTTTTGCTGGATGGGAAAATTTAGCAAGAAAAAAGTTCTTTAGTATAACATCTGCTATTCAGCCTTTAGAAATAGACGCTACATTTGAAACATTAAATGCAAAACAGCAAGAAGAAATAAATTTTTTAACTAAAAATCAACAAGATATTCTTGAAAATAACAAAATAAAAGTTTCTCGTTTGGAGATGACTTGTGCAAAAGGTGTTGATCCTTTAGAAGCGGTGTTTGAAAAAATAGCTATGTTAAAAAATAGTAAAACCGTAAAGGCCTATCATGTCAAAGAAGCAGCCTTAAATCTGATCAATGAAACCATTATTAGAAAAGAAATTAAAAATTCTATGGACCGCCTATACTTAAATAAATGTTACTTAACACGGTTTCCTGATAGTGTTTTAAACGACAACAGACTTAATGATTTTTGGAAATCATTAAGATATTTGGATCTTAGTGGCAACCAGCTCACATGCTTATCTGAAAGCATTGGAAAATTGAGTGCGCTCCAATGGCTTTCGATAGCGCATAACAATCTCAGCTCATTGCCGGAGTCAATTGGACAGCTGAGTGTGCTTGAAGGGCTTCATATTCAAAGCAACAACTTCTCGTCTTTGCCTGAAGCCATCGGACAATTGAGCATGCTTAAACAACTTTGTATTCAATGCAACCGCCTCTCATCTTTACCTAATTTCATTGGACGATTAAGCGCACTTCAGGAGCTTCACATTCAACACAACTGCCTAAGTTTTTTACCTGAGTCAATTGGGCAATTGAATGAACTTCAATTGCTTCATGTTAACAACAATCAGATCAAGGTATTTCCTGAAACCCTTGCAAAGTGCGAAGCTCTATGGGATTTTAGATCATCACCTCAAAATGAAAACTCTAATCAAGACGATATAGATGAACCAGTTGCTAAGCGTCAGAGATTAAAATAAATTTTAATTATTGCAAAAGAGCCTTAAAAGGGCTCTTTTGCCGTGAGCATTGATAAGCGCAAGTTATTCAATTTAAAAAAAGAACAGTATTAGCTAGTCATTATCTCTGTAAGGATCTTCTACCACAATTGTGCGATGACGCCTTGGGTTTGAGAATGAATAAACAATACCAAGGTTATAAGAAATGGCGGTTTTATAAGGAGAAAAGCTGTAAAAGTTGTCATATTGGTCAAAACCCATATCATTAATTCGTATACAGGGATCGCCATTGATAAAGAATTTGAACCCAACACAGGGTAAAATATTATATTGGAAACCAAGTCCAATTCTGCCCATGGCTTTTTTTTCTGATTCATTTTGAAATTCAAACCAAGTGCCGCTCGTGAGATGATAAATATGGGTATCGATATGAAGCATTGCAAGACCAGCGAAGAAGATAATTTCAAAATTCCGCCATACTTCCCAATAGAAGTTAAGATCCATATGAAAATCTTTGAGTCGCATGGTGATATTGGTAGCATCATAAGGGAGTTCAGGCTCTACAAAGAATATTTCTCCCCCTTCAAAGGTTGTCGATAATTGTCGACGGGAGGATTCTTCATAACCAAAATCAATCCCAAAATAACCATTGATTCGAGTGCCAACATAAAAGTTAAATGCGTGATCGATGCGTGGAAAGATGGGTAAGTAGGTTTCATTAGGTTCAAGCCCCCACCATTTATAATCAACCCCAATATGAGGGGCCCAGAAGGCGCTATAGGAGGACTGTGGGGTTATTGCTGCTAAAATAAGAGCGCTAACTAATACGCCTTTGTGCGACGACATAATTCATCCTTGAAATGTGCTAATTGTTTCATTCTGATGAGGTTAGCTTAGCGTGTCAATGGAGACACTGCCCGATAGATCCTTTCTTGCAGCGAATGCCATTTATCCAAATAGCACCCTCTAGATTTGCGTTTTCAAAGACGGCTTTAGAGATTGAGGCCTTTTTAAGATTAGCGCCTTGTAAATTAGCATTTGTAAAATTCGCATAATCAAGCAGGGCATTTTCTAAATTGGTTTTTCTAAGGATAGCCCCTTGTAAATTGGTGTAAGTAAGATTGGCATCTTTTAAATTGGTATAAGGAAGCGCAGCCCATTGTAAATCAAGCTTAGTTAAGTGTGCTCCCGATAAATTAATTTCACCTAAATAAATATATTTTTCACGCGGAAATTCAGCATCTTTCACTTCATAAAATAAGCGAGGGTTTAAGGTTGAAATAAAGATAATCACACTGGCTAATTTATCAGGTTTATTGAGTCGGTGAAGATCCTCAATGATAGCGTCAGTACGTGCTATCATCAGTAGATTAATTCTTTGGTTCTCATCTGGGCTTTTCGCGAAAAGATCCACTATGCCATTGAAGTAGCTGTCAGTCATTCTACTTGCTTGCAATATTTCCTGATGGTTGCCCACTTTATAGCTAACTACCACAGTTGCAATACCAACAAATAAACCAACGATGGCAATGGTAAGCTCGATTCCCCTTTGTTTTGCAAAGCGTTTTAGTTTGTATAAAAAGCTGGGCTCAGATTTATAAAGGTTGTAAAAATCGTTTACATTTTGCATGCTGTATTTTTGATATTCGCTATGAACAGGTTCAAACATATCGCGAGTTATAGTTTTTCTCTTAAAGTTTAGATTAAATCAAAAAACTATACAATTTAAATTGTTATATCAACTTTGGGCAATAATTATTTTTTGTCCTGGCTGTATAATGGAAGAAGCACTTCTTAAGTTGTTATAAGCTAATATTTTTTTAATATTAACATGATATTTCTTGCTGATTTTTGGGAGATTATCTCCCCTTCTCACAATGTGAATTCTTGTGTTTTTGCTTTGCTTAGCCGTTTTTTGCGTAGTCGCTTTTTTTGATTTCACAATAGTAATATCGCCTTTTTCCTGTATAGTCGTTTCTACAGCCTTAGCTGTCTTATTAGGCGCGATCTTTTTATCTACATTTCCTTGGAATTTATGTGCATCGTTGAAAGGTACGACTAAATGAAAAGGACCATTTGAGCTGATGGATTGCTTGATACCCGGATTGAGCCTTCGCAACTGTGTTTCAGAGACGTCTGCGAGTTTTGCCGCATGAGCGATATTGATTGATTTTGTGGTTTTAACTCTTGCAATAACAGGTTTGTTAGGAATAGTTGGTAAAACCACCCCATACTGTTTGGGAGATTTGATGATGGCTGCAAAAGCGAGTAACTTTGGCACAAAATGAGTTGTTTCTTTGGGTAATTTTAATGCCCAAAGTTCGGTTGATTTTCTAGCATTTCGATTTTGCCGCATGGCACGTTGTATTTTTGCTTCACCGCAATTATAAGCTGCGATGGCGAGTAACCAATTACCATTGAATTTTTTGTGTAAGTATTCAAGATGATCAAGCGCAACTTTGGTTGACTCATAAACATCCTTGCGCCCGTCATAGAAGGCATTTTGTTTGAGGCCGTGCATTCTCGCAAGAGAAGGCATGATCTGCCATAGTCCAAGGGCGCCTTTGTTACTACGGGTATTGGGGTTAAAGTCACTTTCAATCACCGGTAACAAAGCGATTTCACTTGGCATGCCTCGACGCTCAACTTCCTCTAGAATGTAGAAAAAATAAGGAGAAGCGTTTTTGATAACCTTATTGATGTAATCTTGATGTTTTGCAAAACTTTTGACATGACGTTGATATAAAGGCTGTGAAGGATTGATACCTAAGTTTAAGCGCTGTCGCACGCGCCCCCAAATTTCAACACCTTGAGTACTTTTTATCGATGTGGTGCTTTTTGTTTTTGTCGTGTTTTTTGTAATTGTGGTGCTGGTTGAAATTAAGGCATTTTTTGGCTTGAATAAATCAGTCAAAATGTTTCTTGTTTGATTATTTACTTCTTGAGAAATTAAAGCGGTTTGAAGGTTGCTAACAGCCCATAGATTACTTGATTGGCTGTAAAAGAAGGTTAAAGCAATAAGTAGATAAACAACAATATTTTTGTGGGAACAAAATTTCTTCATAACACGCAGCCTCAGTCGCTAAAGCTCTGATCTATGCGTTGTGTCAAATGTGGCGTGATATTCAACATATATAATGCTACTTAATCTTTAGAAGAATTTTACTTCGGCATTAGGTTGTAGGCATGTTAACCAAAAATCTTGAAAAAAGCAAGCTTCTAATTTATCTGTACAACTGTGGGCGCTTTAAAATTGGTTTTTCCATTCGCGTAATTTTGCAAAAATATCAAGAGGAGAGCAAAGTGATATTCCCCAATAATCTTGGACACTTTGTATGACTTCCTTTTCCTGACAGCGTAAAAAAGGATTGGTGCGCAATTCGCTTTCTAGCGAAACAGGCAATGTTGGCAATTTTTGTTGTTGAAATTTTAACACCTCATTTAATCGTGCTTTTAATGCTAAATTATTTGGCTCAACTTTTTGAGCAAAAGCAATGTTTGAAAATGTGTATTCATGTCCGCAATAAATTTGCGTATTTACGCTTAATTTTTTGATTTTTTCAAGAGAGTTTGCCATTTGCGCTGGCGTGCCTTCGAAAATTTTACCACAGCCACAAGAGAATAAAGTGTCGCCACAAAATAAATGGTTACTGCTAAAATAGGCAATATGACCAAGCGTATGGCCTGGAATATCCATGACAGTCAAGGTCATATCAAAAGAAGGAAAAGATAGCTTTTGGTTTTCTTGCAAAGGATGAGTAAGGCCATCGATTTTTTCTTTTAAAGGACCATAAACCTGAATATGAGGATAATGTTTTTTTAAAGCTAAAATACCACCAGTATGATCCCAATGATGATGTGTGATGAGGATGCTTTGTAAATTTAAATTATTTGAATGTAAGTATTCTAACACTGGATCGGCACTGCCAGGATCCACCACAATTAAGTTGGATCCTTCTAGACTATGAATCGCCCAAATGTAATTATCTTTAAACGCTGGGATAGCGATTATATTAGCCATATAACTTATAATTTATAGGTTGATCTACAAGTATGGTAACAGAAACAAATACATCACACATATGGTATCAGGAAGGAGCAGGTAAGCGCTTTGCCCAAGCAGAACAAGCAGAATTTAATAAAATTCTGCCAACATTATACGGCTATCATCTTCTCTTTCTGGGAGAACCTGCTCTTGCTTCTTTAGTGACCAGCAGCCTTATTTCCCATCGCATCTTAGTTAATCCAAGTTTAAAAGGCACTAATGACAGTATTAGTAATTTAACGGGTGCGCTTGATGCGTTACCGCTTCGCAGTGATAGTATTGATGTTGTGGTGCTTTCTCACACGCTTGAGCAGACATTGCATCCCCATGAGGTGCTTCGAGAAACACATCGGATCTTAATTCCGGAAGGTCATTTGGTGATCACAGGTTTTAACCCCATCAGTATGTGGGGAATGTGGTATGCTACCAAAAAGTTAGTGGGCAATACATCGCGCCAAGGTAAAATGTTGAGCCCTAATAGGGTAAAAGATTGGTTAAAGCTATTAAATTTTCAAATTATTGATTGCAGGATGTTTTATTTTCGTCCGCCCCTTGATCATGATAGCTTAAACCAAAAATTAAAATTCATGGAGAAATGGGGGGAGCATTGTTGGCCTTTTTTGGGAGGTGCTTATTCCATTGTTGCTGTAAAGCGAGTGATACCGCTTACGCCGATTAAAGCAAAATGGCGTTCAGAACTTATTTGGCAAGGTAACGAAGGATTAAAACCGACAGCCAGTTCATATCAACAAGAAAAAGATCTATAAAATAATGAATCAAAATATTGTCAAAATGTATACAGATGGTGCATGTTCTGGAAATCCTGGTCCGGGGGGATGGGGTGTGGTGCTTTTATATGGTATGCAACAAAAAACCTTAAATGGAGCCGAAGCTAACACTACCAACAATCGGATGGAGTTAATGGCTGCTATTGAGGGGTTAAAAGCCCTTAAGCGCTCTTGTCATGTTGAAGTGACCACTGATTCTGAATATGTGAAAAAAGGTATCACAGAATGGATGAAGTCATGGAAATTAAAGAATTGGCGTACTGCCAATAATAAACCAGTAAAAAACCAAGATCTTTGGCAAGCGTTGGATGAAGAAATAAAACGACATCACGTTACTTGGCATTGGGTGAAGGGCCATAGCGGTCATCCTGAAAATGAAAAAGCAGATACACTAGCAAGAGAGGCAATACTAACCTTGAATCATAAAGGCATTAAATGAGACAAATCGTTTTAGACACAGAAACAACGGGGTTATCTGCACAACATGGTCATCGTATCATCGAAATTGGATGTGTCGAATTAGTGCATCGACGATTAACAGGTAAAGTATTTCATGCTTATTTACATCCTGATCGCAAAGTGGATGAAGGTGCAATGCGAGTGCATGGGATCACGGATGACTTTCTAAAAGATAAACCGCGTTTTAAAAATATTGTTGATGAATTTAAACAATTTATACAAAATGCAGAATTAATTATCCATAATGCTCCTTTTGACGTGGGCTTTATAGAGAATGAATTTTGCTTGCTAAAAGATAAAAAATGGCAAAATTTGGAAAACCATTGCCAAATATTTGATACCCTTTCCTTTGCTCGGCAAAAGCATCCCGGTCAGCGTAATAATCTTGATGCTTTATGCAAACGTTATAATATTGATAATCAACATCGTGAAAAACATGGTGCATTGCTAGATGCTGAAATTTTAGCTGAAGTATATTTAGCCATGACAGGTGGGCAGGATAATTTAACCTTAGAAGAGGCTAATCAAACAATACAAGTTTCTTTGTCAGGTGCCTCTGAAATTGCTGCAAAACCAACCATTCAAACGCCGTTTATTCAGGCTAATGCCGATGAAATTGCAGCACACGAAGCATTTTTAGATCTGATAGAAAAGAAAGGTATGGCTAGTTTATGGCGCAAAGAACGATTAGAATCTTAGATAGTTTTCTATTTCAGTAAGTCAACAATTGGAGGTTTTATGAAAATTTTAAATAATCACGAGTTGAATCAAGTAAGCGGTGGTATATTATTATTACCAAACGGCACTGAACTGAATGTCAGTACCGGCAACATTCCTATGGAACATTACATACAAATAGAAAGTGTTGTTCAAATGCTACTTTTTTCTCAAATAACTCCTGAAGAATTCAGAAATCAAATATATTGTGACGGTTCGGGATGTTGGGGAATGTCATCTTCAATCAGCAGTTACATGGCTAATTTCAAGACAGCTTATAATAATGTTTTTTTTCCGGCTTAGTTATTAGCTAAAACTCTTTTCTTTGAAACTGGTTGGAGACTTAAAAGTAAGTTTCCAACTGCAAGCGCCTCTTGTCCTGCTTTGCTAAAGCTACGCAGGGCAATAAATAACGTAGATCAAAACCAACCATGCTTAAAAAGACCACCCTTGTAGACTTGCTTATTCAGCCAAGCGAAAGTTTCGTTTAATAAAAGATCCATTTGCCAAGGCATATTCGCTATACATATACCACTGCCATGTAAGTTTTTATCCTCGTTTTTTGCAAAGGGGATCCATTCGCAATACCAAATTTTGGTTAAAGCAGAAGCTTGCAAGGCATTGAGCAGGACATAATGTTGATTGCTCGATAATAAAGGATACCAAATAGCGTAGATCCCTTGTTTAAAGCGATTGAAAGCCTCAATCAAAGCGTTAGCAATTTCTTTAAATTCATTTTTCACCTCATAACTGGGATCAATAAAGACAAGGCCTCTTTTTTCTTTTAAGGGCAAGAGCCCTTGTATGGCTTCAAAAGCATCTCGTTGATGAATATGCAGTTGAGGATGATGTTTAAAATGTTGGCGTAAATTTGCAACGGCTTGAGGGTGGCCTTCATTACAGATAATGCTATCTTCTTTTCTTAAAAAATGCGTCGCAATGGCTGGTGAGCCTGGGTAAAAAGGATGGTAATGCTGAATGATATCAAGATAATTTTTAAGTAAGGATGGCGGAGTATTTAATGCTTCTAAGCGTTTGAAGCCATGTTTAAACTCGCTATTTTTTTTGCTTTCCATACTGGTAAGATCATATAACCCTTCACCAGCGTAAAGATCTAATACCCCGAAAGGTTTAGCTTTATTAAGCAATTGTGACAAGATGGCTACCAAAACAATATGTTTGTGAACATCCGCAAAACTGCCGGCATGATATCGGTGTTGATAGCTAAACATAAAATAAGCTGTGATTAACCCAAATGTGGACAAAGATTGCTGCAAAATACCCTAAAAGGATGGCCCATGTCCATTTAAGATGGCTTGCAAAGGTATACTGTCCTTTTGCTTGCCCCATCAAGGCAACGCCAGCAGCAGAGCCTATGGATAATAAACTGCCCCCGATCCCGGTGGTCAATGTAATTAATAGCCATTGACCTTCAGACATCGGTGGATTCATAGTGAGAACAGCGTACATTAATGGAATGTTATCGATAATGGCAGATAAGATCCCGATAATGATATTTGCAGGGGTGGCTTGGTGAGTCTCGCCAAAGGCACTGCCCCATTGATTGTAAAGGGTATCAGAGGCAATTTGAAGGTAACCAAAAGCCGCAAGTCCACCAACGCATAAAATCACACCATAGAAAAATAACAAGGTATCCCATTCGATGCGACTAATATTTTGAAAGACGCTAAAAGCTTCTGTGCCATTATTTTTTACTTTTAAAAAGTAGCTTAAAAATTTGATATAGGCTAACCCTGTCATCATGCCAAGTGTGGGGGGCAAATGATAAAAATGATGTAGACAAACGGCTGTAACAATAGTGAGTAAAAAAAGACAAGTGATCCTTACGCCTCCTTGTGCAATTTTGACATCCTGGGTAAGGGGGGCTGGTAGCCCTTTGGGGATCTTAAAATGCATAAATAAAGCAGGCACGATAAAGCTTGCAACAGCAGGCAAAAATAGTTTAAAGAAAGCGGCAAACGGCAGGATTTCCTTTTGCCAAACCATTAAGGTGGTGATATCGCCAAACGGACAAAAAGCACCACCTGCATTGGCTGCAACCACAATATTGATGCAAGAAAGCACAACAAAACGGGGTTGCTCGCAGCCCACCGCGGTGATGATAGCGCACATCACCAGCGCTGTTGTTAGGTTATCTGCCACGGGTGAGATGAAAAAAGCTAACCAACCTGTTATCCAAAATAAGGATTTATAAGTAAATTGCTTACGGACCAACCAGCATCGTAATGCTTCAAAAACGCCACGTTCCTGCATGGCATTGACGTAAGTCATGGCGACTAATAGAAATAACAAAAGTTCGGCGTATTCTAAAAGATTATGTTTTACGGCGTCACTTACTTGTTCTGATATCCCTTTTGTTTTGGCAGCCATGGCCACAAAAATCCAGATAACCCCTGCAGCTAAGACAACGGGTTTGGATTTAGGAAGGTTGATAAGTTCCTCGCTCATGACTAAGAGATAAGCAAGGATAAAAACAACAATGGCCGAGCTGCCTAAGAGCGTATTGGTCATTTCAAGGTTAAAGATCATGTTTTACCTTAGGGTGTTTTTCCCCCTTCATGAAAAAGACCAATATAATGGCGATGAGTAAGCACACCGGTAAAATACTAAATGCAATATGATAATCTTCAATAAGAGCAATATCTTCATGCTGCATTCGCAGAAAATGAAGTAACCAGCCGATACCGTGTTGAATTAAACCACCACTGGCCATGATCACCATATTGATAAAACCAATAGCGGCTCCTTGTGCCCAATGGGGGTGTAATTTTGTAATTAAAGTAAAAGATAACAGCATATTGGCTGTTAGGATACCGTAACAAAATAACAATGCGTAGAGGTTGGAACTTGAAATGTGGTTCCAGTAAAGAAATAGGGTCAGCAAAATCAATGCACCAATCGAAGCGAGAATCATGAAACGAAATTTATCTTGTATTAAAGACATGGCCCAGCCAATTAAGGCGCCGCCTACTGCAGTACCAATAAATATGGTATGGGTGATATCAGAGGCTTGTGTGGCACTGAGTTCATAAGATATTTTGAGGTATTCAACTCCCCACATTTCAGGTAAAGCCACAATAGGGGCGACAAGCAGTGCACTGTAAAAAGCAATTAACCAAGATTGGCGACAGCGCATCACAACTTTAAGGCCTGCAAAAAGGCTAACAGATGTTGTTTCATTAGAATCGACTGTTGCCTTGGTTTTATCTTGTAAGAAAATCCAAATGACTAAAGTGATAAATAGACCAGCATAGCTTACCAACATCATTACATGTTGCCATCCATAGATCTGAATAAGCGCAGCTAGGGGTTTTCCGCCTGATAAAGCACCCAATGTTCCCAGAAAATTAGTTAAACCCACAACCAAGGGAAAAGATCGTGTCGGCAACCATTGCCCACCAATTTTAAGACATCCAACAAAAGCAAAGGCTGATCCGGCGCCAATCATAAAGCGGCTAAATTGTGCAACAAAGCTCGAGGAAGTTGTTGTAAATAAAAAGCTTCCTAAGGTAAGCACCAAGGAGGCGATTACAAGAATTCTTTTTGCGCCATATCTATCGACCATGATCCCAGCTGGTAACTGAAAGGCAGCATAGGCATAAAAGTACATTGCACCAATAAGACCAAGTTGATGGGCATTGATATTGAGGGAACTGCGCAGTTCGTCTGTGAGAATACTGGGAACAACACGATGAATAAACTCATAGGCATAGAATGATGCCCCAATCAACCACATTGTCCAGCCGCCAAGCTGCCAGCGTGAAAGGCCTGCAGTGACGGGTTGAACGCGGAGAGTTGTTTGGTTTTCCACAACGACTCACTTACCAACCAGGAATGGCTTGATCATGAAAAAGTCGTTTGGCGGCTGCTAGTACCTCAGGTGAATGCAATGCAAGCATCAATTTTTGATATTTTTCTTGGTTTTTTTCACTGGTTCTGACAACAACAATATTGACGTAAGGAGAATCTTTTCCTTCAAGAAATAAGGCGTCTCGTTGTGGCATCAGACCTGTCGGGATAGCATAATTCGTGTTGATGGTGGCAGCATCTAGATCAGGTAAAACACGGGGTAGTTGTGCTGCGGCAATTTCTTTGAAAGCCAGCTCTTTAGGATTAGCATGAATCTTTTTTGGTGTTAATTCCAAATCATTACTATTAGGAATGCTAATAAGATTGGCTTTTGCTAATAAGCGCAAAGCACGAGCGGCATTGCTGGGATCGTTTTGGATACCAATCACGGCACCTTTGGGTAAATCTTCAATGCGTTTATATTTTTTTGAATAAATGCCCATAGGGTAAATAAACATTTTACCGATAGCTTCTATAGGGTATTTTTGCTTTTCTAAAACAACATCTAAATAAGGTTGATGTTGAAACATGTTGGCATCAATTTCACCTTCAGCTAAAGCCGTATTGGGCATCACATAGTCTTCAAAGGTAACAATTTTTAGCTTAAGCCCATATTGTTCTTCAGCCACTTTTTTGGCTACTTCAACTAATTCTGTTTCAGGGCCTGAAATTGTGCCAATATAAATTTCATTGTCTGCGCGCTGCTTTACGGAACAGGCGCAAAGCAATAAGCAAAACAGACTAATGAGTAAGTACTTTATGCGCAACATAATCACCTATACTTTGTATGCATTGAACTAAAGCTATCATGATAACAACTGTAATCAGAACGACCTCGGTATTATAACGATAAATCCCATAATTTATAGCAAGCTGTCCTAAACCGCCGCCGCCATTAAACCCCGCCATTGCGGAAAAACCCACTAAATTAACCAAGGTTAAGGTTAGCCCACTCACAATACCGGACATAGATTCTGGAAGCAATACTTTACAGATGATCTGCATGGGTGTTGCGCCCATTGACTTGGCCGCTTCAATTAAACCCTTGGGAACATCATTAAGGGCAATTTCGACTGTGCGGGCAAAGAAAGGAATGGCTGCAAGCGTCAGCGGGACAACTATCGATTTTACCTGGGTAGAGCTTCCAGTGAGCCAACGGGTGAATGGGATAATCGCTATTAAAAGGATGATGAACGGAATAGAACGCGTTGCATTGACGATAGCGCCTAAACCATTGTGCAAATACTTGTTTTCCCATAATTGACCACGGCGAGTTAAGGAAAGCAGGATACCAATGGGTAAACCTCCCATCGCGGCAAATAAGCCTGAAAAGAACACCATCAGGCAAGTTTCATATAAGGCTTTAGTGATTTCGTTGAACATAACCTAATATCTCTACATGTAAACCATTACGCTCGAGAAAATGGATACTTTTTTCTATGTTGGCTTTATCCCCTTTGATTTCTACAATTAAAACGCCAACAATTTCATCTTGGATAGTTTCTATATTTCCCTGCAAAATGTTGATATCTATCCGATATTGTTGGATTAAATAGCCAATGATGGGTTGTGATGCAGATTCGCCATGATATGCAATTCGTATTAATGTGCCCGTATTGTTATCCGCTGTCGATTGCAGTAATTCTTTAATGATCCTTGGAATTTCCATTCTCGATGAAGCTTTGACTAAATCTTTTGCAACTTGTGTGTGTGGATCGGTAAAAAGCTCAACCACACTTCGTTGTTCAATGATTTCACCTTGATGGATAACGCCGACGCGATGACAAATAGTTTTAACAACATCCATTTCATGTGAAATTAAAAGCATGGTAATGCCAAGCTCATGATTAATGGAGCTTAATAATTCCAAAATGGACATTGTGGATTGTGGATCTAATGAAGAAGTGGCTTCATCACAAAGCAGCACTTTAGGAGAATAAGCAAGCGCCCTTGCAATAGCGACTCTTTGTTTTTGACCACCGCTTAGTTGACTTGGGTATTGTTTAGCGTGGTTACCCAGCTCTGTTAGTGCTAATAAATCGTCTACACGCGTTTTTATTTTGTCTGAGCTCACGCCTGCAAGTTCTAAGGGCAGTGCTATATTTTCAATCACGTTTCTAGATTGTAAAAGATTAAAATGTTGGAAAATCATGCCCATTTGTCTTCTTGCTTCACGCAATTGAGCAGAATTCATTTCTGTCACGCAATGACCTTCGATGAGGATGTTGCCTTCAGAGGGGCGTTCTAGCATGTTGACACATCGAATGAGTGTACTTTTTCCTGCACCGCTGCGACCAATAATTCCATAAATTTCTTTTGGTTTCACATCCAAGTTAATATGCTTGAGCGCTAAAACTTTTTTATGGTGAATTGTATAATATTTAGATAAATTTCTAATAGAGATCATACGCAATTAAGGATCCATATAAGTAAGGCGAACATCGTAACACACCCATGCCATAGAGGGTACTAGGGTGGGAAGGGGTGCATTTTCTGTAATTCATGCGGATTGTCTGAAAAAATACCATAAACGCCCGCATTAAGAAGTTTTATAGCGATTTCAGGTTCGTTTATTGTGTAAGCTAAAATAGGGATTTGTTTGGATGCCTTTGCAAGAAAGGTTTCATCAAGACTTCGGTAATCGCAATGCAAGGCGGCGTTGGGGGTTTTGGCTACTAAATCAACGAGATCTAATGTGCAGGTTTCTTGTAAAAAACCAATAGGTACATCAGGGATAAAATTCCTCAACTCCAAAATAAGATCCCAATGAAAACTTGAAATAAGTGGCCAAGGCATCGCCTTAGGCCAGTAGCTGAGTAAAGCTTTTTTAAGCTGGTGAATTAATGTTTTTTGGTGAATTTGAGTTGCGAAGCAGGGTATTTTGAGCTCGATATTCAAATAGAGGTTTAATTGGATAAGCCTAGGTAAAATTTTAGAAAATAACGGTATTTTTTCGCCTTGATAGCATGGATCAAACCAGTGCCCCGCATCTAGCGTTGAAAGATCTTCCCAGTTTTGTTCATGTACAAAACCATTGCCATTTGTTGTGCGTTCTAGAGTGTCATCATGAAAAATAATAAGATGATTATCTGCTGTTAGTCTTAAATCAAACTCAACCCAGTTAAAACCTTTTTTACTAACTAACTCAAAGCTAGCAAGGGTGTTTTCGGGAGCAAGTGTCGAAATACCTCGGTGACCAATTAAACCGTAACTGGGTCGAGGTGGGGTAAAATCTTGCTTAAGCATCATTGTTCCTGTAGGTTGCCCATGAGGTTTTTGGTATTTAAAAAGGTTGCATGGAAAGTAAATTAGTTGAACTTCTTAAAAACTCAGCAACCTTGCTTGTGCCTTCTCGGCGTTTAGGAGCAAGTGTTCGCTCAACGGTTAATGGTATTTTTGCACAATCCGAAAAAATATGGGATACCCCACGGATTTACACCTTAGATGATTGGTTACAGGCGCTATGGGATCAATTTGAAATAGCAGGTTTAGTCACTCAATTACTATTAACCTCGACTCAAAGTTTATTACAATTTGAAGATATTATTGCTCGATCTCCTGCTGGTAAAAGCCTATTGCGACAGTTCCAAGCCGCCAAAATAGCACAAGAAGCGTGGCACCATTTGCATTTTTGGTTAACAACTGAAACAATAGCGCAACCACCTGAAAATTGCGATCAGGCGGCATTTCAAGCATGGGCTAAAGAATATCAAACATGGCTTGATATAAATCAATTTGTCGATAAAGAAAAACTTCCTCAAATACTGTTACCTTGGTTACTTGACACAAAATACCAAAACATTATTAGTCATGTTTCATTACACAAGGTGATTATCTTATATGGATTTGAAGAATTGCCGCCCATTTATACTCGCTTTTTTAATTTGCTTGCATCAGGTGATTGGCAAGTCATACGCCAAGATGTACAAACGATTACTCCCCAAAAAATAATAAGAACAGCCTATTTGCAACAAGAGGACGAGTGGGTTGGCGCTGCAAATTGGGCCAAAGCCTTGCTTTTGCAAGGGAAAAAAAATATTGCCATCATTGCGCCCAATTTAGCCGATATCAGACAACGACTGGATAATGTTTTTAAAGATACTTTAGAACCTTTTCACTTACTGAATCCAAGTCTAAAAGTATGTCAACATTTTAATATTTCAGCTGCCACACCCTTAATCCAATATCCTATCATGCTAGATGCACTTACCTTTTTAAAGTTGGGGGCACAAGCAACAATATCTGAGTGGATATCCTGCTTATCTTCTCCATTTTTTCATGGCTTTGAACTTGAAAAATTTGACAGGCTTCAATTGATTAACATTCTTAGAGCCTGTCATCAATTATCCTTAAGCCAATTGCTTGCTCTGATTGATAAACATGAAGCACTTAATGTGGTGCATGTGAGGGAAAGTATTGTTAAATTGATGAATTTTTATGCGACCTTACCTGCGGTTCAAACCTACAGTCAATGGGCGCACATTTTTCAGAAAATCTTATCTTTAGTTGGTTGGCCGGGCGAACGTTGTTTGAATAGCGTTGAGTATCAACTTGTAAAACGTTTTGATGAATTGCTTGAAGAATTAGGTTTATATGATATCTTTGAACCAACATCTTATGCACAAGCATTAAATACGCTCAATAAATTAATGGCGAATATTCCTTTTCAGCCTGAAAACAAAGACGCTAAAATTCAAATTTTAGGGTTACTGGAAGGGGCCGGTGCAACTTTTGATTATTTATGGATTATGGGGATGCACAGCGAAGCATGGCCACCACACCCAACGCCTAATCCTTTTATTCCGATTGAATTACAACGTCGATTAGAAATGCCACATGCTGGTGCACAAAGAGAATTACGCTATGCCCAAAAAATGACTGATCGTTTTAAGCAAAGTGCTCAGGAAATAATTTTTAGTTATGCTACAAAAGAAAAAGAAAAAAGTCTTACTTATAGTGAGCTTATTCAAGATCTCCCGCTAGTTGATAGTACTTTTTGCAAAATGAATCGTTGCGAAAATGAATTCAACCTCAATGAGCTTGAAGAAATAACGGACGAAAAAGCACCTGTTGTTCAAGAAGTGTTTCAATGTGGCACGAATGTGCTTGAATTACAAGCCACGTGTCCTTTTAAAGCATTTGCACAAGTCAGATTAAAGCTAAAGCAGCCTCAAAAACACAGTATTTGGTTGCAACCACATCAACAAGGCGAGTTAATTCACCAAGTTTTGGCTGAGTTTTGGGTAATCGTAAAAACACAAGCCCAATTGCTTAAACTGACGCAAACGGATCTTCATTTACTGATTGAGGAGTTGACAGACAAACAACTTAATATCGTATTGGGGAATAAAGCCCCTGCGGCTTATCGAGAAGTTGAGCATTTTAGAATTACTCAAATGTTGCATTCTTATGTTCAATTAGAAAAACAACGATTGCCCTTTAAAGTAGTTAAAATAGAAAAAAAACAAAATTACCAAATAGGGGATCTACATTTTTCAATTCGCCTAGATAGGATCGATGAAACTGAAAAAGGTGAATATATTTTAGTAGATTATAAAACTGGTAAATTTGAGCTTTCTGGGCTTTGGGGAAGTCGGTTAATATCACCACAATTACCTTTATATTTTCTGGCAAATACAGATTTAGATCTCAAAGGATTGATGGTTATTAAATTAAAAAGTGATGGCGTTGAGTATGCTGGCTTAAGTGAATATCCGCTATCTATTGATGGCATCAAGTTGTTAAACCAGATTGAAGATAATGAAGTGCCAAAAATATGGTCAGATTTAAACCAATATTGGCAGAAGATATTAGTGCAGTTAGCACAGAATTTTAAGCAAGGCCAAGCGCAGCTTGATCCTATTGATCCACAACTTAATTGCAGAGTTTGTCATTTAAAACCTTTGTGTCGTATTTATGAAAGGCAAAAAAATGACTGATGAAGCAGATCGTTTAAAAGCATTAGACCCAACACAATCTTTTATTGTACAAGCACCAGCAGGCTCAGGTAAAACGGAACTTTTAACACAACGATTCTTAAAATTATTAGCCCATGTTGAAAAAGCGCCTGAGGAAATATTGGCGGTAACATTTACCCGAAAAGCTGCAGCCCAAATGCGCCAGAGAATTGTGAATGCCTTGATGCTTGCCAATCAATCCATGCCTTGTGCTGAGCATGAAAAAACAACTTGGTTGTTGGCCCAAAAGGTATTAGCGCGAGATAGAAAAAATAATTGGGAGCTACAACAATATCCTAATCGCTTGCGGATCTTAACCATTGATGCGTTAAGTGCTTTTATTGCCAATCGAATGCCAGTATTATCTCATTTAGGTGCAAGTGCAGAAATTGTTGAGGTGCCACAAGCTTTTTATAGGAAAGCAGTCGAGCGATTATTAAGTGAAACTACCTTACAAGAAAATTGGGCTAATGCGCTGCGTCAGTTATTACTGCATTTAGATAATCGTATCCATATTGTTTCTCAGTTGCTACAAGATCTGTTGTCCAAGCGCGATCAATGGTTAATTCATTTAAATAAGCTCAACTTGGCGTTTTCAATCGAAGATTATCTTAATGCCATTATTGAAAAAATGGTTGGAAATTATTTGCAACAATTAGACGTACAATGGGATGAAGAAAGCAAAGCCGTTTTGTTATCATTGGTGCAATATGCAAAGTCTAATGTTACCGAGGATAATCCAATCGCATGGTGTAACAATGCCCAATTTCCAAGCCCTTTGCCTGAAAATTTGTCGCAATGGTTAGGCATTGCAGAATTACTGTTAACCAAAGACAATGCTTGGCGTAAAAGTATTAGCATTAAACAAGGTTTTTTAAGCCCAAGTGACAGTCAAAATAAAGCCGAAAAAGCGCAACGTAAAGTTCAAAAAGAATCTATCACCGCGTTAATTGGGCATTTATCAGAAAATGAAACATTGCGCGAGTTGTTGGCTGAAATTCGCTCATTGCCACTTGTCCAAATAAGTCAAACACAAAAAAATATCTTAAATGCCTTGAGCGAATTATTGCCAGTATTAGTCGCTCATTTGCAAGTGATTTTCCAAGAAAAAGGTAAAATTGATTTTATTGAAGTAAGCTTGCGGGCCTTACAAGCGTTGGGTGATGAATTGACGCCTTCGGATATTTCCTTAAGTCTTGATTATCAAATTAATCACATCCTTATCGATGAATATCAAGATACTTCGCATATTCAATATCACCTCTTTGAAAAATTAGTTATGGGCTGGCAAAGCGGAGATGGCAAAACCTTATTTTTAGTTGGCGATCCTATGCAATCTATTTATAGATTCAGAGGCGCAGAGGTTAGTTTATTTTTAAAAACGCAACAGCAAGGCCTGGGTAATGTTGAATTGGTGCCGATTAGCTTACAAAAGAATTTTCGTTCTTGCGCCGATATTATTCAATGGACAAATAAAGCTTTTTCGCAACTATTTCCAAGCTTAAATAATCAATCTCTTGGTGGCGTCAGCTATAAGCCTGCCCTGGCAGTTAACCCAGCGATATCACAAAGTGGTGTTTTTTTTCACCCGACGAGCCATCATCGTCAAAGTGTTGCGTTGATAAGTCAAATTATCACCAATATAATGACAGCGTTTCCTCAAGAGCGTATTGGGGTGCTCGTTCGTGCTAAAACACATCTGGCTAAAATTATTTTAGTATTAAGAAGCTTGAGAATTCCTTTTGTTGCACTTGATATCGAACATTTAGCAAATCGTCCTCATGTTATGGATTTAATGTCATTATTAAAAGCAGTCATTGATTGGTCTGATAGTCTTGCTTGGTTTGCTATTTTACGTGCGCCTTGGCTTGGGCTTACCTTAGCTGATTTATTAGCTATTGCCCAGCATGATGCTACCAATGTCACTTGGAAAACATTGTGCGAATATCAGCAAATTAAAGGATTATCGTTGAACGCCAAACAGCGATTAAATCGATTTGTTCAAGTGATGCAATTTTGGTTAGCCAATTTTGGCCGCCAAACTTTGCCGACTTTCCTAAGAGGGCTGTGGGTTGCTTTAAATGGGCCTCAATGTTATCAAGATCCAAATTTTTTAAGTGATATTGATAAAGCCCTCTTGCTCATTGCTGAGTTTTCTCAAGGACATCGGCTTTCAAATCTCGACGAACTTGAGCAAAGACTCGGAGATCTCTACGTCGATATTGCCCCTGCTGCCATGGATGCTAAAATTCAGGTAAATGTGGAGTTGATGACTATTCATAAAGCAAAGGGTTTAGAGTTTGATACCGTTATTATGCCTCATTTACAAGCAAGTGTAGTGAATCATGATAAATCGTTGTTGTTGTGGCATGAATATGTGCATGATGAAGGGGTTGATTTATTATTAGCCCCATGTCCCGCACTTACAGATGAAGTCGACGGACTTTACCGTTTTGTTGATAAACAAATTCGAAAGAAAATGGAATTTGAGGCGGTTCGTCTTTTGTATGTTGGTGTCACCAGAGCTAAGAAAAGACTACATTTAATTGCTGAATGTGAACAAGACGATAATAATCAATTTAAGCAAGGTTCGCGCGCTAGTTTCTTAGGGATGCTTTGGCCGCACCTCGAAATTCAAGCTTTAACAGCCGAAAACCAAGAGATTCATAATATTGAAACAGATAATCAAAAAATTAAACGTCTCAAACAGGATGTTTGGGTTGATGTTGTTGAAAAGCAACTGGCAAAGGAGATGATGGCCCCCATTGCTAATAACATCAATATACCACCGAAAGAGGAAGGGATTTATCGCATTGCCGGTAAGGTTTTTCATCGTCTCATGCAGCAAATTTATGTGCCAAATAAAACCATGGATTTAGCCATTATCACCTTGGCTTTAAAGCGCGCGGGATTATCTCATGAAAACTTAAAGATGGCAGCCCTTTTGGTAAAGCAGGCTCTTGACAACGTATTAAATTGTCCGGTAGGGCGTTGGATAATATCTGAACATAAAGCGCATCATGCCGAATGGGCGCTTTCAAAGAAAAATGCCAAAGAGGTTGAGAATTTAATTATAGATTATACTTTTATAGATAATAATGATGTTCGCTGGATAGTTGATTATAAGCTCACCCATCATCAGCACTTGACTGAAACCGTATTACAAATGGAAGTTGAAAAATATAAAAGCCAAATGGAAAAGTATGCAAATGCAGTTACGCTTTTGGAAAATCGACCGGTTCGTTGTGGCTTATACTTTCCGATGGCTAAAGTTTGGGTAGAAGTGACTTAGAGGATAATATGCCTAAAGCGTTACACAAATTAATTGTCGCCATTTCATCACGCGCGTTATTTGATTTGGATGAGAGTAATCAAATCTATGAACTTGAAGGGGTGGATGCTTATCGAAAATATCAATTAGCGCGAGAAAAAGATATTTTACAACCAGGTGCTGCATTTCTTTTAGTCAACAAATTTTTAAAGCTGAACCTAGGTTATGAGAGTGCTCCTTTAGTCGAAGTATTACTGCTTTCTAGAAACACGGCTGATACAGGGCTTAGAATTTTCAATTCACTGCGTCATTATAAATTAGACGTTATTCGAGCTGCCTTTGCTGGCGGGAAAAGCCCTTTTGGTTATGCCAAGGCTTTTGGGGCTGATTTATTTTTGTCTTTAAACCCAGAAGATGTTAGACAAGCTTTGAATGCAGGTTGTGCTGCAGCCACCATTTGGCCGAGCCATAATAACAATCAAGTTGTGGATTCTCTTAATTTAGCCTTTGATGGTGATGCGGTTCTATTTTCTGATGAAGCCGAACGAGTTTTTAAATGCCAAGGCCTAAGTGCTTTTAATGAATCTGAGAAAAATGCTGCTCACCAACCATTAAATGCAGGACCTTTTAAAGGATTTTTACAGGCTTTGCAGTCACTGCAACAGCAAAAGAATCTGGCATTGCCAATTCGTACGGCATTAGTCACTGCACGTTCAGCTCCCGCACATGAACGTGTGATCCGCACTTTGCGTGATTGGGGTATTAGGATTGATGAATCGCTGTTTTTAGGGGGCCTACCCAAGGGGGAATTTTTGGCTGCTTTTGGGGCAGATATTTTTTTTGATGATCAAAAAAACCATTGTGAGAACGCCAGTAAACGTGTGACTTCGGGTCATGTACCTTATGGAATCACGAATGAATAATATACTCTTCCCACTTTGCTTTTAGGCGTTGTTGGCTGCGCTCACTCACCCCAGTCATGCACTAATCAAAGCTGTACGCCTGGGGATTCGTTCTCTTGCCACCTAGCCTAAAAGCAAAATTGAATATCTTTCATGATTTTTTGTTTTGCTGTATCGCCAACCGAACCCCCAGCGCTCATTTTTATCATCACGAAAATTTTGCTCAATTTGCATTCTTTTTTTATACAAATTGATCACTTTTTTAGCTTTTAGTCCACTGATGATACAATTGGCCCCTATTATTTCATAAGACATTAAGGAGAATTTTTTTACAAAATCTAAAGCATTTTCAATTGCCTCAAATGGATAATCATGAAATTCTCTTGAATCAATAATTTTGCTTTTATCTTTTCCGGCAAAGCATCCTGCTTGTACCAACAATTTGGAAAATACTCTTCTCTTCGAGCACTAAAAAGTATAATACCGCCAATTGTCGGTACTTTTTTTCCTTGATAATCAACAATTAATTGCAAAACCTCTAGATCTCTATCATTTAATTTTCTTTTCTTTAAAAAGAACCCTGAAGCTACCCTGAAATCAATAGCTTCAGGGTTTAAATGGGGCATAGGATTTTCGTCATAGAATTGTCGGCTTACTGATCTTTTAAGCTCATCGATAATCTCTTGATCTGCTTCTCTATTTGTTGAGCCTAACCCAATAGTACACCCCTTTATATGATCCTAACTGCGTAATAAAATAAGGCTTACTTGGCCCAGAGAACATCAATGCTGACATGAAATACCAAAGAGGAGTATTAGCAATGCTTAGAACCAGTCACAACATCCAGATGGTTTAATGGAGGCTTGTTGTTTATTAGATTCTTAATTAGTAAAAATGAAATTTTTTAATTTAGGAAGTGTCATTTGAATCAATTCTCGAAGGCGCGAACAGCCAGCTTTTTCTTTAGCATGCTGCAAATGTGTTTCTATTGTTCGTGGTGACAAATTAAATATTTTGGCAATTTCTTTTAAGGTAAATCCTTGAATGATTAAGATAAGGCATTTCAACTCGGACTCGGTAAGATAAAATTCATGTGCCAATGCCTGAAAATAAACTCGACGAAGGGGTAAATTAAATTCATTATTTGATGTGCTTGATTTTTTATTTAAATGCTCAGGCAGGATTTCAATCTCATTTCTGCATGTATATTTTTTATTATAAGCATTGAACAAATACTTGTCTTGTCTACATTGTTCCTCAAAATAAAGTATAAATTTCCTCAATAGTGCTATATTTTCAATAAAAAATTCATTACTGGTTTTATCCTCGGTACGTGCACCAAAATAATAAAGCTGTGTATACCTAGAATGTCTTTCTATAAATGTAATGCCGTTACCATAATTAAAGTCAATACAATCTTGGCGCATTTTTTTTGCACATTCACCAATTGTAAACATCTCAGAAAATGACCATAAAGTATATTCACCTTTTAAATGGACTTCTTGGAATTTTGCAATACCACTGTGTTGGTAACCTTTTTGTAAAAAATAGTCTGCCCAATGATCATCGCTCATTAATCCACAGTAATCATCGTTTTTATAAATTTTATAAGGTTCAAAAAAATTAAGTGGGGAATGTTTAAAATGATTTTGGCACAACCTTTTAAGCTTGTTTGCACCGATAACGTAGGAATGAGTATTTATTTCTTGTTGCGTTAATTTCATACGGGATCTCCGAACTACACACTTAAAAAGTAATTTAACTTTCTGATATATTTTCAGATCTCCGTATTTGCAACGGATAATATTATTACTGGCGTCTTCTTACAATGCTTTTTTAAAAGCGACTTCTAAAGGAGAAATAAGATGCTAAAACAGTACCAATTAAGCCTCAAACCTATCTTGAGTATTCATGAAGAATATATCACTATAGATCCCCAAACAAAGCTCTATTGCCAAGTCGTGGGTAATGGTAAGCCTGTGATTGTTCTCCATGGTGGACCGGGTTTATCGTCTGCTTATCTGCAACCTCAATTACTAGAATTGACTAAAAACTATCAATTAATTTTTTATGATCAACGAGCTAGTGGAAAGTCTACAGGTTTGATTAATAACGACTCAATGCAGCTTGATGTCTTTGTTCAGGATTTAGCTGCGATCCAAAACCATTTCAATCTAGCGAGCGTTTGTTTGTGCGGACACTCATGGGGTGCTTTTTTAGCTTTGAAATATACGTCCACTCATCAACACCGCGTTGACCGATTGATTCTCTTAAATCCGATCTCTATTTATTCTACTGAGAGATCGGAACCTGATCTATATGAAGTGATGATTCAAAGAATAATTGAACTGAGTAATAACCATGCAGCAATTATTCAGGAATATCGGAATACGTTTAAATATTTCTTTATTAGGCCCGAGAAAATTAAGGAATTAAACTTAGAAATGTCAGAACAAGCAGCAATCAACAGTGCCCAAATCCATGTTTTGTTCGAAAAAACATTTTTTGCTCAATATGATATCAGGGAGGAATTAAAGCAATTATCTACACCTATCTTAATCCTTTATGGACGTGATCACGATTTACCCACAACGGTATCTGAAGAAATCGCAGCTAACATGCCAAATGCTCAATATATTCAATGCGAAGCACTTGATTCAGGCCACTTTTCGCATGTAGAAGCGCCGCCCGAAGTGTTATTCAACAAAATCTCGACGTTTCTTAGTATGGAGTTAACTAAAAAATCAATTAACAATTCTAAGTTAACTTAGATCAAGTGTGGGCACGGACTCGTCCTGCTACCCAACATTCCGCGAAACAGCGAAATAAAATTTGATGATATACGTTTGGTCAAACGATTTAAAAAAATAATGCTTGGTTTTATGAAAAAGACAACTTCAACGATTTCTTCCACATTCAATTGTTGGTCCGATATAAAATCAAGCTATCGATTCATGAACAATGATAAAATTACACTTGAAAAAATAATGGAACCACATCGCAATAAGACGATTGAGCGCTGCAGTCAAGAAAATAAAATACTTTTGATTCGAGATACGACTTATCTGGATTACAAAAATATAAAGCAAACTGAAGGCTTGGATTATTTACAAAGAAACAAGAAAACAAAAATACCAATTTGTGGCCTCATACTTCACAATACTTTGGCTATATCATTAACAGGAGTCCCACTGGGATTGCTTGATCAGCGTTATATACTGCTTCCACTTTGA
>JAFECR010000026.1:5425-21251 GCA_018242045.1 Pseudomonadota bacterium | reverse complement strand
ATTTTAAAGTGGTTCGAGTATATTGATCGTAAAAAATTTACTGGATGTAAAGATATTCCAGGTAGCGAAAAGCGTAAGCCTACTCAGGATAAAGAAAGTATTCGTTGGCTAGATGTACTGAATGATAGTCATAATCTTTTGGGTAATGGCGTAGAGGCTATTCATGTAGCTGATAGAGAAGGTGATATTTATGAACTCTATCGAGAAGCTTGCGTTCTAGACGAGAAATTTATTATTCGAGCAAAGTCTAATCGAGTCATTAATAAAAATAAAAAACGTGAACCAGTCAAAGAAAGATTGTTTGATTATCTTGAAAAACAACCTACCCAAGGGACTTTAAAAGTAGAAGTTCAAATAAATGGAAAGAAAAAAACTAGAATTGCTAAATTGTCTATTATATTTGCAAAGATAACAATCCCACCGCCCAATAGAACAGTACATCCTCCAAAGAATTGCACTCCGATAAAATGGGTTTTAATGAGTAATTTAACCACTTCTACTGTGGATGAAGCGATACAATATGTTACTTGGTATTCTTACCGATGGAATGTTGAAGTATTTCATAAAATATTAAAATCAGGTTGTTCAGTAGAAAAAACGCAATTGCGGAATGCATCAAGACAAAAAAAGTACATTACATTGAAAAGTATCATTGCATGGCGGTTATTTTGGTTAACTAGAACGTTTGAAAGAGCAAGAATCGTCTTGTGATAAAATTTTAACCAAAAAAGAATGGTCAGTATTGCAATTAAAATTTATGGGCCAAATCAACGAAAAAATATTTCCATCAACGAAAGAAGTTTATCATTGGATTGCAGAATTAGGTGGTTATATTGGCAGACGTAACGATAACCCTCCTGGAGTTATTAGTCTATGGCGTGGCTGGATACGATTTATGGATTTAATCAAAGATTACGATACATTTTGTGGGTAAAGCTAAGCTTAAAGCCTACGCTTACTCACCNNCCAGTCATGCACTAATATGTGCACGTATTTAATAAGCCAACAAACTTACGATTAAAATAATTGCTTTACTTATCATTGTTAATATGTTAACTTTCCAAAAATTTAACAGTTAACTCCGAGCCCACGCAATGTTAAGTTATCGCTCACATTCCAATGGTAAATTATATCAGCTCAAAAAAGGAAAGTTTATTGGTCGTGGCGCCTATGCCAAAGTAGGCGATATAGAAGGTCGCCCAGGTTTTGTCTACAAAGAAATAACATTGTATCCCCCGGCAGGTAGTTGGGTTGATATAAGCAAAGATATGCGATTTAAAGGAATGTTTCGTGAATTGTGGGCTTTAAAAAAGCTCAATCATCTTGAAGGCTATATTAGAACAGAAAATAGCATCATCATCATCATGCCAAAATTTAAAGGGACGCCTGAACAAATGTATGATGCTGATAATGATGATCTTGATAATAATAATGAACAAGATGGACCTAAGGAAATTTGTTATCTTGCCGATAAAGATGGCCGTATTGTCAATTTTGATGAAAATAGAGCGTTGGCAACGTATAAAGCGCTTTTAGCGCTAAATTACCAAGGTATTTTTCATCCAGATCCCCATCCTTTTAATAGCTTAGTATATGAAGAAAATGGCAAGCTTAAGGCCTCTTTAATTGATTTTGGTCACGCAAAACCTTATTCCTGGCATCTTAATCAAATGTTGCAATGGCATTTATTTTATGAAAATAGGCCTTGTGAAAAATCTTTTTTTCTTAAAAAAGAGCAAGCAAAAAAAGAATTTAATGACGAACACAAATGGGCATATTATGCAACTTATGGATTTTATCTTATCGCAGGTATTGGTGTTGTTTCATTGCTTGGGATCAATACTTTTGTTTTTTGGCAATTTCTCCGATCCTATATTGCTTCAGAAGTGATAATAGAAGCAAGGGCTTATTTAGATGGATATGATATTTATTACTCAAAAACAATGGATGTTGAGATGAGTATAGCTGAGAAAAGAAAACACATACTATACCGAATGTTGGTAAAATTGGGATATGTGTTGGTGAATTTGTATTTGCTTACCAATTTGTATTTCAGCCTATCAAATATACAGCTTCTCTCTCAGATCCCCAAATTCATCGATTCAATTAGTAGATGTGATCTGACGTTTGCCTCGATCAGTAACTTACTCAAACAAGGTATTCTGCCGGCGTTGACAAGCATGGTGGAATTGATTAAAAACCAAAACTATGCAGCATTGGATAAACCTTTGGCAGAGATCCTCTATTTATTCAAACATAGTGATCTCAGTGCCAGAAGTTTTGCCAATTTACTGGAGCGGGTGCCCCCTGTCGAAAGTTTGTTGGTACAGGCCGATCTTGTTTATCAATACAATCCAACCTTGCTTGTTACTTATGCAAAAACCAAAGCCAAGGAATTATGTTGGGGACCAATTGAAGATCCGCAGTTGAAGAATTCAAAATTAGCTATTTAACCAAGTATGAGAATTCTATTCTCATATGCAAATAGATGGAAACTCTTTGCATATTATGCTTCAATTTGTTTCCAAAAGTGATGGGAGCAAAGATGAAACCCACAAAAAGATTTCTTGGCGTATTTTCTCTTGCCTTAATTAATGTCGCAGCGATTGTGAGCTTGCGAAATTTATCTTTTATGGTCGAGTATGGATTTAGCGCTGTTCCTTTTTATATTGCGGCTTCGCTCTTATTTTTTATTCCAACGGCACTGGTTTGTGCTGAACTTGCTACCGCTTGGCCTGAAGCAATAGGGATTTATGGCTGGGTTGCAAGAGCATTTGGCCCTAGAATTGGTTTTGTGGCCCAATGGATGAATTGGATGTTTTCTATCGCCTCATTTCCAACCGTGTTGACCTTTCTCGCGGCGACAATTGCCTATTTAATTGAACCAAGCTTGGCACAGAATAAACATTTTATGTTCTTTACTGTCGTAATTATTTTTTGGGTATTAACATTAATTAATTTTTTAGGCATGAAAACCTCAACCACCCTTTCTACCGTGGGCGCATTTTTAGGGACAGTGATCCCCGGTTGTTTAATTATTTTATTAGCTTTGATTTGGCTATTATTAGGAAAGCCTATTGAACTTGATGTTTCAAGCAACGCCTTGATTCCAAATTGGTCTTTAGGAAACTTCGTATTTTTTGGTGCTGTGGTACTGGGGCTTGCTGGTATGGAAATGTCTGCTTTTTATGCAAATGAGACAGAGCACCCCAAAAAAGTGTATCCAAAAGCCATTTTGCTTTCCACCTTATTAATATTAGGAATTTCCATTCTAGGCTCTTTAGCGATGGCGGTAGTGGTGCCTAAAATCAGTATTGTCTCTGGTGTGATGCAGGTATTTAATGTATTTTTCAATGATTTTGGCATGGGCTGGGCCGTTAAGCTCATTGCGCTTTTGGCGATTATTGGCTCTTTTGCAGGTAATAACACTTGGATCATCGGCCCAGCCAAAGGCTTGCATCATGCCTTAGTGACGGGCTATATGCCAAAATGGCTATCTCATAAAAATAAACACGACCAACCTGTTGCTATCTTATTTGTTCAAGCCATTTTGGGGACAATTTTGGCACTTGCTTTTTATGTAATGCCATCGGTAGATTTGGCTTTTTGGTTAGTCACTGCTATCACCACCCAATTTGCTATGGCAATGTATGTTTTGGTGTTTGCAGCAGCCATTAAACTGCGAAAAAATCATCCTGAAGTACAAAGACCATATCAGATCCCCGGAGGGATGCTTGGTATGATTGTTTTTGCTGGCAGTGGGATTGGGATCTGTTGCTTGTGCTTTGCTTTAGGTTTTATCCCGCCTGAGCAATTTAAGCAGGTCTTAACCTTAGATAATTTATTTTTATTTGAGGGTTATTTGATAGCAGGTTTGATTTTATTTTCGCTGCCAGCCTTAGTTTGCAAACAGCAATCTTTGAATCCAGAATGAGTATGATTGTTAACTTAATGGGTATCATGGTGGTGATGTGCTTTCAAGCAAGCTAAAATAACCCTAATGAAAGGAACTTAAGGAGCTCTGGATGATGGATCGTCCGGGTGACAAGTTGCGCCAAGCAATTGGTGATGAAAAACCACTTCAACTTCCTGGTGTTATTAATGCTTATGCTGCGATCCTTGCTCAATCAGCTGGCTTTAAGGCACTTTATTTATCAGGTGCAGGAGTCGCTAATAGTAAATTTGCACTACCAGATTTAGGGATGACATCTATCAATGATGTTGCCGAAGAGGTTGAACGTATTACTCAGGCTTGTTCTTTGCCCTTATTGGTCGATGCCGATACAGGTTGGGGAAGTTTTTTAAATATTCACCTTAGCTTTAAACGTTTAGCCTGTGCAGGAGCAGCGGGTGCCCATATTGAAGATCAACAAGACAGCAAACGTTGCGGCCATCGCCCTGGAAAACACTTAATTAGCACAACAGAAATGGTTGGCCGAATTAAAGCAGCAGTGGACGGTCGTACCTATGATAGTTTTCTCGTTATGGCTAGAACGGATGCTTATGCTGTAGAAGGGCTCAAACCTGCCTTGGAAAGAACACTGGCCTATCAAAGCGCTGGCGCAGATGCTATTTTTGTAGAAGCACTTACCTCGCTTGATGAATATCAATATTTTACAAAGCATCTTTCAATTCCAGTACTTGCAAATATGACAGAATTTAGTCAAACCCCTTTATTTACAAAAGAACAGTTAGCAAAGATTGGCATTTCGATGATCCTCTATCCTCAAAGCGCTTTTAGAGCCATGAGTAGTGCTGCTTTAAAGGTATATCAGGCGATACGTCAAGAGGGTACGCAACAAGCAGTGGTTGGTTTAATGCAAAGTCGCCAAGATCTATATCATTATTTAAATTATGAGAAATACGAGCAGGAACTGGACGCTTATCTGCAATTAGTGGAGCAAACTCATGACAACAACTAAAGGTGGTTTAGCGGATGTGGTTGCAGGACAAACCGCAATTTGCACAGTGGGCCATGCGGGGGATAGTTTGCATTATCGTGGTTACTCGGTAAGTGAGCTTTCGCAGCATGCTTCTTTTGAAGAAGTGGCCTATTTATTGATTTATGGTGAACTACCCAATCTTCAGCAGTTAAAACAATATAAACAAAGCTTACATTCCTTAAAGGGGTTACCTCAACCTATTTGCCATTTATTAAAAAGCATGCCAGCAACGGCGCATCCCATGGATGTGCTGCGCACCACTTGTTCTATGCTTGGCACACTAGAGCCTGTCTCTGCTAATCATACCGCCCAAGATATTGCTAATCGATTATTGATGCTTTTTCCTGCAGCGTTACTCTATTGGTATCATTTTCATTTAGAAGGGCGAAGCATCGATGTGATGGTTGAAGCAGATTCTATTGCTGCATATTTTTTAAAGTTACTGCTGGGAAAATTTGAAAACACCATCGCACTGCATGAATTAATAGAAAAAACGCTGGATATTTCATTGATTTTGTACGCAGAGCATGAATTTAATGCTTCAACATTTACCGCGAGGGTTTGTGTTTCTACGCTTTCTGATATTTATTCAGGGTTGACAGCAGCGATTGGTACGTTAAGAGGGCCATTACATGGTGGCGCAAATGAAGCTGCCATGAGCTTGATACAAGAATTTGAAACGGCGCAAGCAGCTGAAAAAGGGATCTTACAAAAATTGCAAGATAAAAAATTAATTATGGGTTTTGGGCATCGTGTTTATAAAACGCGCGATCCACGTTCAGATATTATTAAAGCACAATCGCAAAAGTTAAGTGTTGCGCTTAAAGATAAAAAGATCTTTGCAGTCTCACAAAAAATAGAGGAAGTGATGCGAGCGCAAAAAGGGCTATTTCCCAATTTAGATTTTTATAGTGCCAGCGCTTATTATTTTTGTGGGATCCCCACTATATTATTTACCCCATTATTTGTGATTTCTCGGCTTTGTGGTTGGACAGCACATTGCATTGAGCAATTGCAAAATAACAAGCTTATTCGACCAACAGCTGAATATACTGGCCCAAGCCCCAAACCTTTTGTTCCATTGAATGATAGATAATCATGGCTGAAGAGAACCAGAACCTACGCCCTCCTTATGATCCTGAACTTGTGGTTATGAGCGACTATTTGATGGACTATGAAATCTCAAGTCCTCTTGCCTGGGAGACAGCAAAATACTGTCTTTTAGATAGTTTAGGTTGTGCTATGTTAGCGCTTTCTTTTGGGGCTTGCACAAAATTGCTTGGCCCTTATGTGCCTGGTATGCATATAGATCAAGGTGCAAGAGTGCCGGGAACCTCCTTTGAATTAGATCCCATCAAAGCCGCTTTTGATATTGGTACCATGATTCGTTGGTTGGATTATAACGACACCTGGCTTGCAGCAGAGTGGGGACATCCCTCTGACAATTTAGGTGGTATTTTGAGTGTGATGGATTTTGTATCAAGGCGCCAAATCTTTCAAAAATGCTATACGGTTAAAGATATATTAGATGCCATGATTCGAGCTTATGAAATTCAAGGCGTACTGGCATTAAGCAATAGTTTTAATCAAGTAGGA
The DNA here is from genome assembly GCA_018242045.1 of Pseudomonadota bacterium. Classification (GTDB taxonomy): domain Bacteria; phylum Pseudomonadota; class Gammaproteobacteria; order Berkiellales; family Berkiellaceae; genus Berkiella. The sequence continues at coordinate 14,712 of JAFECR010000026.1, read as the reverse complement.
TTAGATCATGTTGTATTGGTTAAAATAGCAAGCTGTGGCGTTGTTGCTAAATTAATAGGAGCAAACAAAACACAAATCGTGCAAGCCTTATCTCAAGCTTGGATCGATGGTCAGAGTTTGCGAACTTATCGTCATGCACCAAACACCGGCAGCCGTAAATCTTGGGCAGCAGGTGATGCCACGAGTCGCGGAGTGAGGTTAGCCATGCTTACTTTGCAAGGTGAAAATGGTTATCCCAGTGCGCTTTCGGCAAAAAGATGGGGCTTTAATGAGGTGTGCTTGCATGGTAAACCATTGACGATAAGCCAGCCTTTGGGTTGCTATGTGATGGAAAATATCTTATTTAAAATTGCCTATCCAGCCGAATTTCATGCGCAAACCGCTGTAGAATGCGCTTTAAACCTTTACCCAAAAGTGAAAGAAAGACTTCATGAAATTGATAAAATCAAAATTAACACCCAAAATGCGGCAATGCGGATCATTAACAAAACAGGACTGCTTTATAATCCTGCGGATAGGGATCATTGCTTGCAATTTATGGTGGCAAATGCCTTAGCAAAAGGAGAACTCAATGCGCAATCATATGAAGATGAAAATGCCCAAGATCCTATGATTCATAATTTGCGTGATAAGATGTTTTTGCAAGAAGATCCTCAATTTAGTCAAGATTATCTTGACCCAAGCAAGCGATCGATAGCCAATCGTCTTGAGATCTATTTTAAAAATGGGGAAACCCTTTCTCACTTGTGCGAGTACCCGCTTGGGCATCGAGCGCGTCGCAAAGAAGGGCTTCCCCTTTTATGGCAAAAATTTGAACGCAATCTGTTAAGTATCTTTTCAAAGGATAAAACCAAACAATTGGTTGAATTGTTTCATGATGACAAAACATTGTTGCCTATGAAGGTAAACGACTTTATTTCGCTATGGGTAGCGAAGTAGCTATTTTCTTAACTTCAACAAAGTCATGGTGTTTTGCATTTCTGGTGTTTCCTTACTACTAAATTTGCGTAAACCTAAATCATTTATTGCAGTGCGATAAAAATGAAGTGGGTTATCTTTTATAATCTTTTTTGTAAATAATCTACTGAGTGGTTTTATCTGGGTTAACAGGTAGTCATATCTTTCTTGATTGGATAGAAAAGTTTCATGATTAGCTAGATTGAATTCTTTTAACATTTCTTCTTCTTGGGGTGAGAAATGTTTAAATTCTTTATCGAGCATTTTCTTTAATTCTTGATGAATATTCTCTTGCAAATCATTGATGGTGGTTTTATAAGGCGCATAAAGCCCTATTAAGTTTGAAAGGGAGCAAGTTTCCTCATTTTGTTCAATTTCCCATGTCTTTGATTGATTATAGGGTGTTTTATCTTGTCTTATTGAATTAATAGGCAGTAGTCGCAAACAAAATGGGGTACTTAATAGTGTCAAAAAAATTGCTATTAAGGTCACGCCCAAAGTTAGAGGAGCGCTTAAAGAAAGACTATAAAATGCGATTGCACACATATACATCGGTATTGCAAAGCTTAGGGCAAGTTTTACATGAGGTGTGAATTTACGTGGTTCTTTTAACAAGGGCTTATTATCCTGCATTTTAAATTTTAAAGTACTTTCCCCCCAAAAACCGACCAATATTTGTGTTATAGCTTTGCTAGTGAACCACGAACCTACAAAAATGGCACTCACAATTAATGCTTTATGTACAATGGACATGGTCAGTATCATACTGAGTGGAAATACGTTTAAACAAAGCGCTGTCATTAGAGAAAAACAGAGTCCCATTTTAAATATTTTTGAAATAACAGGAATAGGCTCCAACACTTCTTGGTTCAATGAGGATCTTTCTTCTATCTTTTTGCGTAAAAGAGCAGCAATTTTCGGAGCATTATTAGCAATTGCGCTATTGCGAAAGTCTATAATTCGATTGTTAGAGACATATCTTGCTTTTAATAATATTGTTACTATCTCAAGATTCTTATCGTCCGTTGTAGCGGCCTTAATTGCATTTTCAATACCGCTGGTATGAATATGGCCATCCGCGGAATATTGCTTAACAAGGTGAGTATGTCCGTGAATCACTGCAAGCTCTAGCAATTCATCAATAAGAAAAAGATGAGCCGAATTTGCTTTTACAATAATTGACAAGAGATAATTGGCAATATTACGTTCCCCGTGAATAACGGCAGTATATAATGCATCGCTTTGCTCTTTATGTGAACATTGTAGCGCAAAAGTTTTTACCTTCTCTAAGTCACCTAAGGCTGCAGCATTGTCTAAGGCATTTGCTCGGATTTTATCTCTATCTTGCTGATCTTTTAGATCCTCTTGCGTTAACTTTGGGGCAATGGCAAGCAGCGATGCTGCATGTGGGCTTTGAGATATGGGTTCGATATTGTGCGTGTTGGTCTCTAATGCGCCCAATACAAGCGATCTTGGAATGTCCTTATATTTTAATTCCAAAAAGGTAAATTTTTGTTTAAGCAACCTTACGGGATCAATTTTAAAAGCAAGCGGTTGCTGGATTTTGGTGTAAGAAAAGTACCTTTCAAGCAAGGCTTGAGAACGTTTATAAATATGCTCATAAAATTCTTTAGATACGTAACTAACGTTTTTCCAGTGAGTAAAAGGCAATTCTGCAAATATCAGGTTTTTTAATTCTTCAGGTAATTCATTAAAAACATTTAATGGTGAATGAGTTGTTGAAGATGAATTTGATAAGGTTTTCATAATGGATGCCTTTGTTTAATAAAAAATTACTTTATCAGCAGTTGTATCGCTTTTTTCATTTGAGAATCTTGCTCATTGACATTGAATGCTGGATCAGCAATTTCATGACATGCGTTTGCATAAAAAGCGAATGAATTTTCCGTTACTATTTTTTTTGTGAATAATTTGCTTAAAGGTGTTAATTGAGTTTTATATTCCGCTGCAGTCATTTGATCAAATTCTTGTTCTGCAGTGTTAGCCAGTGCTTCTTTAAATTGTTGATAAATATTTTTTTCTAATTCTTTAACAGAAGTTTGATAAGGATAGTAAAACCCCAAAAGATTTAACAACGAGCATTTTTCTTCGCTATACTCAATTATCCATTCTTTTGCAATTTCTACATCCTTTTGAACGGTGTTAATGGGAATAAACTGAGATAAGAATAAGGTGTTAGCTAAAGTTAAGGTAGCTGCGCTTAAAAGCATGCTTAAGGAAAGTGTGAATGTGGAGAAAATGAAGTAAGATAAACTTAGCGCTATGATTAAGCTTAAAGTAAATTTAGCGTAAATTACAAAGCGATGTGGTTCGGTTGATTTAGAGGTCAATTGCCTTCTTTTTAGCAATAGCTTTGTTTTGCCAAAAAAAGCATTCATAACATTGCCAATATATTTGTAACTCACTGTTGCAATCAGTAAGGCTGTGCCTGCAGTGATAACTTGCGTTGCACAGGGTAAAGAAAGATAAAACAAAATTGCTAAAGTCAAAGAAAACCCTATCTTGATTGCTTTATTTGTTTTAATAAAGGCATGGTTCAAATACGATTTTCTGTTAAGATCTTTTTGTAAAAGCGCTGCAATTTTAGGGGCCGGCGGTTTCTGCTTTTTTGCTTTTAAAAGTGCTTCTTTTTTTGTTTTTTCTGTTATTTTCCTACGACGTAATAGAAGTTTTACACTGTCAATGGTTTTATCACGTAATCGTATGCAATTTGACAAAAAATTATCAGCATTGAGGGTCTCATCCTTAAGAAAATGGGCTAAGATTTTAGTACTGCCGTGGCTTGCTGCAGTGGGAAGAACAAAATCTTCAATAGTTCTTTTAATTTCATCAGCTGAAAGACGCTGTTGTAATTTTGCATAAATATCTATTGCAACATCAAGTTGATTTTCTTTTGTTGCTATATTAAGAGCAGCTTCGATATTATAACGCAAAGTTTCTGATGAGAGTAGTTTTTGAACAACCTCACGATGGCGATAAATGATTGCTTTAGTAAGAGCATTTTTTCTTAAGAAAGAATCTTTAGCAGCTGAATTTATAGCCTCAAGATTTCCAATAGCCGCGGCATTACAAAAGGCATTATTCTCAATATTACGCGAATCATGTTGTGAAAGTATTTGGATAATGTTGTCAGGCAGCTTATTATTAGCAAGTGCAATTGAATATAATGCCAATTTATCTTCGCTCTTTGTGATAATATCCATATGCCCGGTTAGTGCAGCATGAAACATTGGCATCGAGATAGGTCGATAGTAGCGACTAAAATAGTCAAATTGTCTATGAAGAAGCTTTAGGGGGTTGTGCTTAAATAAATGAGCGTGGCTTTGAATAATATAGGGAAAAAATTCTTTAATCCATTTTTGAGACAATGTTTTGACGAGCACATAATTTTGTTTGGAAGTATACCCAAAATCTGCCCAGTCACTTAAAGGGACGTGAGTAAAAATGATGTTCTTAATTTCTTCCGGAATATCATTTATGATCGCCAACTCATTTTTCATTGTATCCTCCAGGCTTAGAGCCCTTCTTTTGTTTTAACTATTTCAACTTCAAAAGTTTCATGTGCTTTTGAAGTTTAGGATCTGTTTCATCAATATTGGTATATGCTCCATAAGATATGTCGTTTCTGTCCCTAACATAGAAATCTACTTCATGCGCGCATACCAGTTTATATGTAAATAATCTAGTTAATGGTCCTAGGGCTTTTAGATCATCCTGATATCTTTTCTGGTCTGGAAAAAAAGTTTGACTGTTTGCTTCCATTGCTTGTTTTAGTATGGCTTGTTCTTCAGGTGTATTTTTTTTAAATTCTGCATCAAGTAATTTTGTTAATTTTTCATAAATATCAGTTTCCAGTTCACTTACTCTGGTTTTATAGGGATAATATAGATCCATCATGCTTAAGAGTGAACAAGTTTCCTCTGTTTTTTCAATTTTCCAGTCTTTTGGTTCACTTAAGTGTTCTATTTCCTGTTTCAAGGTATCAATAGGGATTAGGCGAATACAAAGCAAAGTGCTAAATAATGTAAAAGCAGATGCTAACAAAACAGTACTCAAAGCAAGGCTAGTGCTTGCAAAGACAATAAAAGAAAGTCCAAGTGAAGCCGCTAAGCTCAGTGAAAATTTTATTAAAGCAGCATGTTTTCGCGGTTCTTTTGCTTGAAAACCGGAGTTACCCTTGATTGATAATTTAAAGGAATTATTTCCCCAAAAAGCCACTAGCAATTGATTAATCAGCAGATAACTTATCGCAGTGATAACGCCCGTAACCCCAAAAAGAGCAGCAGTATGAGTAAATGACAGTGGAAGCATCCAGTTGAAGAAAGGGATCACTACTTTTAGAGTGATCCCAAGCCCTATTGCAAGAGAAACAAAGAATCTCATTAATTTATCTAAGAAAGGGCTGCCCAAGCTATCATTATACGGGGAATTATAACTTCGTTTTTTTCTCAACAAAGTTATAATGCGAGGTGATTTTTTTGTGGTATAAGCTTGCTGTAGTAAACTATCGATATCCCATGAGTCAAGCATCGAATTCTTTAGTAAATACGCAACAGTATCATAATTTTTATCGCCGTGTATTATTGCTTGCGAAAGTGCTGCTGCATTGGAGCCTACACCATTTTTTACTAAATATAGAACAAGTTCATGTTGTTGATACTTTATAGCTTGAAGAAGCAATTCAGAGATGTTATCTCGGTCAATTTTTTTATAAAGCGCTTTGATAATATCAATATGCCCGTAGGTTGCAGCTGCAACAGCAGCGTACAAGCAAGCCTTGTTATTACATTGCGGCATAAGTTTCTTTACAAGATCCAAGTTACATAAAGCCGCTGCATCAATTAAGGCGCTCTCAGTGATTTTTACAGCATCTTTCAGATTAACGGGCAGTTGTTCAGAGCGTTGAAGCTTAAGCGCAAGAAGATGTTGCGCATCTGGGTGTTGAGAAATTTCTTCTATTTCGGTATCAAAGGTAGATAGGATAAGAGATAAAGGGATCTTATATTTTTGTTCTAAAAAAACAAATTTTTGTGTAAGCAGTTTTAAGGGATTGACTTCAAAAGCCTTTGCTTGAGTATTTTTAACAAACGGAAAATGTATTTCGAGCAACTCTTGTGAACGTTTTTTGATGCATTGATTAACTTCTTTGCTTGTATAGCTTAAAGTTGTCCATTTTGGTATAGGCAGATTTTCTAGCATTATATTTACCATGTCAAGCGGAAGACCTGCAAAAGTCTGGAGCACATTTTTGGAATTTTGAGTCGGTGCGTTGCTTATCATAATGATTACCTTATTTTTAAAAGATGAATTGCTTTTTGGATCTGAGGGTTTTGTTCATCAATATTGTATTCGTTTTTTGATACTTCCTTGTTGGCATCTTGATAAAAATCTATGCGAAAGGTCTTCATGAGTGTATATCCTTGCTTTCGCAGCGCTTTGGGCTACCTTAATAAGATCATGAAAGTACTTGTTTGAGCTGCTAAGATTTGCCCAATATTTATGATTTAATTTTGCAAGTAGAATCTGTTTCGTATCTTCGGGAAGATCTACGAATTGGCTGTGAACTGGCCTAGAAGCCCCATTGTTATCCATTTAACTTACTTAAGCATTGTGAGAAAGCAAACAGAATACTAACTATTTTGTTGGTCAACTTCAAGTTTTTAGGAGATTTTTGTTAAATGACTATCCCAGGTTATTATCTTAATCGTCTCTCAATACCAGTTATATCCATCAATTTTGTAGCCAGTTCTTCTATCGATAAATTGGTTGAACTTAAAAAGGGTATTTTTTCAGCCTGAAAAAGGCCTTCGACAATTTTAACTTCACGTTCACATTGGGCAAGCGTTGCATATTTGCTATCAGGACTACGACTAGAGCGAATGGTGTGTAAGCGTTTAGGATCGATAGTTAAACCAAATAACTTCGCTTTATGAGCACGTAGCAATTTAGGTAAAGTGATTGCCTGCAGATCTTCTTCCGTAAGCGGATAATTTGCAGCTCGGATCCCAAAATGCATGGCAAGATATAAACTGGTAGGTGTTTTGCCGCAGCGTGACACACCGATAAGGATCACATCTGCTCGATCATATCCTGAAGTGCGCGCACCATCATCATAATTTAAAGCAAAATTGACAGCTTCTATTCTGGTATTGTATGCATGGTTAACACCGTGACTGAGCCCCATCACGTTGGAAGAAGTTAAATTCAATTCTTTTTCTAAGATGGGGATAAAGGTATGGAAAAAATCAAGATAACATGCATGGCTATTTTGCAGGATTTTGCGAATGTCAGGATTGACGATGGTCGCAAAGACAATTGGTTTTTCATTATGGATTTGCCCATGATCATTAATTCTTTGAGTCGCTGCGATAGCTTTTTCGATGGTATCCACAAAAGGTAAAGTGATTTGAATAAAATTAATAGATTCGAATTGGGATATCAAGCTTAATCCGAGGTTTTCTGCGGTGATCCCAGTTCTATCTGATATAAAAAAAACAGTTCTTTGTATATTTTTTGTCAATGCGGCTCGATGATGATTTTGGGATAAATTGAATCTTAACATATCTAGAAAATATCGAAATAGTGTTTTTGACTTATTTAGTCAGGCATTTTTTTTTCGAGTTTGCTAGAATTTACTTCTCACATCCCATTTTGGAGACGCTATGTCAGTTGCTGAGCGATACGTCATCGGGTTCAATAAGTTAGGCATCAAAGATATCAATGTCGTGGGTGGCAAAAATGCGTCTCTTGGCGAGATGATTTGTCATTTAACCCAAATGGGAGTCAAAGTACCGGACGGTTTTGCAACCACAGCGGAGGCTTATCGTGAATTCTTACAACAAGGTCACTTGGCAGATGAAATTTATGATTTATTAAAAGAGCTAGATGTAGAAAATGTTTCGTTGCTCAAAAAAACAGGGCAACGTATTCGGGAAAGGATCATAGAATCTCATTTTCAACCCGAACTTATCGATGCCATTCATGATGCTTACGAAGCGCTTTGTCAGGGGGATCCTTATTGTGCCGTGGCTGTGCGCTCATCGGCCACCGCAGAAGATTTGCCGGAAGCTTCGTTTGCTGGACAGCAAGAAACCTTCTTAAACATTCGGGGCTTAGATAATATTTTAAATGCGATGAAACATGTTTTTGCCTCTCTTTATAATGATAGGGCTATTGCTTATCGTGTTCACCATGGATTTGAGCACAATCAGATAGCACTGTCGGTGGGCGTGCAACGAATGATCCGCAGCGATCTTGCCGCGAGTGGGGTGATGTTTAGTTTAGATACCGAATCGGGTTTTCAAGATGTTGTGTTTATTACCTCAAGTTATGGCTTAGGAGAAATGGTAGTACAAGGCGCTGTTAACCCCGATGAATTTTATGTGCATAAACCCACCTTAATAGCCAATCGTCCAGCTATTGTTCGACGAAATAAAGGAAGCAAGCAAGTAAAACTGATTTATCAAGAAGAAAGTATTGCGCCTGGTAATTATGCTGCTGTAACCAAGGAAGAGGTCAATACGAATGATAGCAATTTATTTTCCATCAATGATAAAGAAATAGAAGAATTAGCAAGACAAGCCATTTTGATTGAAAAGCACTATGGTAAACCCATGGATATTGAATGGGCAAAGGATGGGCTTGATCAACAACTTTATATCGTGCAAGCACGTCCTGAGACTGTTAAAAGTCGGGCTAATAGTCAAGTGATGGAACGATACCAACTGTTGAGCGCTGGGAAGGTGTTGATTGATGGTAAAAGCATTGGCCAACGAATTGGCTCAGGCGTTGCCAAAATTGTCCAGAGCACTAAAGAGATGGATAAAATTCAAGAAGGCGATGTCCTGATTGCCGATATGACCGATCCAGACTGGGAACCTATCATGAAGCGCGCAGCAGCGATTGTAACCAATCGGGGAGGACGCACTTGTCATGCGGCCATTATCGCGCGTGAGTTAGGCATTCCAGCGGTGGTGGGTTGTCATCAAGCGACGCAGCAAATAATAGATGGGCAAGAAGTAACGGTAAGCTGTGCAGAAGGTGATGTAGGTTATGTTTATGAGGGTAAACTACCGTTTGAGATCAAAAAAATTGAACTGGGTAAAATGCCAAACATTCCAGTTAAAGTGATGATGAATGTTGCTAACCCCGATAGGGCCTTTGATTTTCAGCTGCTACCCAATGAAGGAATAGGCTTAGCTCGCGTGGAATTTATTATTAGCCAAATGATTGGGATCCATCCCAATGCGTGTTTGGCCTTAGAAAAATTGCCTGTCAAAATTCAAGAAGAAATTGAATTAAAAAGTAAA
>JAFECR010000026.1:4668-5336 GCA_018242045.1 Pseudomonadota bacterium | reverse complement strand
TTTTAAATCCAATGAATATGCGAATTTGCTTGGTGGGGAATATTTTGAGCCCAAAGAAGAAAATCCGATGTTGGGCTTTAGAGGGGCATCACGTTATGCATCAAGCGCTTTTAAAGCTTGTTTTGCTTTGGAATGCGAAGCCATTCGTTATGTCAGAGAAACCATGGGTTTTACCAATGTTGAAGTAATGGTCCCGTTTGTGCGAACCGTTGATGAAGCAAAAAAAGTGCTTGAAGTGATGGCTGAATTTGGTCTTAAGCGCGCACAAGCTGGTTTAAAAGTCATTATGATGTGCGAATTGCCAACCAATGCCATTTTAGCGGATGACTTTTTAGCCTTATTTGATGGGTTTTCTATCGGCTCAAACGATTTAACGCAATTAACACTTGGTTTAGACAGAGATTCAGGCATTGTCGCGGGCGCCTTTGATGAGCGTGATTCGGCGGTTAAATTTTTGATGACAAAGGCAATAGAAGCTTGTAAAAAACAAGGAAAATATATTGGGATCTGTGGGCAAGGGCCTTCCGATCATATCGATTTGGCGCAATGGTTAGTGACACAAGGCATTGACAGTGTTTCCCTCAACCCCGATTCGGTATTAAATACTTGGTTATCATTGGCTAAGATTAAAGCTTGATAATACTCTTCCCAATTTACTTTTAGGCGGT
>JAFECR010000026.1:0-4500 GCA_018242045.1 Pseudomonadota bacterium | reverse complement strand
CTTGCCGCCTAGCCTAAAAGCAAAGCAGTTCGAGTGCTTGAGGATGATCTAACTCTATAACGGGCATTATAATAGGTGTTTGAATGCTATCCATTATATCCGTGTGTGTGGCATTTTCTTGAGGTAAGGGATGAACATCGATATTATGTTGCTCTTGTAATATGTTCATCATTAATCGCTCTTGAACATCGTGTTCTGGTTTGATTAACCAATCTTGAAAATCATGCATGTATTGGGATGATAGCATAGCGTCAGCAATTTTTTGTGCATGATAGTGATCGGCTTCATTATAATATTCTTTAAGATGAATGCCGGTGAATATTTCTAACATAGCTTGAAAAGGCAGGCCAGGTTGCATGGCCATATAATTATCAATGACAAATCCACCATGAAATTGATCCCATTCTTGATAATATAAATTCGCTAAGTTTTTAGCGTCGCTTATAGCTATATTGTGATTAAGCAATTCAATATAGATAAGCCCTTCGATGGCATTGCGATGGCTTTCCCAACCACAGTTACCAAAGGTTTGATTTTCTTTAATAATATTATCAATTTTTTCAATAAGTCCATATTGATAGGCATACTCATATTCCAAGGCCATTCTGTCGACATTGGTCAAGATGTCATGAATAAATTGGGGTGAAATTTTCTCTGGCTCTTGGATTTTGTAAAATAAAATTCCAGGAGGATCAGGTTCGTATTCAGGCGCTTCGCCATGATAACGATCCCCACTATTGGCAATAACATAGCAGGCTTGATTTTTTGATAAAATAACATCAATGAAGTGGCCTTTCCAACCAGAAGGCAATAAAACAGTATCCCCCGCATTGTAAAGCTCAAATGCTTTTTGTGCAGTTTGCGCTAAAGCGCTATTTTGCACAAAATCATTTGCATTTTCATAAATATGTTTAAGCGTGTTAAAAATGGTTAATTTTAAATCATCACCTTCTTGTTCAATACTTTGAATAAAATGCGTCACTGAATCAGTTGCAAGCGATGTCGTAAAGATCCCAAGATGCCCCTCAGAGGGTAGTAAGATTTCTTCATTGCTATTAAGTTTAATATTATAAGTTTTCCCGGTCGGAAATCTGTGTAGTAAATCCTTGGCATTGAGGAATATCTGCCAAGCATTATCCATTCCTTTTATCTCATTAGCAAGTAGACGGGTTTTTTCTGCGAGTTCTTTAGAAGGTGCAAAGGATGCAATACATTCTAGGGCAAGGCTTGCAGGAACCGGAAGGACATATTTTTGCCCTTTTAGTTCGAAACTTTCGGTGTATAAGATTGTGCTTTGACTTTGAGAAATCATCAAATCGATTAAATTAAAAATTTGATTTATTTTTATCAGCTTTGTCTCTTGCGCCGGCTCATAAGATAAAAATTGTGTGCTAAGCGCGTCACACACCATCGTAAAGCCATTTTGCCCTTCATAGTTACTTTTCAAGGGATCAGCCATTGCTTGGATAAGCGCATTTGCAACGTCGGTATGCTGTTTTTTCATTGCAAAATGCAAAGGGGTGTGATCTTCGTATCCTGTAGCATTTACTTTAGCACCAAGCTTGATAAGTGTTTGTACAGCTGAAAGTTGACCAAACAACGCTGCGACATGTAATGGCGTAATGCTATGCAGATCTTTTTGGTTAATATCATAACCTTGGTTAAACAAAGATTCGATTTCATTGCATTGACCATCTCGTGCAGCAAGATGAATAGCGTAAGGCGCATGGTTAATCACTTGAAGCAAAGAGGTGCCCTCACTGATGATTTCATCACCAGTAGCGGGTTCGCTATAATAATTTTCAATCTCTTCTAAGGATAAGGTTGGTTGCAACTGAAGCAACATGAAGTCAAGCGAAGCTTCTTCTTGGATGACATCATCAATAGCAATGGGTTTTTTCGAAAAAAGATCTAAAAGCATTATTTCATTTAATTGTCTTAAAGCATCCTCATCACTATCGAGACAAGTACCATTAGGTAACATGCGCATGACTTCCTTATGTCTAAATAAAAAAGAGGGGTATTGTACTTATTTTTCTCGTTGAGGTAAATAACTGTTTAGAGTCTAGAAAAAGCTAGAGTTCTAAATTTAAGCTGGAAGCGCCATGACTGGGGGAAATAAGTGCAAGCAACAAAGCCTAAGAACAAAATGGAAAGAGTATAAGCTAGACGGGAGGAGGATCAAACACAAGCAAAGAATCATGCTGAGGTATTAACCGCTGTGAGCTATCGTTAGCATAGCTATCAAAACCATGTATCGTTGTATCTTGGAAATCATCAGAACTTTTAAAGATTTTGGTTAATCCATTGGTGATAAAATCAATGAAGCCACCACCAGCGTGCCCTTGTTCCCCATTTCCTTGATCTTCTTGACTTGGCAGTACTGCGCCCGCGTGCTCAAATAACTTTTTAACAACGAGCGCGTTTTCTTCATGAGCAGGATCGGATAACCACGCTTTGAATGAAGGCAAGTAGTGAGTGCTTGTGAGGGCCTGGCGAATTTTATGTGTAAGTTCAGGATGAATATCGCTGTTATTTTTTAATTGTTTTTCACTTATATCAATTAAAATATCTGTTAAAGCATTAATTTCGAGGGTTTTACCTTCTTTCATATAGCTTTCAATTTGAAAAACACTATGAAATTGTTCCCAATCTTTTGCGTATTTACTGGCCATTAAACCTGCATCATCTTTAGGAAGGCCTTGATTTAAAAGTTCGATGTAGAGACTGGCCTCAATACCGTGCTGGTGACCAACCCAAGTACAATTTGAATGTTCTTGTAAAGGTTTAATTTTTTCGCCAACTTTTTCGATTAATTCATATTCATACATAACGTCTTGCTCAAAGTACGTACGATCAATATTCATAACCATATCATGCATAAATTTGGCATTAATTTTATCAGGGTTATTTAAATGATAAAAAGTAAGACCAGGCGAAATTTCTTGAAATCTTACTCCTGTATTGCCGGTAATAAAAAGTTCATGGCCGGGTTGCTTTGAAATAACCACATCAATAAAATGTGAACTCCAACCAGAAGCAAGCAAGACGGTTTCATTGTTTTGATAACGTTCCAAAGCAGCTTGAGCATAAGCCTCGATGCCACCATGGGCTTTTAATTCATTTGCTGCTTCAAAAATATCGATTAGTTTAGCAAAAACACTCAGCTTTGTTGAGTCTGACGCTGAATGATGTAAAAGGTGATTATAATAAGCTTTTAATGAGGTTAATGCCCACTGGGTTGTGCTATAGCTAAAATGACCATGCGGTTGAAACAAGGTGGTCTTGTTTTCACTGAATTTAAGTTCATAAATATTTTCAATTGGAAAGGTATTCAATAAATTTTTAGCATTATTATAAATTTTTTCGCTAGGATCAAATTTTGCAATTTCATCAGCTAAGGAGATCAGTTTATTTCGAAGTTCAGTCGATGGCACCCGTGAGGCAAATAATCTTAAATAACAGCCAACAGGAATATCTTGCGTTTTGTTATTCACAAAGATGCTATAAAGACAATGTTGGCCGCAATGTGTTGAGAAAACGTCAATGGTTTTGACAAGCTCATTCATTTCACTAAGTCCACTTGGGCTACTTGCAATATGACTGTCCTTCATAATCATCAAAAATTGATCAATAACAATTTTCATGGGTGTTTCGTTTTTCATATTAATTAGGTTTACCAAGGCTTTACCTTCTTCAACCAATACTCTAGCTAGTGCATAATGCTTTTTGTATAAAGCAGCATGTAATGCAGTTTCACCCATATAACTGTCATCGTGGACTTCACTGCCATGACGAATGAAAAAACGTGCAGCTTCAACATGACCAAAAAGAGAAGCAATATATAATGGACGGCTACTGAGCAGATCTCCTTCCTGATTAACATCGTAACCTTGTGTGAGCACCAAACGTTTAATTTCATTAAGATCGCCGTTTTTAGCCGCATAATGAAGCGCAAAGGGCTTATGTTGGACTTTATTTGCAACTGTGATCCCTTCTCTTTGTTTTGTTTCGCCAGTCTCGGTAGGTGAATTTTCTAATTCAAGTTCTAGCTGTTTGATTTCTTCAACGCTGTTAATGTTTGGAATAATATCGTCGGTTTTAAAGAGATCGTTATAGGTGAGAAATTCTTCTTTTTGAGTTTCATAATAATCTACGATAATGTCATCATCCAAAAAAGCATTTTCGGTAGGTTGATTGTTTTTGAAAATAACAGTCATAGATCCAATCTTATATAATTGGTAAGCTTGATAACCAAGGCGTTATTTTCAAGTATTTCAAATATTTATCAATATAAAACAGATAAGTGAGAGTAAAAAGGGGATAAAAAGCAAATTTGTGATCATTAGTGTATGACTGTATATACTCGATCCACGTAAAATTAGGAGTTTCAAGTCCGCCATTGCGAGGAGTCTGCGACGAAGCAATCCAGATTACATCTTAATATTTTCTGGATTGCTTCCCCTTCGCTTCGCTCTGGGTCGCAATGACGGAACTCCT
>JAFECR010000025.1:9935-40598 GCA_018242045.1 Pseudomonadota bacterium | reverse complement strand
CAAAAGGAGGCTTTGCAATTTTATTTTGGAGAGGCTTACTCATTAATTTACGATCAATGTGCACATTCAAATGCGGATATCGATAAGACTTTGTCAACGCTGTATAACGAAGGCAACGCAGAAAGTCTCTTTAGTGTGCCCGAGGCGGCACCTAAGCCTGCGTCCAGACCACAAGAGCAGCGTACAACGATGCAGCAAATACTCAAAGCACATAACTTTAGAAAAAAGAATTGAGAATAAACCATTTTTAGAATGGAGATTTTTGGCATTCAAAATTTCTCATGCGCGATCAGATTGTTGTATAATCTCTATTTTTAATTTTGGGATCAGTATATGTGGATAGACTTAAAACCGTTAAAAACCAATCGTGATTTTCGTTACGTCTATGCTGGTCAATTTATTTCCTTTTTTGGCACCATGCTTACGTATGTTGCTATTCCTTTTCAAGTGTACCAGTTAACCAATTCTACCTTGATGGTCGGACTATTGGGTGTCGTTGAATTGGTGCCCTTATTACTGACAGCATTTATTGGTGGTGCTTTAGCTGATGTCATGGATAAGAAAAAGCTATTAATTTATTGTGAAATTGGGATGGCGTTCGGTTGTTTATTATTACTAGCGATCTCATTGATGCCACAATCGTCTATTGCCTTTATTTTTGTAATAGCCGCATTTATGTCTGCGCTAAGTGGCTTGCATCGACCATCCTTGGACGCATTGATCCCAAGGTTAGTGAAGCATGAAGAAATCCAAGCAGCCAGCATATTGGTATCATTTAAAAGTTCAGTTGGTTTAATTGGTGGGCCTGCTGTGGCAGGGTTATGTATTTCCTATTTTGGTTTATCTTTAACCTATACCGTAGATTGCCTTACTTTTGTGCTTTCCATCGCCGCGCTTTCAAGAATTAAAAGTTATATTGCTCTAGGCGCGGAAAATAGAGAGCAATTTAGTTTTAAAACCATCAAAGAAGCCATCACCTATGCCATCAGCCGCCAAGAGTTACTGGGCACTTATTTTGTTGATTTTTTTGCGATGGTCTTTGCGATGCCAAATGCGCTGTTCCCTGCCATGGCAAAGATCTATGGTGGGACAAAAATTTTAGGGTGGTTTTACTCTGCACCGGCGGTTGGTTCATTGATTATTACGCTTTTTAGTGGTTGGTCATACAAGATCAAACGCCATGGTGCTGCTGTGATTCTCGCAGCCACATTGTGGGGGTTAGCCATGATGTGTGTTGGGTTATCCTCACATTTATTTTTTATCTTGTTCTTTTTGGTCTTAGCTGGTGCTGCCGATGCGGTGAGTGGGATTTATCGCGTTACAATTTGGAATGAAACCATTCCTGATAGTATTCGTGGACGCATGGCAAGCCTTGAAATGATCAGTTACATGAGTGGCCCACTGCTAGGCAATGCGCAAGCGGGGCTAATGGCCTCCAGATTTGGCACCCAAAAGGCAATTACCCTGGGTGCCGGTTTGTGTATTGCTGGCGTCATGTTGTGTTTTATCTTATTGCCACAATTTTGGCGATATCGAAGACAAAGCCATGATGTTCGCAAATAATGAGTCGCTCTATACCTTTGGTAATCCGCCTTGAGTCAGCTTCGACGGATCTAAC
The DNA here is from genome assembly GCA_018242045.1 of Pseudomonadota bacterium. Classification (GTDB taxonomy): domain Bacteria; phylum Pseudomonadota; class Gammaproteobacteria; order Berkiellales; family Berkiellaceae; genus Berkiella. The sequence goes on along the minus strand of JAFECR010000025.1, from coordinate 38,980 downwards.
AATCGTTTTAACTCATCTTCTGAAAGATTGGTCATTTCTTTTGCTACTTCAAGTAAAGGTAGCCCTTTTTGATAAGCTGTTTTAGCGATTTTGGCACCAAGTTCATAACCAATCACGGTATTAAGGGCAGTGACTAAAATAGGATTACGCGACAGCTGATGTGCGATATGATCTTTGTTGACTGTGAAACCCGCAATCGCTTTGTCTGCTAAATCATTCGCGCCATTACTGAGTATCGTTATAGATTGTAATAGATTATATGCAACCAGCGGCAACATGACGTTTAGCTGGAAATTACCAGATTGCCCTGCAATGGTGATGGCGGTATCGTTTCCAATCACTTGCGCGCAAATCATGGCAAGTGCTTCTGGAATAACCGGATTCACTTTACCTGGCATAATAGAGCTGCCAGGCTGCAGTGCAGGTAAAGCAATCTCGCCTAAGCCACTGAGTGGCCCGCTATTCATCCAGCGTAAATCATTGGCAATTTTCATTAAACTCACAGCAATGGTTTTGAGTTGACCAGAAAGCGATACGGCTGCATCTTGGCTACTCATGTGAGCAAAACGATTTTCACTGACTGTAAAAGAGATCTCGGTTTTTTGACTAAGCAAACTTGTAACCCGTTGTCCAAATTCAGGATGGGCATTGATTCCAGTGCCAACCGCAGTGCCGCCAATAACCAAGGCTTGAATAGCGCTTTGGCAATTTCGGATATTATCGATACCTGCTTTGATTTGGGCCCCCCAGCCACTGATTTCTTGTCCAAGTGTAATTGGCATGGCATCCATCAAATGCGTGCGGCCTGTTTTGGTGATAGTATTGAGTTCTTGGCTACGTTTGTTCAGCATTTCATAAAGATGGGTTAAAGCAGGCAGTAACTGGGTATGAATGGCAATACTGGCGCTAACATGAATGGCAGTAGGAATAACGTCATTGCTGCTTTGGCTCATATTAACATCATCATTTGGGTGAATGTTAAGTGACGCAGTATTATTAGCCAATTGGGCAATAACTTCATTGGCATTCATATTAGAGCTGGTGCCTGATCCGGTTTGAAATATGTCAATCGGAAATTCTTTATCGTATACCCCATTGGCCACATCCGTTGCGGCTTTAATGATTGCATTGGCTTTGTTAGTAGTAATGAGACCAAGATCTTCATTTGCCTTAGCAGCACAAGCTTTAATTAAACCTAACGCTTGGATCAGTCCTCTTGGAATTTTTAGGTTTGATAAAGGAAAATTGTTGATAGCACGCTGAGTTTGTGCGCCGTATAACGCATCCATAGGCACTTGCATTTCGCCCATGCTATCACTTACTGTTCTAAATTTATTTTGGTTCATACTACACCTTTGTTAATTGTCTCAAAACATACTGAAGGATCCCGCCGTGTTGGTAATATTCCAATTCTTTTGGCGTATCGATGCGCACGTTAGCTTTAAATTGATGCTCATTGCCATTATCTTCTTTAACAGTGACGGTCACTATATCGTTAATTTTCAAGCCATCAAGGTTAATAGAGTAAGTGCCTTTGCCAGTTAAATTTAAGCTTTGCGCATTTTCATTGGGTAAATACTCAAGTGGTAAAACACCCATGCCAATTAAATTAGATCGGTGTATCCGTTCATAACTTTCAGCAATCACAGCCTTAACACCTAAGAGATTCGTGCCTTTTGCAGCCCAATCGCGCGAGGAGCCAGAGCCATATTCTTTGCCGGCTAAAATGATTAATGGCACTTTTTCTTTTTGGTATTTCATTGCGGCATCAAAAATAGACATAACTTCACCGCTGGGTTGGTAACTTGTCACGCCGCCCTCTGTATCCGCTACCAATTGGTTGCGCAAGCGAATATTAGCAAAAGTGCCACGGATCATGACTTCATGGTTGCCGCGGCGCGAACCATAGGAATTAAAATCCTTAATGGCAACGCCTAAGCTTTGTAAATATTTACCAGCAGGGGAATCAGCTTTAATAGCGCCAGCCGGTGAAATGTGATCGGTTGTGACAGAATCTCCAAGCTTTGCCAGCACCCGGGCATTGAGAATAGGCTCAAGCGGAGGAATTTCATGCGTCATGTTAGCAAAATAAGGTGGCTTTTTGACGTAAGTAGAATCTGGTTCCCAGACATAAAGCTCAGATTGCGGAGCAGGTAAGCTTTGCCATTGTTCATCTCCCGTAAAAACACTGGCATAGCGCGATGAAAACATTTTAGGCTCAATGCATTGATTGATAACTTTATTAATCATTGCTTGTGATGGCCAAAGATCTTTAAAATAGACATCCTTACCTTGATTATCTTTGCCTAAAGGATCGTGATAGAGATCGATATCCATGGTACCTGCTAAAGCATAAATTACCACCAGCGGGGGGGATGCTAAAAAAGCATGGCGCACTTCAGGGTGAATACGTCCTTCAAAATTGCGATTGCCAGATAATACAGCAGCAACAGCCAAGTTACCTTCTTTGATCTCTTTACTCACTTCTTCAGGTAATGGACCGGAATTGCCAATACAGGTGGTGCAACCATAACCAACCAAATCAAAGCCAAGGGCGTCTAAATGTTCCATTAAATTGGCTCTTTGTAAATAATCTGTGACCACTTGCGATCCGGGGGCGAGGCTGGTTTTAACCCAGGGTTTGGGTTTTAAGCCGCGCTCTTGTGCGGCTTTTGCAATCAAGCCGGCAGCTATCATCACGGCGGGGTTTGAAGTATTCGTGCAGCTCGTGATAGCGGCAATGACAACAGAACCATGATGTAATCGGGTGTTATGTTCAGGTTTAACTGGAGGTGCTGTGACAGGAGTAATATGAGCGCCTTCATTTAAGCCACGTTCTATAGATTCTCCATTTTTTGTAGCCGGTTTTTTCCCAGCAAGTAACGCATCAAGTTCTTTTTGGTAAGCTTTTTTGGCATCTTTTAAATCAATTCTGTCTTGTGGTCTTTTGGGACCTGCAATGCAGGGTTTAATTTCATTTAGATTGAGTGTAATGATGTCGCTATAATCTGCTTGTCTGGTTGATGGTTCTCTAAACATCCCTTGCGCTTTGGCATAAGCTTCGATTAATTCACACTGGCTTTTACTTCGGCCTGATAAGGCAAGGTAATTTAGTGTTTCTTTGTCAATTGGGAAAATGCCGCAAGTTGCGCCATATTCTGGGGCCATATTGCCGATAGTGGCTCTGTCAGCAAGAGAAAGTACATCAAGACCGTTGCCAAAAAATTCTACGAATTTACCAACGACGCCTTTTTTGCGCAGCATTTCAGTGACAGTCAGTACAAGATCGGTGCCAGTTGCGCCTTCTGGCAACTGCCCTTTGATTTCAAAACCAATGACTTGCGGGATAAGCATACTGACAGGTTGACCAAGCATTGCTGCTTCGGCCTCAATACCGCCCACGCCCCATCCTAAAACACCCAAGCCATTTATCATCGTGGTGTGTGAATCTGTTCCAAGCAGAGTGTCAGGATAGGCTTGTAACCGTCCATCACGTTTATCACCAAAAATTACTCGTGCAAGATACTCTAAGTTAACTTGGTGCACAATACCGGTGCCAGGTGGAACAACTTTAAAATTTTGAAAAGCTTTTTGTCCCCAACGCAAGAAAATGTATCGTTCTTTGTTGCGCTCAATTTCGATGGCAGTATTTTTTTGAAAAGCCGATGGATTTCCAAAATAGTCAACCATCACCGAATGATCGATAACAAGTTCAACAGGTGAAAGGGGGTTAATTTTTTCCGGCTTGCCGCCTAATTTTTCCATGGCTTCTCGCATAGCGGCAAGATCGACAATAGAAGGCACACCCGTGAAATCCTGTAAGATCACACGGCTTGGGGTAAAAGCAATTTCGGTGTTGGGGGTGGCTTTAGGATCCCATTTTAATAATGCTTCGATGTCTTCTTTGCGTACAGTGATGCCATCTTCACATCGTAATAAATTTTCCAACAAAATTTTTAAGGAAAAGGGAAGCCTGGCAACATCATATTCTTTCGGCAATTTGTTGATGTTGAATATTTCGTAAGCAGTATTATTCACAGTCAAGCTTTGTGCAGTTTTAAAAGTGTCTTTCATTCCAATCTCCAACTGGTAAGGCAATCAGCCAGAAAAAAAACTCAAGTATTTTCTTAGAAGAGTTAGTTTATTCCCTTTTAATCATATAAGCGAATTTGCTTGAAATTTCCTAACTAAAAAACACTGTCTAAAAAATATTTAGGAAAACTGACTTCTTTCCTTGAAAGATTTGGGAGCGGGGGACTACACTTTTTGTGAGGAGGAAAACCAATGGAAGCCAGCGAACCTATTAATCACAAATTAATTAATGCTAGGGATTGCTGTTTCAACGTACGAAAAACAGCCAGAGCGGTCACGCAATTTTATGACCATTGCCTTGAGCCTGCTGGGATAAGAGCAACACAATTTACGCTTTTGGTCTCTATGGCTTCGGTCGCTGCACGTACGTTAACTGAAATGGCAAGCACCCTTGTTATGGACAGGACTACCCTAACGCGAAATCTCAAGCCGCTTGAAAAATTAGGTTTTATTGAAACCATTGAGCCTAGAGATAAACGCTCTAAGGCTTATGCGTTAACCGAAAAAGGGCGTGAGACTTTAACAAAAGGGATCCCGTTATGGCAAAACGCGCAAAACAAGATTATTTCAGGATTAGGACAGGAAAAGTACGAGCATCTTCTCAAAGAATTAGATGGCTTGACCAAAATAATTTCTGAAATGTAAAGGACTGATCTTATTTTAGGAAGGGATTGAGATGGCACAATGGATTGATGACGTCGAAACGGATGATGAAATATCACAGGATATTGCCACTGTGGATGTAAATGAAGCAATAGAGAGCACGCAAATCGATGATGGCATCATGGATGATGGTTCTCTATTATCCGAGCCTTTAGAGGATGCGTTGCAGGCCACTCAAGAGTGGCTAGAAAAAAACGATCTGGAAGAGGGGCAGTTTGAAAGTGCTAAATCTTATGATGCGACGCAATTGTATTTAAAAGAAATTGGTCGCTCGGTCCTTTTGTCTGCTCAAGAAGAAGTCTATTTTGCTCGCTTAGCTCAAAAAGGATGTATTGAGTCAAGAAATCGGATGATAGAAGCAAATTTAAGATTGGTGGTTAAAATAGCCAGAAGATATTTAAATCGAGGTTTGCCTTTATTAGATTTAGTTGAAGAAGGGAATTTAGGGTTAATGCGTGCTGTTGAAAAATTTGATCCTGAAAAGGGATTTCGTTTTTCAACTTATGGTACTTGGTGGATAAGACAAACAATAGAAAGAGCGCTGATGAATCAAACTCGGATGATTCGCCTGCCGATTCATATTGTTAAAGAACTTAATGTTTATTTACGTGCAGATAGAGAATTAACCCAAAAATTAGATCATGAACCAAAATACGAAGAAATCGCCCAATCTGTGCAAAAAGAACCAGAAACAGTTAAGAAAATAATGGGTTTAAATGAAAAGGTGACTTCTCTGGATACGCCCATGGCAGGTGAAAGTGAGCGTTCTTTAATAGACAGTGTGGCAGATGAAGCGAATCAAGATCCTGCACATTTATTAGGTGAGAAGGATTTTTTATTTGAAGTTGATAAATGGCTTGATCAACTTAATGAAAAACAACGTGCCGTTATTGCAAGACGTTTTGGTTTGCGTGGGTTTGAACAAGCTACATTAGAAGATGTTGGAAATGAAATTGGTCTAACACGTGAACGTGTCAGGCAAATACAAGTTGAAGCTTTAACCTTTTTAAAGTCCTTTTTGCAAACGAAAGGGTTAATACCCGCTTTATTTTTAAATTGATCGGTTGCTTATTTAAGACGGACGATGTTAAAGAAGAAGTAGGCAACATTGAGTTGCCTTAACTTTTTTAACGTCTTTTAAATCTTTTCTTTTCTTCATTTTCTTGTTCAATGGCATTCAATGCATCATCTTGATCACATTGCATTGTTTGAAGCATTGAACTTCCAAAAATCAAAGGATGCTTCCAGGCATTGATCTCAAAAAAGCTTTTTCCCCATTTTATATAGCCTTCTGCAGCTAATTTGCCACTTTGAGAAGCGAGCAGCTCTTCGTGATTATTATCATTCATAACAGGATCTTTGTATAAATGATTTCTAAGATAAAGACCAGCACCCGTCAAGATAGACGCGCTTGCCATAACGCCCAGGGTAACTATCCAAGAATTTGTCGCTATTAAAAAAGCGGCAGCTAAGGCTGCAGTTAAAGCTGATAAAATAGGATGAAGCCCAGGACGCTTTACAAATAGATTAACTAATTTTAACAATACCATTTTTCCCTCTCTCAATTGCGTTAAAAGTTTGCCATTTTAGTTAGATGAGAGGCTGATGTCAAGCTTTCTAAAAAAGCTATTTCCAGCTTTAGGCTCATAAAATTGTAAATACATTTTAAGGTGTATTATTTCTTTGCATCAAGGTTTTTTTCGATGTATTCCTAATTTGGGATCTTTCTTATGGCTAGAAAGGTTCTTTTGAAAAAAACTATCTAAGGTTGGCATAAACTTTTTCTTACCTTTTTCCATCGAAGCAATTCTTTGAACTTTAAGACTTGAATTTAATGCGCGAATAACGCCTTTAAATTCTTTCAAGGTTTCAAATTGTCGATGTGTTTGAGGGGAAACAGATTGAATAAGGCTATTAATCGGACCAAAGTTTTCCCATAAACCATAGAGAGACCGATGTGCTATAGATATTTCCTTTTTAGCACTAGCAAATGCCGCATCAGTTTCATTTCGTAACTCATAAATGGTATTAAAGTGATCTTTTGTGATTTGTTTTAAATGTGCTTTGTTTAGCGTGAATGCTGTTTTTGATTGCAATTGGTGCAATTGAACTATTTTTTCGCCAGTTTTATCAACATGTTTTTTAAATGCTTTATAATCAGCATTATCTTCTAGTCCTAATTTTTTGCTTAAAAATCCTTTGGCACGTTTCAAGACTTCTTGGTGGTCATTATGTTGTGCCACTATTGCTTGAGTGTTTTGTGATGTTGCAGGAACTTGTTTTAATTCTATGTTATTACTTCTTAGATAATTTTCTGCGGCTTCTTTACCATGTTTTCTTAATATTTCTTTACGCTCTTCAGATAAACCAAATTCTGCAGCTTGAACATCATCGGTTGGGATATTAATCATCGCATTGGCTTGCTCTGCTTTTAAAAAATGAGAAGGTGGGATTGATGGCGGCGATTTATATCTTTTTTGCTGATAATAATAGTATGCCTTATCATTTTTTTTAAGATTTTGCGAAATTATCCATTGTGCTTCATCTTTTTCTGTTAATGTTTTACCTTTGGCAAACATCTCTTTATGATCTTCGCGGTGTTGTATGCGCCAGGGCTCAATAAAATTAAGTGCAATATATTCATTTGGTGAACTGCCGTTTTGCAAAGGCAAATAGATAGGTAAATTATCCGTAACACCACCATCAATAAATTTAATAGCGTTTCTATTTTCGATAGTGACTGGAATGTCATCTTTTGGATTTTTAGGATCATATTTAGGAAAATTGGGACCTCTATCATATTGAACCATCGGTTCTGTTGCGCCTTTTCGAAAAACTTCTAACTCTTGTGGGGTTATTTCAACTCCGCGAAACACAGGAGGAAGACCTGCTGTCATACGCATCGCTAAGGCAATAGGCATATTGGGTACTGTCTTGGCATTTAATACAACTTGATAAAATCCTCTTCTTGGATCTTTTACTGTGGCAGTGACTGTTAAATGTCTGAACTTACCGCCACCTTTAGTAGATTGACCAAACTTTTTTTCTAAGTCTTTAAAGGTGGCATTGGGATCACCAAGCTTATTGGCAACCACTTTTTGCGACAGCTCAAATAGTTTATAGCCTTTGGCAATGCCAGCATGTGATATCAAATTTTTTACCATAAATGCTTTACTGGTAGGACCAACAAGGGGGTTTCGAAAAGGATCAAGTAAAGTGTCTTCAGTGACACTCATATTTTTTTTAGTGTCTTCAAGATTATAACCAAGGGCAAGCAAAGCAGCGCTTAAACCACCAACAGAGGAGCCATAGCAAGTTTCTATACCATCTAAAAGGTTATTGTTTTGTAAAGTTTCGAACACGGTTTCATAGGCCACTCCCTTAATGCCACCACCACTGAGTATCAGATGCTTGGGTTTTAGCACAGGTTGTTTGGGAGTAATTTTATTTTTAGATTTTGGTAAAGGTGTTTTTATTTTGTTTCCTTCCAGTTTTTCATCACTGAATATCAGGTTTGCAACTTGGTGTGTTTCACTTGCATCAAGGGCTTTATGGAAGCTGGCAATAAAAACATTTAAACGATCTTTGTTTGCTTTTTTAATATTATTCTCAAGTTGATGCAAATTTTTTTCAACATCTTTTTTAAAATCATCATCTAGCATTGCATAAAGCTTTGCTTTTAAAGATTTTAATTTAGCTTCGGCCAAAGCTTTTTTTGATTGGTTCCCCACTTGCGTTTCTTCATACACTCCCTTTGAAAAACACTCAATAATGGTAAGCACAAGACCAATTTCAGTGATAAGATCTCTTAGTGTTTTTTTGTCTTTGTTTTTCATGGCTGTAAACAAATCACCCTAAAAAATTAATCAAGATTCTAATTAAATATATATCATAGAATGAAGATTAAAGGATAATGTAGTTACACCAATTCTAAAACAGACAATCTTTTGCCAATTATTTTAAAGACATGCGAGTACGATGTTGAAGGTTCTCGACTTCTTTAAAAGTCATTTTATCTTTTGTATTGGCATTACAGCTGTAAGTAGTACCTGTGCCAAAATAAGTATTATACATAAGATAATAAGTTTCTTTTATTGTATCTAACAAGATTTGTATCAGGTTGTTTTCAATATTTTTATTCTTAAGTGAATCTGTTTCTTTCTTAATGGTTGCCTCTACTTTAGAAACCCAATGGTTGACTTTTTGCGAAGTGATACGATTTGGATAGCTTTCATCGATTATTAATTCTTGCAAAATGGGTTCTAAATTGGTAATAGCCTCATTAATTTCATTGACCTTACGGCCTTGTTCTGCAAGCGTTTGCTTGCGAGCATTTAAAATCAGCAACATTTTTTCGATACTTTCCTTTAAGAAACCACATTTTGTAGTTTCTTTTATTCGATTTGTATCTTGGGTATTTCGTGGCGTAACGACTAATGGGCAATCCCAGTAGTAGATATCCTTGCTCTCTCTTTGCCCTTTAGCAATTTTAAGAGGTTGCATACCTTTAGTTAATTTGGGAATTTGCAAAAAGCCGCGCATTTTTTTGGTATCAATGCCAATTTGTTCAAATTTTTGTAGTGCATAGCGTTTGCAATTGTTGCCAGTAAATAAATTAAATGTTGGTCCACCGGGTTTATATTCGCCGTTTGCATTGGGTGCTTCATCGCCAATATTGTTTCTATCTTGATTGATTGCTGTGAGTATTTCTCCCATTTCATCAGCACTTATTTGAAAAGTGGTATGAAACAGTCCTTCTTGATCGACAATGTATTGGTGTTCTTCTGCTTTAACGCGACCACGCTTTGCATAAGGTTTTAAACCTAAGCCAGGCATATATCGACTATAGAAGCCAACACCATCCAGTACTTCTGCGCGGGCTTTATTGCCTAAGCGATGATCGATTTGAGTAAAAATAATGCAGCCATGGCCAAAAGGATTAACCTTTTCTGTCATCAAACAATAGGAAACATAAAATTCAAATGGAGTATCCACAAAACACACCTAAGACAACTTTTAATAATGAAACTAATTTAAACGAATAAGACAATACAACAAGCAATAAGCGACAAGCGGTTAGAAACTAAGCATAGAATGATATTAGTTAATTGGCTTATTTTTGAGATAGGCTATTTAAGATAAAGTTAAATAACATATTTTTGTTAAGATGACAGTGCAAAAGGTTGAGAGTACAATAGCTCAGTATCTTTCTTTGTTGTTGATTCTTATGAGCTTAAATTTAGGTCGCCAGCTAGAACCTTTGCTTTTACTGAAAAAGTTTTGCAAGCTGGTGCTCACTTTGTTAAGTGCTACTGCTATTTTCGGGTTATTTGTTATTTTTACTCCCCAAGGGAGCCGTATTGCCCTTAATTTAGTATCCGATCTGATCCCTTATGAACTTCGATATGAATCGGTAAGCGGAACACTGGCTAAGCATATTGAAATGAAAGGGTTTGAAATAAAGGGAAACAACTTACATATAAAAGCATCCCAACTCGAAATGAGTTGGCAATGGCAGGATCTTTTTAAATCCCAAAAAAAATTACAAGCGGTGAAAGCTGAAAAATTGGTTGTTTGGTATGAGGATGATATTGAACCTTCAAAGACACACTCATCTATCGATCAAATTCAAATTGCACTAAAAAAAATATTGCCGTTTGCTTTAAGTATTGAGCATCTTGTCATTGATGATGCCCGTATTCATTGGAATAAAATTGAACACCAATTAAACAAATTAACCATTAAGGGTGCTTCAAATACATTGTCTCAAATTGATGAAATTCATTACCAAGGCGCTTTTGGATCCCTTGATGCTTTTTTGCAAGGTGCTATTAAAGTTAACTGGGATCTTACCTTGACTCAAAACCCTTACTTGGTGAAAATGTCTGCTGCTTCATTAACTACGCAAGGTAACATCCTGTTGCCTTCAAGAAACCTGGCAGATCCGCAAAACCAAATTCAAATTCATATTCAAACAAAACAATTTACCCACGCTAGCCATCAATTTGAAGATGTGGCTCTTGATATTCAAGGCACCCTAATCGCACATCAGGCACATTTTAAAAGCATTTACAATAAGCACCCGATAGAGAGTGTGATCCATGGACAATTTACTCAGCAACAATGGCACGGTCATATTAAAAAATTAACGGTTAAGGAAGCACAGCTGCAAAAAATGGGAAATACCACCGGTGATATTTTGGTTAACTGGCAAGGTAAAACCGTTCTTTCTACCTTAATGCTGATCTTAGATAAAAAATATCCAATACATATTAACACATCAATTAATAAAAAAATGCCGTATGCCTTAGAAGGCGCCTTAAGCACTCAAATTCTCAATGTAAAATCGCTTTCTTCTTTAGTGCCTTCTTTGCGCAATTTGCGTGGCAAGTTAACGGTTGATTTAACGTTGTCAGGAAATCTTTCCAATGTGCAATGGCAAGGAGATATTGTCTTATCCGACGCTAAATTTCGTGCCTCCACGTTAAGTAAAAAAGCAGTGCTTAACAATTTAAAATTTAGCTTATTACCCGCTAATAAAATAAGTGTTAACGGTAGTGGGACTTGGGGCAGTGGGAAGTTTACTTTACTGGGTGAGGGGAAATTAAATGCCGGTTCTCCCAATATGGTTATCAATTTTAAAGGTGAACAGCTGCTTTTGAGTGATACGACCGAATACTATATCGTGGCCAATCCCGACTTGAAACTGACTATACAAAATAAAGCAGCCGCCTTAGAAGGTAAAATTTATATTCCTCAAGCTGAAATTCAAAGCTTGAAAAATCCAGATATGGTTAGCCCATCTGAAGATGTTGTGATTGTTTCCAATAAAAAGAGCCCACTTAGAAAACCACTGACCGAAGATGCGTTGAGTCATCATATGGCAACTAATATCGAACTCATTTTATCAGATAAAATTACCTATAAAGGCCATGGTTTTTCAACTAAAGTGGATGGGCGACTTTCTATTGTTCAACGTCCAGGACAAGTTACCAATGCTAAAGGGAAATTATATTTAAAAAATGGTAAATATAAAGCTTATGGTAAGGTTTTTGATATTAATTATGGCCAAATTTTATTTACCGGCGGCCCTATTTATGATCCAATCATTGATATTCGGGCACAGCGCACTATCCAGCAGACAACCTTTGGCACTTTTCAAAGCGCGCAACCTATTTTAGCGGGGATCATGTTTAGTGGAAATTTCAAAACGCCTAAAATTAGCTTTTATTCGACGCCAAGTATGCCAGATGCAGATGTGATCTCTTATCTTGTTGTGGGGCGTCCTCAAAATAAAATGAACGAAGCCCAAGCAGAGTTACTTTTTCAAGCGGTTTCAGAACTGGCAAACCTGATGGGTGGTTCCAGAAAAGATGTGCATTTTGATTTGGCTGAAAAATTAAAATTAGATCAATTGGGTTTTGCCAAAAAACCTAATTTTATTCCAACGCCAGGTTCTCATAACCCCTTAGAGGATACGGTGTTTGTCTTAGGAAAACAGCTTTCAGATAGACTTTATTTAAATTATAGCGTTGGTCTTGTTGATTCAGCGAGTCAATTTGGTATGCGTTATGCATTGGGAAAAAATTTGATGATAGAAGCAAGCACAGGGTCACAAGGTTCAAGTGCCGATGTTTTACTCTCTTTTGAAGGGCGTTAAATTTTTTGATTTTTATTTAAACCTATAGTGCCATAGTTCCTTTTCTTACTAATTAATGGGGCAAATAATGAAAATACTAACAACTTCGCAAGTATTTCATGTTTCTGGTGGTGAAAAAGGGACTGAAAATTGCACGCCGGTCTCGAGGGTACTTGCAGTAGGGGCGCTTATTACAATAGCTTCTGCATTCACTGGTGGCGTTATGGGCGGGGTAATGGGATGCGTAAGTATTGGAGTATCTAATGGTATTTTAGTAGGATCTGCAGTGGGTGTTGGTATGGTTAATACATTTATGCTTCTCGTAGGGGCATCTTCTGTCAACGAAGATATTAATCAAGAACCCATGGAATTAAGATAGCTCTGGGCCAAATGTCGCATGGATTCGCCATGAATCTGCAGTCTTGGTCAGTGGCTTGGCAAGCGCTATTTTAATTGGCCCTAGTTTAGTTTGCCACTCAAGACCACCACCCACACCAATCGCTGTTTCTACAAATAATTCACGATAAGCATTACCCGCATCAACAAATCCAAATATTCCAAAAGGCTTTTTAATTGTTTGCACAAGCTCAAGACTGCCAACGGCTAAGTACGCGCCGCCCACAGGGTGAAAATTGCCTTCATTATCAATTTCGTTTGGCAAACTTCTATAGCCATAGCCACGCAAACTAAGATCGCCGCCTGCAAAAAAGCGCTGAGAGAGTGGTAAATTTTCGATATTATCCGGGGTTGTTACGCCAAAATCGCCGCGAATAAGCATCCGCGTTGAATCGCTAAAAGCATGAACCCATTTCAGTTGCAAATAAACTTGAAAAAAACTGGTATCGCTAAAAAGGGCATCACTTGATCCTTTGACGGTGAATTCAACCCGTCGCCCGTTATCAGGGTTAGATTCAGATTTTCTGATCTGAATAAAAGTAATCATCGGCAAAATCAGTTTAGACTCAATGATATCATTGGTGATAAATGCATTAAATCTTTCATGATGATAGTTAAGTAAAATGCGTCGCTGCCAGCTTGAGATCACACGTTCTTCGATAATGCCCGCTTCATATATTTGCGATGGTTTTTCGCTAAATTCATCATCAAAGAAACCGCCTTGCAGCTTGATTTGATCGGTATAAGGACGTTTACCTGGGATACTATAATCGACATAGATTTTATCATAAATTTCGGATAACTGTGCTTGAACTGAAAAACGATGTCCCATGGCATTAAGCCTTCTTCTTGTCCAGCCCAGTTTACCGCGGATCCCCGTGTCGGTACCAAAGCCAGCACCAAGCAGGTATTGATTGGGTTTGGCATCTTCAAGTTCTACCACAATGGGTACAATCGTTTCGCCCTCGGTGGTTAATGCTTTAACGTTAGTGCTGGCAAAGTAATCACTTTGGCTTAAGCGAGTTTGTAGTAACATGGTTTTTTCAGGGGAATAAACAGCACCTGGTTCAAAAGGTAAATAGCGATCAAGTAAACGTTTTGACAGAACGGTATTTTCAAAAGTGACTTCGCCAAAATAATGGCGCTCGCCTGTAAACAGAGTGAGAAAAATAGTGCTGGAATGGTTTTCAATATCCACCATGACTTTATGTTCAATGAAAGTGGCATTTAAATAACCACTTTGTATGGTCTTAGATAATATTGCTTTTTTACCTTCTTCATAAGTCTCATGCACAAAGACATCACCCACTTTTAACAAAAAAAGCGAATTTAATCCTTGTAAAGCAGGGTCGTTCTCACCATCTCCCATAATGTTAATTTGCAGATCTTGAACTTGAATAGGAGGCCCTAGGTTAATTTGAAAAGTGGCCTTTAAGGTATCATTTTCAAACTCAAGGGTGCTTTGAATTTCGGCATCATAATAACCATAAGGTTGTAGAGCAGTAAGGATTTCTTGAGTAGCTCTTTGTTTCATTTGTTCAGGCCGAGCGTTTTCTTCTTCTGCTTCTTGAGGTTCATTCAATAGACTTAAATTGGCGCGAATATTTTCTTCCATCTCTTTATTGACGCCATGGATAATAATTTGTGGTGTTTGTGCATAGGTACTTATTGAAAAACTCAAAAGTAAGATTGCAACACCTTGAATAACGTTATTTAGGATTTTCAAGACTTAAAATTCCTGAATCATAATCATAGGCAAAAATTTCAGCATATCGACCCCAATCGATCATCACGGTTAATACCCGTTCAGCTTCTTGCTCTGTTAGCGTTTCTTTGAGTTCATTTAAAAAATAAACTTCATTTTCACGATGTGAAGAACGCATGTCTAAAATGTCGCGTATATGTTTTGCGAGGGGAACTCGTTTTTCTAATTGAGCTGCAAAAAGTTTTTTACGTGCTTGAATGCTGGCATTGGCAAATAATTTTCCAATTTTGGTGAGGGTGATATCACCCTTAGACACAATGGCAAAATTAAGAATTTCCAATGCTTCAGTTAATTGAATGAGGCTATCGGCATCTAGGTGCAGATTTTCAGATAAAAGTGGCAAATCCACGGTTCCTTTGGCTTGAGCAATCGCTTCGACAAAACCGATAAGTTCCAGTATTTGCACATCGGGCAAACGATAATTCACTTCTAGCTTTCCCGATTCTTCTACTTTTGCTCGAGCTCTTTCGCTGGTTGTCATTAAAATATAAAGATCATCCACAAGCTGCCGAAATTTTGGATCATCTGAGTTACGAGGCAAGGGAGTGCTAACATTTAGCTCAGCCCTTATTCGTCCTGGATCTCCAGTTAAAATAATAATTCTATCTGCCATTAAAGCAGCTTCTTCAATATTATGTGTGACAAATAAGATCCCTTTGGTACGCGTTTGTTTGGCAAGCCAAAGATCGAGTAAGTCACTTTTTAAACTTTCTGAGGTTAACACATCTAATGCTGAAAAAGGCTCATCCATCAGCAATAATTCGGGATCAACCACTAAAGCTCTGGCAAAGCCCACACGTTGGCGCATGCCGCCTGACAACTCCTTGGGATAAGCAGACTCAAAGCCATCCAAACCAATTGTGTCAATGGCTTTAAGGGCTCGTTTTCGTCTTTGTTGTTTATCAATACCAAGTGCTTCTAAGCCTAATTCTACGTTTTCTAATACAGTTAGCCATGGTAATAGTGCAAAATTTTGAAAGACCATGGCAATACCTTGTACCGGGCTTTCAACAATATTTTCTCTATAAATGACTTGTCCACTGGTTGGTTTGATAAGTCCTGCAATAATGCGCATTAAGGTAGATTTGCCAGAACCTGATTTTCCAAGAATGGCAACAATTTCGTTTTCACGCATGGTGAAATTAATATTTTCGATGACATTAAGTTCTTGTCCTTCACTTAATCTAAATGTTTTTTTTAGATTTTTAACTGTGAAAATAACTTTTTGGTTTGTATTGATGCTCATAGTGGACCTATTTGGAATCTTTCTTCAGCAAGATCATAAAGTTTTTGCCAAACAAATCTGTTAATCATGATCACATAGATGCTCATGACAGCAATACCCAAGGCAATTCTTGGGAAATCTCCCACGGTCGTATATTGGGTTATATAACTGCCAAGACCAGTTGAATGAATTGAATGATTTCCCCAGTTAACAACCTCTGCAATAATGCTGGCGTTCCAGCTGCCACCAACGGCAGTCATTGCACCCGTGATGTAATAGGGAAAAATCGCCGGTAGCACTAATTTTCGCCACCATAGCCAACCTTTTAAGCCATAGTTTTGTGCGACGAGATGTAAATCTTGCGGCATACTGCTTGCGCCGGCAACCACATTGAATAATATATACCACTGTGTTCCCAGTATAATGAGTGGCGCTGTCCATACCTGCACATTCAAATCATGCGTGATGATGATCATGTAAAGTACCGGATAGACTAAATTTGCTGGAAAGGCGGCAAAGATTTGCGCAATGAGTTGCACAAAAGTGGCCATCTTGGGTCTTAAGCCAACCCAAATACCAAAAGGGACCCAAATTAAAGAACAAATAATCACCATGATGGTTATTTTTAAAGCAGTGATAAGCCCCAATCCAAAGACTGTGAGTACTTCAGAAAGTGTTAAAGAAATATAAATAAAACGAGCTAACAATATTAATGCACCGCAGATCCCGATAAATAAGATACTTTGCCAGAACATAGAATTGGTCAATATAAAAGCTTGTCGTATCCGAGGTGAAATGGTGTTTGTGTTATTGCTAAAAAAAGCTGGAATTTTAATAAGCGTAAGGAGGTTTTTTAAAATAAATATAAGATGATGAATTAATTTAGCACGTTGTAGTAAGTTTAAAAACCAAGTTTCTGCATATGTTTCAGGGTTAGATTCAATTTTAAATTTTTCAGACCATGCCACTAAAGGCCTGAAAACGAGTTGATCATAAATAATAATAACTAAAAACATAGTTAATAAAGCCCAGATGATAGCTTGATAATTCGATTGAATCGTGGCGGTATAAATGTAAGAACCAATTCCAGGAAGCGTAATATGTTGATTGTTAACAGAGATGGCTTCTGACGCCACGACAAAGAACCAGCCGCTTGATAAAGACATCATCGTATTCCAAATTAGGCCTGGTGTGGCAAAAGGCACTTCCAGCCGCCAAAAGCGCTGCCAAGGGCTTAAGCGAAACATATCTGCAGCTTCATTGAGATCTTTGGGAACAGTACGCAGAGATTGGTAGAAGCTCAGCGCCATATTCCAAGCTTGTGAAGTAAAGATGGCAAAAATCGCGGCACATTCTGGCCCTAATTGACTGCCTGGAAAAAGATAGATGAAAGCAAGAATAGAAATGGAAAGAAATCCGAGTACTGGCACAGATTGCATGATATCGATAAAAGGAAGAATAAATCGTTCAGCACGGTGACTTTTAGCAGCAAGCGTTGCAATGGTAAAGGTAAATACTAATGAAAAGAAAAGCGCAATAAGCATCCGAATGATGGTTGAAATGGCATATCCTGGTAACATTTTAGGGGAGAGCAAAATGGGTATTTGCTCGCCTAATTCATAAGGCGCAGTCATTTGCTGTGCGCCCCAAACTAGCGCAGCAAGTATGCCAAAGAACAGCACCAGAATAATAAGATCCCATTGATTGAAGGGAATTTTTAATTTGCCTTTGGGGCTAGTATAGTAAGACCTGTTAGTCATTTAACTTGTCATTACATTTAACCTATATATAAAGTCATTATAAGGTTTAATACAGAAAGAAAACAAAGATTTTTGGTAACACATCGTTTGCTAGTTGCCATGCTAGCATTTGTTATTTCTTTTTTGCTTTGTTAGCATTATGTTTTACAGCCAAAAGTAGATCTAAGTTGTAGATTGAATGTTTAAAAATCATTGGGTAAAAGAAGTAAAGCAGCTTGAGCCTTGTGCTGACATGGCTGCGTGGTTAACAAAGCCTTATATTTTGAGCCAAGCCTTAAAACGCAATTGCAATAACTTTAATGTCAAGGTACTTGAGCAGGGGTATAAACAACCTTTTCCAGAAGAATGTGATATTTTAAACCTAAAGCACAAAACACCCTTACCTTTAATTCGCCAGGTGGTATTGCAAGACGGGACTCGTCCTTTAACTTGTGGCCGCGTCGTGATACCTTTCCTAAGTGCAAAGCATTTGCCAGGGCTTGGTCAATTGGGCACCAATTTAATTGGTGAATCTTTGTTGTATCACAATCCCGATATCGTAAGAGGAACATTTGAATACGCACATTTAGCAGTAACCTCTCCTTTGGTATCTGAATTAATTGCGCGATTTTCGACAACCATTTTAGAAAATAAACTATGGGCGAGACGATCGGTGTTTTACGTAAAATCAGCGCCGCTTTTAGTGACGGATTTATTTTTGCCCGATCTTGGTCCTTATGTGACTTAAAATAATATGAAAATCCCTATTTTTCCTTTAGTCAAAGAGATTGATTATGTATGCCCTATCACTGTGTTTGCAGGATTACCTCAAAATAATGCAATTTTACTTGATAGTGCATGTCAGGAAAATCAGCAAGGTCAATACAGTTTTATCGCATTAGATCCTTTTTTAATCATGACTTGCCAAACTAAAGTAACTTTAGGGGATGAAACTTTTTCAGCAGATCCCTTCGAAGTATTAGCCGATTCTTTAAAAAAATACCCGCTTGAACGTTTAAATGATTTACCGCCATTTCAAGGTGGGGTAGCAGGCATGTTAGGTTACGAATTGGGAACCTTCCTTGAAGATGTGCCTAAAAGCCAGAGGGATGATTTGCAGTTTCCAGAACTTATCTTAGGATTTTACGATCTCGTGATAGCTTGGGATCATAAACAAAAAAGAGCTTTTCTTTTTTCTAGTGGTTATCCATTGCAAAATTCAAGTGAAAGAGAGTCGCGTGCAAAAGCAAGACTAGCCTGGTTAGAACACGAGTTATCACAAATTTCACCATTACAACCACTTTCAAAGTTTGCACCTTGCCCGATTATCTCTACTTTTACGCAAGAGACTTATCAAGCAGCAGTTAGACGTGTGATTGAATATATTTTGGCTGGAGATATTTTTGAAGCAAATATTTCACAGCGTTTTTCAAGTAAGCTTCCTGGGGTATTGCCGTTTGATCTTTATCGTTTACTGCGTTTAAAAAATCCTGCGCCTTTTGCTGCTTTTATGCAATATAAGGAATGGACTATTGCTTCAACATCGCCAGAGCGGTTTTTAAAATTAAGTAACCACAGCGCACAAGCGCGACCCATTAAAGGAACAAGTCCCCGTTGTCGCGATAAATTACAAGACGAGAAAAATGCAAAGGCCTTACTCGCCAGTGAAAAAGATAGGGCTGAGAATGTCATGATTGTTGATTTAATGCGAAATGATTTATCTAAAGTTTGTTTGCCAGGTAGTGTCAAGGTGAGCCAATTATGTGGTCTTGAATCTTTTGCAACGGTTCATCATCTTGTTTCGGTGATAGAAGGGCAATTAAAGCAAGAAAACAATGCAATAGATTTAATAAAAGCAACCTTTCCAGGAGGATCTATCACCGGTGCGCCGAAAATTCGCGCAATGGAGATAATTGCTCAAATTGAACCCACCGTGCGTGGCCCCTATTGCGGTAGTATGGGATATATCGGCTTTAATGGCGACATGGATTTGTCCATTACCATTCGGACCTTGTTGATGAATGCGCAAATGCTTTCATTTCAAACAGGAGGTGCTATCACCTTGGGATCAGATCCTTGCGCTGAATATGAAGAAACCCTGGCAAAAGCGAAGGTGATTAGCAATATTTTAATGGGGGATTTAGCATTATAATGTTTTGAGTAGATAAGTAAGGTATTTTTAGTTAAAAAACTTATTTAGGGATTAAAATGACTAAGCTATTGGAAATTGGCTGGGAAGAATGGATAGCTTTACCGGAACTTAAATTACCTGCCATTAGAGCAAAAGTGGATACGGGTGCCAAAACTTCAGCGCTTCATGCTTTTATGGTGGAAAAGGTTTTAGAAAATGGTGATCTCAAAGTGCGATTTGGAATCCACCCCATTCCACAGCGCCCAGAAATTGAAGTGTATTGTAAAGCACACTTAGTAGATGAAAGAGAAATAATCAGCTCTAATGGACAAGCAGAATTGCGTTACGTCATTCGCACTTTAGCTCAATTTGGTAAAAAGAAGTGGCCAATTGAAATTACTTTAACTGATCGCGAAACCATGGCATATCGTATGTTAATTGGCCGTTCGGCAATGGAAGGAAAGTTGCTGGTTGTGCCAGAAAAATCTTTTATGCTTGGTGCCTTGAGCCCGTCAGTTTACGATAATATTGCGCCAAGGCGGCATAAGAAAACACTTAAAATCTGTATTTTAAGTAGTTCTCGTCAGAGCTATACCAAAGACAGAATAATCTCAGTGGCTGAAGCGCGAGGCCATCATATTGAAGTGATTAATGCGACACGATGTTATGTGGATATTAGTTCAAATAAACCTACGATTCACTATCAAGGTAAAATCCTGCACCGATTTGACACAATTATCCCGCGGATTGGTCCCTCAGTGATGTTTTATGGGGTTGCTATCTTAAGACAATTTGAAGCACTGGGGATGTTTTGCTTAAATAGCTCAGCAGCAATTACCCATTCTCGTGATAGGTTATTTTCTCATCAATTACTGGGTCGTGCCGGCATATCTATGCCAATAACAGCTTTTGCGCATTATCCTGGTGATACTAAAGATATGATAAAAATTGTTGGTGGTGCACCCTTAGTGATAAAACTCTTAGACGGCCCTCAAGGAAAAGGAGTGGTTTTAGCAGAAACGAATAAAGCCGCTGAAACAGTTATTCAAGCTTTTCGAGGGCTTAAAGCCAATTTTATTGCACAAGCCTACATTAAAGAAAGTGTGAAAAAGGATATACATTGCATTATTTTAGGAAATAAGGTTCTATCCGCCATTGAAAAAATTCACCACGAAAACGATTTAAGTAGTCATAATACCAATCACGGGAAAACAGTTAAATTAACTGTGGTTGAAAAAAAACTAGCAGTGCGGGCTGCGCGAGTGCTAGGTTTGAAATTTGCTGCAGTAAATTTATTAAGAACGAAAGAAGGGCCAAGAGTGATAGATGTGAATTCTTCACCAGGTTTAAATACCTTCGAATCTGTAACAGGCGATGATATTGCTTGTTCAGTAATAGAATATATTGAAGCGCATGCTCGGCCGAGGTTACCCAAACGAATTATAGGGTTCCATGTCTAACATTAAGGAAAAGCGTATGGTCGAGTATATATGCGTCCTTATTTTACAAAAAACGACGAAATGTTTTGAATATCCGCTTATTGGTACTTAATAATATTACTGATAGACTACATATTAGTTATAATGATATATCTATTAATTGGAGATGATAAATGAGTAATGCCCTGTCCACAGAACAATTGTACCAAGCACAAGAACAACTAATTTCACAACTTAAAAGCAAAGAGAAGCAATTAACAGAGATTCAAACAGCAAAATATCCATTAATAATAAAATGGCAAATGTTAGTGGCTGTGTTACTACCGCTTCAAATTGAAATTGTTAAGAAATTAGGATTTAACAATGAGCAAACCGCTTTGATTGAATTTAATAAACAATTAACAGATGTTCAAAATCAAGATAAAAAATTGCTTGACTTAAATCAACAAAAATGGAATTACATTTTTGAAAAAGCCTTTGATTTAAAAACGCAACAAGAAATGACATTAGAACAAGCAAAAATTCTTATTAAAGATATTTCAAGCGCTATGTTAAATGACTCATTTTTGCAGCAAGTTGATGAACTCGCAAGAAAATTCGATCCTAAAACAAATCTGATGGAAAAAAGACAAGCCCTGATAGGGCTCATCCTGCCTTTGCAATTGACGATTATGGATAAACATGGTTTTGCTGGTGAAGAAGGCTATGTGCATGTTCAACGCGCGTTACTTGACTATTTGCATGATCCTGAAATTATTGAAAATGCAACCAAAGCGCAGATAACGATATTCAATCGAGCGGGCGCATTGGGTTAATTTAAGCGCCACGCCTAGGCTTTTGGTGTGCATCCTCGGCGGGCGCTTCTTGCACTGATGTTTTTGGTGTCACCACTTGACTTTCTGTTTTGCTGAATCTTACTGACTGTTTTCTTTTCGGTGCTGCTGCAGTAGCATTGATAGTAGACAATGTCCCTGAATATTCAACAGCGTTATTAAATACCATCTGTGGATTTGAAATTTTACCTGCAAGAGCACGTTTCTCAAATATATCATGCATATCGCCAGCGCCAGCTGCTAGCACTTGGCTACAACTAACGGCGCAGTTATTGGTAAGTAAATTAAAAGCCTTTGCTTTATTGATAAGCTCGACCATCGCTTCAATCATGGCTTTTGGATCTAACCCAGCACGATGAGTTTGATCATTTTTTAAAGGCAAAATTACCACGCTACTTGGAGGGTGGCCCTTGGAAATTGCATTTTGTAAGAGGGCCTCACCCTTTTTCTGGAACAAATCATTGACGACTTCTTTTCCTTCTTGGGAAGAGACAAATTCTCTAAAGCTATTCATCTCTTCTTTCAAATGTTCATTTATCCCATTTTCAAGTTCAGGAAAATTATTTGCGTATTGTTTACACAATTGTTGTGCTGCACTCTGAGCATTTGTAGTAATCGATCGTATAAGTGCATTTAATTCGAGTTTAGTTTTACGTTTTTCTTGAGGGTCTATTTTGCTAACATATTCTTCAATTTTATTCTTTAAAAGGGTTAATGGCTGAATGTTACTCATTGTGTTATAAAATACTTGCATATCCATTTTGCGATCAATTTGGATATACTGACTCACTAAACTATTTTCATCAGAAAAATCGAGTTTCTTCAAAATGAAAGTTTTAAGTTTTTCGAATTCTTTTTCATTTTTAATGCCATCTTTAAACTTCTGGATAGCCCCGCTTTTGAAGGCAGCGTGATTTTTAATGATATCATTGACTTTATTTAGTCCTTTATTATTTTTTAAGTCAATAGCAGATAAAACATCACTTAAGTCTTTTAGCAGATCTATTTCTCCTAAGGCTCTCTTTTCATCATCAGTGAGCACATATTCTGCTTTGGCTGCTTGAAAACCGCCACTAAGATTGATCAAAGATTGTAAATATTCATAATAATGCATAATAACATTATCAACAATTTTGTCTTGAGACTCAGAAAGCTTGTCTATGAGGCCTTGAATATCCTCTTGAGAAAATTTACCTGAAACATTTTCACTTTCAAGAAATTGTTGAACTAATTTCTTCTCGGTGTCAGATAAGGGCATTTTTTGTTTTTCATGTAAGGTTTGTAATTTTTCGCTGAGTTTTGATATGGCCAATTTAATAGCGCTGTAATTTTTTGAGAAATCTTGATATTTTTGATATTTTATAAGAACATCTTGCTCCATTTTATTGTGACTTGCTAAGTGCACTAAGGAATCAACATCAAGGGTAATATGTTTTGGTTTGGTTAATGTGCTTGCAATACCTCCGGTTAGCCTTCGTTCCTCTGGGTTGAGATATTCTTGCCATTGTGGATTATATTCAACATGCACGCCAACGCGCTCATCTTTAAGATCTTCACTGTATTTACTGAAAGTGAAAGTGCCATCTTCTGCAGGCCAATAACTAAAATATATTTCGATAACGTCTTCTTTGTAAGCAGCCTCATCGGTGACATTGCGTTGTAGTTTACCATCTTTATCGTATTTAAGTGCGACTTTTTTGGTTTCATAAGTTTTTGCTTGATACGGGATATCTGTATCCTCTAAATTATCATTTACCAGTTTCCAATTTTCTTTGGTATGCGGTAGTGTTAATTTAACAGCAGCATGTCCAACATTTCCGCCCCATAACAATGTTTTATAAAGACGATTCATGCCACTGTGTGAAGATTCTTCTTCATTGTAGACACCTGTTCCCCAGGTCATTACTTCTACACCTGTTTTTGACATCTTTAAACCTTCAAATCGTGTATTTTAATTAGTAGACAATCTTGAAGATTAGAAAGTTTAAAATTTTACAGGTGTATACTCTTCCCAGTTTAAATTTATGCTTAAAGCCTGTGCTTACTCACGCCAGTCATGCACTAATCAAAGCTGCATGTCAGGGGGCGCTCGCTTGACGCCTCGCCTAAATTCAAGCTGGGTCCAAGTATATTACTCCCACCATTTAGATTTTTAGGCCTAAAACAAAGCAGTTCGAGTACGTAGAATTAACTGAACTTATTTTAAGTAACGTTGTCTCTTTTGTATATAAGGCTTTAATTTAAAAGGGTATATACAATGAAAACAGGCTCAAAACCGACAATATGTGGTGTGCGCGTAGCCACTTGGGGAGCTGAAGCTGGCAAGCATTATTCATTAGGTCATCAAATAGATCAAGAATTATTTGGGGGAAATTGTGGTCATGCTTCCATATCACTTACTATTCCTGTCACTGATGCCAATAAAGCATTAATAAAACAATATTGCTCAAACCCTTATATTCCGGTTGAAAAGCATATCATTAGAACACCTAAAGCAAAGCTTAATGATAAAGGAGAATGGGTGGTTGATGAGAATGCGCCCCCTCTTTATGAAGAAGAAGTTTATACCATTACGTTTTCGTGGTGGCCTGGTGCGGGTGGGTTCTTTTTAAGTTCCTCAATTAATGGCGATGGTTATCAAGAAAGAGTGGGGGTAAACCGAGCTTGGGATGCTAGGTTTAGAAAATTTATTGACGTTGAAGAGCGAATTCATACTGGGCACCTTGGCCGTACTAAAATGGCTTATGGTGCAATGAATATAGAGCATCAACGAAATTTAGAGGATAGCGCTCAACAAAAAAAATATCTTAATATTAAGGCGCAATCAATGATGGTTACGAGTATTCTTGAATCGTTAGAGGTTGTGCAAACTAAAATCATAAAAAAGCAAAAGGATTTTGAAAGAATTAATTTACGCAAAGAAAGAATAGAAAATAAAGATATCATTTTAAATGATAATAAGAATAACATTAAATTTCTACAAAGTATTCTTGATTCTGTTAAAAATGGCAAAATCGATGAACTCACGCAAAATGAAAAAACTAAATTAATGAGTTTATATCCAGAGTTTAATATTAGTTTGGATATCAAAGACATTAAAATTAAAAATAAAGCAATGGCGGATCTGCTTAAAAAAATTAATCAGATTAAAAAAGATAATTTGTTTCTTCAAAATGACAGCATCGATAAAATTGACGCTGAAAGTGCTAAATTAACAAGGCCAAGTGAAACAGAAATGATTGTATTTGATAGATTTATTCCACAATGGAGAAGCGATTTTAATTTTGCTGAAACTAAAGCACTTAGTTTGTTGCAATATGAGAAAATTTTAAAGCAAATTAAAGCGCTTGAAGATAAAAGAAAATTAGAATTACGAGATATGCAGTTAGAAATTAAAATGCTTGATTATGTTAATCATCCGCAAGAAGCTAAGGATGTTACGGAACAAATTAAATTGATCAACCCCCAGCTTAGTAAACTAATTCTTGATCAAAGAGCATTAATTGATAAAAGAGCAAAATTAAAATCCACCAGAATGAATTTAAAAGGGGTTTGTAATTATTTAATCAAGTATTTAGACGAAGATAGTAAGGATTACTTAACTAGCGATCAAAGTGTCGTTGCAATTACAGATGAAATGAAAAAGTGGCTTGACAAAATAAGTGAAGTCGGGATTAATTGGAAAGACGTTCTTGCTAAGAACAACATTAATAATAATCGAATTTCTAAGGAAGAAATTAATACTTTCTATGAGATTTTAGAAGATTACATTGAAAAAATAGATGTTTTATCCTATTTTGAACAATTTCTTGATAAAAAAAATGCAAACTATCTCGATGATAATGCAACCCTTAAGATAACAGATAAAATCCACACTTATCTACAAAAATCTGAACAATTTTTGAGCGGTCATTGGCATGCGTACGTTAAAGATCTTAACCTAAAGGAAATAAGTAAGGGAGAATTGCAAAAATTAGTTAAAGATATAAAAACCTTTAAGGTTCCTTTGGAAGACATCGCTGGCATTGATGAAGATAAAATAGAGAAATATGTCGATGAGTTAAAAGAGCGCCAAGACATCAATTCTCAGATTTCTAAAATAGAGCAAAAAATAAAAGACTTAGAAGCAAATAAAACAGAACTTGAAAACAGCGAAAGTTTAGTTAATTTTATCAAATATATGAAATTAGAAGATGAAGTTGCAAAATTATCAAAATCTTATAAATTAGTAACTAATGAATTAAGAAAAAGCGAAAAGAGAAGAAAAAAAGAAATCACGCTGTCAAAGCCGCTACAAGATGCATTAAATGATGCTTATAAATCTAGCGACATTCAAGATTGGCGTAAACATTATTTAGGTCAGACCACACCAGATCCTTTAGTTATTAGCCATCAATTGATGGAAAAAATTAAACAAGATTTAGCGAGTAGATCAAAAGCCTTGAGCAATGAATTAATTGAGTTATTGCCAAAAAAAGATTGTTATCAAGCACAAGACTATGAATCTTTTTTAACCATGGGGTTACCTCCGGAAGCTGAATATTACTTGAGTTTAGACAAAGCGTCTATCGATAGTGGTGTTGAATGGGGGATGAATGTTGAAGGCATGCTTTCTCAAATGCAACAAATATTAAAAGAAGAGATCCCTTTTGATATATTTGTTAACAATTGTTCACTTACGACAGCAAGAATTTTAGAAGCAGGTGCCAAAGGAGATTTTCTTAAATCCCTATTTCAAGATAGGGCCTTAGGCGCGATCGCCACCCCCCAACTTATTGCTAATGATACTGAAGATTATTTAAAAGTATATCAAAAAAGTCCTAAAGATAATATTTTCAAGAAAATCGCAAGGTTCAACCCGATTGAAAAAATATTGGGCAAACAAGTTCACACGATTGTATCGTTGGACAGCGCACCATCTGAAAGAAATTCTGCAATTGCTACGGCGTTGTTAATTGCAATTTCAACAAGCCCCTTTTATTTAATTAAGGGTTTATTAACACCACAACATTCTTTTAGACAATCGGTAAATCTTATTAAATTTGCAAGGAGTAAAAATCATTTAGGTTTTAAATTGGCCTCCTATATTGTTGGTGGTTTAGGAATGACAGTTTTTGCACTTCCTGCCACCGTTGAAACTATCATTAAAGCCCCATTTATTGCAATTGGAGGAATTGCTAATCGGGTTCAAAGAAGAAAATTAAGACAAATTAAAGAACCTATAGATTTACCTGATCAAGAAGTGCAGGCGCGCGCTTCTAAAGAAGCGATGTTAAAATCTAATCTTGCTAGTCTTGAAGATAAAATAGTTACTATTGCTATTAAAAAAGAAACATTGGCATTAGAATTGGCACTTAGTATTAAAAAATCAGGGAAAATCCCGATGTTTGAAACTAAAACTAGACTTAAATTAGAGAAATTTATCCAAAATGTTGATAATGAAAAATATAAGAAAAAGCTGAGCGCATTATATAATGAAGTAGTCGATTATTCCACAGAGCAAGTTAAAGCGCAAACAAGCACGGCATCACAAAAAAGAGCAACGGCCATTTCGCCGGCTCGAGAAGCAAGTACCGCAAAACCAAATATTATTAATACCAATGTCTTAGATGAATTTAAGAAAAATATGTCTAATTTAAGGAAGGAGATGATGGATGCTACACCAAGAGGCGTGCAATTTATGACCTTGGAATTTTTAGACTATGTAGAAAAATCTGTATTAGAGAGTAAAAATTTGTTAGCAACCATAGACGACATGAAGAAAATAATGCCAACAAATATCGCTAGACCAAGTTATGATCCAAAGCAAGATTTTCAAGGAAAATATATAGAGATCCTTGAAAGATTAAATAAATCTATCACTGATGAGAATAAACTAAAGCCAAAGTAGAGGCGTGAGTGTAAACAGTGCCCCTACTACAGATCCTGAATTAAGCTTTTCTGATGCGTTGCGGCTTTTGTGCATTATAAGATTTTTGTTTCTTTGTATTGATGGCATTTTGCTCATTAAAAGGATTAGCTTGTTTTTGATTTTGAAGCGTTGCCAAATAGGAACGACGCTGTTCAATAAGCTTTAATGCTTCGTTGGCATCATAATAGGTATATGCCAAGCCTGGCCACCAGAACAAGAATGCCGCTGTATTGGTTACATTCAGCCCTTTTTTACGATTAATTTCTCTTTCTTGTTGATCTAATTTTGCAAGTTCAGCTTGAATTTGCCCAGTAGTTAATTGGTTGTCACCTAATTGAACTACTTGTGTTTTAGGCGAAGAAGAGCAAGCAGCTAATAATAGGAGGCTTATCAACGTTGTTATTTTTCCAACTGATTTCATTTTTATATCCTGGTGTTTAAAAAACACGCATTTTAGCGATTTTTTTTGCAAAAGCAACAAATTCTCTAATTTTTACAGAAAATTAATTTAGTTCAATTGTTTTTTCTGAAATTTACAGTGATTATGCACTTTTTATGCTTAACACTCATGTTTGAAGCGTGTAAAATAATATTATACTTAAAAGTATGAATCTTTTTGGCTACGGACTTTTTCCAAATTGTAGTTAGGTGCGAGGTCATTATGCCAGTCAAAAAATTAAATGAATATTTGAATCAAAATAAAATCAACTTTACAACTATTGCGCATCCTTTAGCCTATGCGGCTAGAGAAATCTCTCATGTGTGTCACATTCCGGAAGTGGAGCTTGCTAAAACAGTGATTGTTTTCGCAAGCAATAAGCTGATAATGGTGGTGATCCCTTCTAGTAAAGCAATTGATTTCAAATCTCTAAGAGAATCTTTGCATGAAAACGATGTCACTTTAGCATCAGAGCAAGATTTTCTTAAGAAATTTCCTGATTGTGAATTGGGAGCGATGCCACCTTTTGGAAATCTTTATAATATGGAAGTGTATGTTGAGAAAAATTTAGCCAAAAATAAGGAAATTGCCTTTAATGCAGGAACGCATACTGAAGTGATCAAATTGGCTTACCAAGACTTTGAAAGATTGGTACATCCCAAGGTGATTACCGCAACGACACATTGATGTTGGAGATGGGAACAAGCTGGGATTTGATTGATACGGGATTCAAAGTGGAAAGAGTAGATACTCACGCCATTTTGATTTTAGGC
>JAFECR010000025.1:0-9885 GCA_018242045.1 Pseudomonadota bacterium | reverse complement strand
CGCTAAAAGCTCGCAATGACGGAACTCCTAAATTCAAAGTGGAAGCAGTATAGATTAGTCTTCCCAGCTTAAAGTGCCACCTGTTTGGTATTCAGTAACTCTTGTTTCAAAGAAATTCTTCTCTTTCTTTAAATCAATCATTTCACTCATCCATGGGAAAGGATTGGTTGCACCTGCATATTGTTCAGCAAGACCAATTTGAGCACAACGACGATTAGCAACATATTCCAAATATTCCCTAAACATTTGGGCGTTAAGGCCCAAAATGCCGCGTGGCATCGTGTCGATAGCATATTGCGATTCAAGATCGACCCCTTCGCGGATAAGTTGGATCATTTCTTTTTGGAATGCTTGTGTCCAAAGCTCAGGGTTTTCAATTTTAATTTGATTAATAACATCTATCCCAAAGTTTAGATGCATGCTTTCATCACGCAGAATATATTGAAATTGTTCTGCGGTACCAACCATCTTATTGCGTCTTCCCAAAGATAATACTTGAGTAAAGCCAACGTAGAAGAAAATCCCTTCAAAAACTACATAAAAAGCAATAAGATCTTTTAATAGACGCTGATTTGATTCGAAAGTACCAGTATAAAAATTAGGATCTCCTAAACTTTCAGTGAAAGGGAGAGCCCAGGATGCTTTCTTCGATACAGCGGGTATTTCTCGATACATATTAAAAATGCGTGCTTCGTCCATCCCCAAACTTTCAATCACATATTGATAGGCATGCGAGTGTAGCGCTTCTTCAAAAGCTTGACGCAATAAATATTGGCGACATTCAGGGTTAGTGATATGCCGATAGACAGCTAATACCAAATTGTTTGCAACCAAGGAATCTGCCGTTGAAAAGAAGCCTAAATTGCGTTCAATAATAAATCTTTCATCTAAGGTTAGACCATCAGGACTTTTCCATAATGCCACATCGGCCGACATATTAATTTCAGTAGGCATCCAGTGATTCGCACAAGCAACCAAGTATTTATCCCATGCCCATTCGTATTTAAAAGGTACCAGTTGATTCAGATCAGCACGGCAATTGATAATTTTTTTATCGTCCACGCGAATACGGGCTGCTCCTAATTCTAGCGCTTCTAACCCAGTTGTGCCTCCTCGAGCAGGAGAAGCTGGGCTAGGTTTGTTTTTTGGTATATCAAAGATATGAGTGGCTGCTGACATGATTTATTTTCTCCTACTGGCAGGCTTCACATGAAGGATCATCGATTGGGCAAACCTTGGCGCTGATAACAACTTCACTGAGATTTGCTTTTACTGCATTGAGCGTACTTCTTGAGACAGTTGATTTTTCTGCATCTGATGCACCAAGCGTTCTTAGATAATAAGTTGTTTTAAGACCTCTTAGCCAAGCAAGTTTATAAGTAGCATCTATTTTCTTGCCCGAAGGTTTATCAATATAAACATTCAGTGATTGGCTTTGATCTATCCACTTTTGTCGTCGCGCTCCTGCTTCAATAAGCCACTGTGGTTCAATTTCAAAAACGGTGGCATATTTTGCTTTTAGATGAGCAGGGATACGATCGATTTGTTGCACACTCCCATTAAAATACTTGAGATCGTTCACCAACACTTCATCCCATAAATTAAGCTTTTTCAAATCTTTCACTAAGTAAGGATTAACGACAGTAAATTCACCAGAAAGATTAGATTTAACATAGAGATTTTGATAAGTAGGCTCAATGGATTGACCAACGCCACAAATATTGGAAATCGTTGCAGTTGGTGCAATGGCCATTACATTAGAGTTGCGCATTCCTACTTTTTTGACACGTTCGCGCAAAGATTGCCAATCCAGTGTTTGGCTGCGATCTAGCTCTAAGTACGGGCCTCGATTTTGAGCCAAGAGTTCAATAGAGTCGATAGGTAAAATACCTTTACTCCATAAAGAACCCTCAAAAGTACTATAAGGGCCTCTTTCTTGTGCTAAATCGGTAGAAGCTTTAATGGCATAATAGCTAATAGCTTCCATGGTTCTATCAGCAAATTCGACTGCACTTTGTGAACTGTAAGGAATGTTCAAGATATATAATGCATCTTGGAATCCCATTAAACCCATACCCACCGGGCGATGGCGCAAGTTGGAATGTTTTGCTTGAGGTACAGAGTAGTAGTTGATTTCGATAACATTATCTAACATTCGTACAGCTGTTTGAATGGTTTTTTGCAACTTCGCCAGATCTAATCCGGCTTCAGTAACATGTTGTGCTAAATTAATGCTTCCCAAATTACAAACAGCAATTTCATCAACACAAGTATTGAGGGTAATTTCGGTGCAAAGATTAGAACTGTGAATGACACCAGCATGTTGTTGAGGTGAGCGCAAGTTACAAGGATCTTTAAAGGTAATCCAAGGATGGCCTGTTTCAAAGATAAGCCCTAACATTTTGCGCCACAAATTAACAGCAGGAAGGCGTTTGAAATTGCGGATAAGGCCTTTTTCTGCTTTTTGTTCGTATGCGGTGTAAGCATTTTCAAATGCTTGCCCAAAGAGATCATGCAAGTCAGGCACTTCATCGGGTGAGAATAATGTCCAGTCTTTGTTTTCCATCACGCGCTTCATAAATAAATCAGGCACCCAGTTTGCCGTGTTCATGTCGTGCGTGCGACGTCTATCATCACCGGTATTTTTACGAAGCTCCAAAAATTCTTCAATGTCCAAATGCCAGGTTTCAAGGTAAGCACACATGGCACCTTTACGCTTCCCACCTTGATTCACTGCAACGGCAGTATCATTAGCTACTTTTAAGAAAGGAACAACCCCTTGAGATTTACCATTGGTACCTTTAATGTGAGCACCCATGGCTCTGATATAGGTCCAGTCGTTGCCTAAGCCGCCAGCAAATTTAGATAATAAAGCATTATCTTTTAGGGCGCTGTAAATACCATCAAGATCATCAGGCACGGTGGTGAGAAAACAACTTGAAAGTTGGGGTCGCATTGTGCCTGAATTAAATAGAGTCGGTGTTGAACTCATGTAATCGAATGAAGATAGCAAATGATAAAATTCAATTGCACGTTCATCTTTGTTATCTTCTGCTGCGGCTAATCCCATTGCAACACGCATAAAGAAAATTTGAGGCAACTCAAAGCGTATATCTTGATGATGTAGAAAGTAGCGATCATATAAGGTTTGTAAACCAAGATAGGTAAACTGTTTGTCACGCGAAAGTATTAAGGCTGCGCTGAGCTTTTCTAAGTCAAAGTCCTTCAAATTAGGATGTAATAATTCTAATGCCACCCCTTTTTCGATAAATGCCCTAAATATTTCAGGGTAGAGCGCCGCTTTTTCTTGTTCATTTTCAGGAATAGATAAGTTTAAGAACTTCAATGTTTCGTTATGTAAATCGTTCAATAATAGTCGCGCAGCAGCAAAGGAATAATTGGGTTCAATTTCAATCTTGGTACGAGCGCTCATAATGAGCGCTTTGTGAAGATCGCTTTCTTTAATGCCATCGAAGATATTGCGTTTAGTATCTGAGATTAAAGCATCAATATCGACGTCTGTTAAATCTAAGCATGCTGTTTGGACAATATTTTTAAGGTGCTGAAAATCAAGCGGAACGCGTTGCCCATTTGTCAAAGAGATATGAATGGTTTCACTTGGTTTTTGTTCTTTTTGTGCTTCACGAGCAAGGCGTCGTTCTTCACGATAAAGGATATAGGTTCTTGCCACTTTGTGCAGATCTGCTCTCATTAGCGCCAACTCGACTTGATCTTGAATTTCTTCAAGTCGAACAATGCCCCCACTGTTGAGGTAACGAGAAACGGCTTTGGTAACTTGATCCGTTAGATTATCTACAATCTCATGAATGCGCCTTGAAGCCGCAGCATTACCACCTTCAACTGCTAAGTAAGCTTTGGTGATTGCTACATTAATTTTAACGGCATTAAAAGGAACAAGAGAACGGTTGTCTCGCCGCATCACATAAAGCTGTCCGGGCTTTGGAGCAACGGGAAACGGTGTTATGCCTTCATTAGGTAATTGCATATTTTCATTAACCTGTATGGTTGGATTTTCTCGGTACATATGGTTCCTCCCACGTCGAAGATTTTAAAGTCAAAAAGAACCTATCGCTGGCTAAAATAAGCCAGAAAGTGATTAAACTAACAATTTGTGGATCAATTTGGGGAAATACCTTTTGAACCCCAACATATAGAACAATAAAAACGCCTACATACAAGATAGTGCGGTTTGCATTTGAATGCAAGTGAAGAACCTGGGGGTAAGTTGTGGAAAAGCTGTGAGAGGACAAGGAGCTCCTCAAAGGAACTCCTTATCATTACTTAGATCGCTTCAAGCCACTGGTCTAGATATTGACCTTGTCTTGCAACGTATTGTGGATCTTTGAAAGTTAATGTAATTAAGCTAATACCTTGAAGGCTTGCTACTAAATTCAGCGCTAATTTTGAAGAATCTTCATCCGATTTTCCAAGTGCCTTGAACTGCTTTTCACACCAATGAATAATTTCATTCATTAATTGCGAAGTAGCTTGGCCAATGGTGCCACCTTGCTTACCTAATTCTTGGCATAAACTGCCTAATGAATCACCAAATTTCGCTGACTCTTCAGCCAAGGAACCAACGTATTCTACTAGCCCTTTGAGTCGACTTTTAATGTCTGGGCGAGTGCTCCATTCAGAAAATAAGCCAGAAAGCTGCCTTTTTCTTCTTTCAACTACTGCCAAGATAATAGAGTCTTTAGATTTAAAATAATAATAAACATTACCGAGTGGCACATCTGCCAAGGTGGCAATGTTAGCTAAAGTTGTGTTGCTGACGCCTTGTTGATGGAACAAGGTATCTGCAGCTTCAACCAATCGCTCACGTTTATCGTTACGTCTCGCCATGATATGTTTCCTTTTTACTTATATACAGGAAAAAAAGTGAAGAACTTAAAAGCAAGCCAGCGCTCGTCGTTAGTTTGCTAAGTTTCAGGGTATTATACCGAATTGCTTTGCTAGTTCAATAGTTAACTGTAAATATTTTAAAAAAAAGTCAAGCGAAATGGGATAAAGGACAAATTAGATGCGATAAAGTGAAGATATATAAGGCTTTTTAGCTAAAAAATGGAAGAGATCTCAGTATAACGATCTAAACTTAAGCAAAAAAGAGAGTATACACGCTTTTTATAGGCGCTAAAGCGCACAAAATAATAGGAAGTAATATGTTACTACCCAATCAACTGATCCCTCGACATACCATCTGGGCTGATCCAGATAAACATTTAGTTAAAACCAGTTTAGACGGAGAATATCTCAGTTTTTTGGCGCCGCATCATGGCATCCTTAATCTTTGGCTGGCGACGACAAAGCATTGGCAAAAAGCTAAAGCAATTACCTTCAGTGAACATCCGATACGTGATTATTGGTGGACGCGTGATTATCTTTTATATATTCATGATCAATTTGGCGATGAAAATTGGCAATTAAAAGGATATCAACTTTCTACAGGCAATTTTATTGAATATACCCCGGCGGGATTTCAAGTCAGTATTATCCGGGTAAGCCACAAAATGCCAACCAAAATTTTAATAGGTTTGAATAAAAGGGATAGACATTATAGTGATGTTTATTTATTGGATCTAACCAGCAAAGCATTAACCTGTGTCTATGAAAACCATACATACTGGGAATTTCTGGCGGATGAAGATCTAAACTTAAAGATCGGGATTAAAGTAGATGGCTTGGGGGGAGAATATCATGATTTATTAGGTGATACTTCTTGTATTGTCGCTCGCATAGCACTGCATGATGCAGCCAGCATGTATTTTTACCCGCGTTTGAAGCTCGCTTTATCAAATGATAAACAAAATCTTTACCTTGCTCAAAGCCTTGAGAGCAATACCTCAACCTTAATGCGAGTAGATTTAAACTCATTGCATTGTGAAGCGTTAGCCAATGACGAAATGGCAGATATTTGTGATGTGCTGCTTTGTCCGATATCAAATACACCTTTAGCGGTGGCAACAAATTATGAACGTAAGCAATGGCGTACATTAACCTCAGAGATTGAGCGTGATTTTCAATATCTTCAGGGCATTGATAATGGAGATATTGAAGTGTTAAGCCAAACGGCAAATAATGAAACTTGGGTAGTGGGTTTTATCCATGATAATGGGCCTATCACTTACTATCTCTATCATCGAAAACTTGCTCAACTAATCCATTTATTTGATAGTCACCAAGCCTTAAAGCAATATCAATTCACTAAAATGCATGCTCGAATTATAACGGCGCGCGATGGCTTAAAATGTGTGAGCTATTTATCTCTTCCAAGACAATATGATATCAATGAAGAAGGGGTCCCTTCTCAAACATTACCTTTGGTTTTAATGGTGCATGGTGGGCCAAATTATCGAGATTTTTGGGGTTTCAACCCAACCCATCAGTGGTTAACCAATCGGGGTTATGCTGTGCTTAGCGTCAATTATCGTGCTTCCACGGGATTTGGTAAAGCCCATCAAGCAGCAGGTTACGGCGAATGGGCAGGAAAAATTCATACGGATCTATTAGATGCTGTTGCATGGGCCATTCAACAAAATATCACCACGGCAGATAAAGTCGCTATCATGGGTAAAAGTTTTGGCGGTTATTCAACCTTAGTTGGTTTAACCCTGACTCCCGAGACATTTTGTTGCGGTGTTGATATTGTTGGCCCTTCTAATTTATTAACCATGGTGCAGCACTTTCCACCTTACTGGCAAGCATTTCAAGGTGCAATTTATGAGTTGTTAGGCTGCGATCCTAATACGCTGGAAGGTAAAGCCTATTTAAAAGAACGTTCTCCTTTATATTATGCCGATAGAATTACAAAACCGTTGTTGATTGGCCACGGCGCCAATGATGTTCGGGTTAAACAAGAAGAATCCGATCAGATGGTGAACGCGATGCAGCTTAATAAAGTGCCTGTTACTTACGCCATCTTTCCTGATGAAGGTCACCAATTTGTGCATCCAGGCAATAGAATGGCATTTTATGCGCTTGCTGAAAGTTTTTTAGCAAAGACATTAGGCGGGCAAGTAGAGCCTTATGATAATAAGGTGGCTACCAGCATGGTTGTGAAAGTGGATGATTTCGGTTTAAGTTCTGTATAAGAATTAATAGTGTATACACGCTTTTATTTTTGAATTTCGCAAACATCGTAAGAACCATTACGTCCATCACAAAATCGTGTGCAAACCCCTAACGCAAAGTTATAATGTTAACTTTATGTTAATAAAGGGGTATGGTTCGATGCTAAACCATCTTATCAGTAGAATTAAAAATACTAAGAATCAAGAAGATGCGCTTCGGCATACATTAGCTTGGATAGCAAGTAATCCTAAAGCATCACTGAATCCTCCTCACGACGATAATGCTTATCCTGAAGATACGCCACTTTGTGCAGCAGCTAGGCTTGGGTACACAAAGGTTGTAAAATTATTAATAGATAAAGGTGCTGATCCCAATATCCCCGGAAAAACGACGAGTCAGTATTGTATAGAAAATTTCCCTATTAATAATGCTATTGAAAATCAACACACTGATACGGCTTTATTGCTTTTATCTAACCAAAAATGTATGGGAGATGAATACTCAGGCTATAATTTATTGCATATGGCTTGCAGAACGGCTAATCCTCAGCTTGTTAAAGCTCTTTTGAAAAAGAGCGCCAATCTGCAAGATGATACGACAGTACCAGTCTGGCAATTATTTAGCAATAGATTTACCCATACTATAAGACATAACGATTTTGGAAATGAAGCTGAAGTATACGATATATTACAACAACTGCTTGATCATGGGGCTGATCCAAATAGTCTTTATCCACAGCAATTTACATCGTTAGGATTTGCTGTTCTTCTTGGATATACGAAAAGTTTCACATTATTATTACAACATCGTTTAACCATTCCTATTTTAAGCCAAGATACGACCCTATTTACACAAAGCTTAGATGTTTTAGCCACTAATAAAAAAGTGACAAATAAAGTAAGTTTCATTGTTGAACTTTTAAAAGCTGGCGCAGGTTTAAATGCAGCTCTCATCCCTGATTCTGCATTAGCGCTTCTTAAACTAAATCGCAGTCAATTAAAAGACGGCTTTCTCATTGTGGGTACACAGATGGTTAACGGCCAACCGACATCGAAGATGATTGCCAGTTTAGAAGAATTTAAAAAGAAAATTGTTGATCCAACCTGGACATTTAACAAAGAAAAATTAGCTTTGATGTGTCAGCATTATCTGTTTAATGATCTTCCTCATGTAAAAGAAATTTACTCATTGTTGCCAAGAGAGATTAATCTGCCAAATGCGGGACAACAGAATATCTTTGCTGAACTTACAAAAATGAAATCACAAACTGAGCTTGAAAAAGTTAGCAAAAGAAGAGCGTTAGATCTTGTTGGCTATTATACAATAGATACATCGAGCCAAATCAAAAATATTGAAGATTTATTAAAAGCATGGTTAAAAGATCCGGCTAGGTCGCCAAAACAACTTGCTAGTACTGATAATGTTCTGATGCATCTATTTAAAAATATCCGTAATGTCATAGAACTGATTGGCTCGCATTCTGAGGCCTTTGGCCCAGAGGGTAAAGCAAAAAAATTAGATGAAATTAACAGAGGGTTTAATCGTTGCTTTTTGTTATTTTATCAAGAAATTTTCTTCAAAGCGGAATTAAAACCTTATGCGTTTAAATATCTGATGGCTTTTGATACCTTTTTGCGCATGTTAAAGAAAAGATATCGAATGCATTTTCAAAATGAAGGTATAGATATTTTTGTATCTTATTTCAGAGCAATTGTGTGTATACAATTAGCAGAATATTACCTTGAAAACGATAAAATCGCTCTGGCTCAATCTTTTACAGTTGAAGCACAAACTCAAATTGAATTTGATGATAAGCTTTTGGTTAAATTACCCGAAGAAGAAAGAAAAGCCCTAGCAGGCCTGGATATTATGGTTAATTTCTCAGCTGCTTGTATTAATGTGAAATTAAATCAGCTTGATCAAGCTAATAAAAACTTTTCTAAAATGATTTCAATGGTTATAAAAGAAAATATGGATTCTTCTAACCTAATTGCTACAAATGAAGCAAACGATAATTCTAAAATTTTAACGCTCAGCAAATCTTTAATTGAAAAAATTAAGTTATCTAAACTGGATGATAAAGCGGTGAGCAAATTAATCAAGAAATTGGTGCTGCAAAGCCTAAACATAGTCACAAAGCAAGAAATGGAAGATGAAGCCAGTATTGAGTCAGAAGAAGAAAACGACACCATAGCAGAAGCTGAAAATGCCACAAAGATAGGAGCAACGACTACGACGACTACCACGACAACAACGACCACTACGACAACGACGACCACAACGCCAACGATGACTGATATTACGCAGGGCGTGGCAGGGGTGTCGCTTGGCCTGGCTAAGAAAAGAAAAATCGATAAAGAGAAAGCAAAATTAGATAAAAAGCTAAAAAAAGAAGAAAAAGAGAAAGATAAAAGAGAAAAAGAGAAAAATAAAAGAGAAAGACATGCCGCCAAGGTGAAAGAAGAAAATGAAATGCTGCCACAGCACCCTGAACCAGTCGACTATGGTTTTGTAAGGCCCGAAGGCTTCACGCCGATAATTCCAGTCAATTGTCCGTTTGTTAATCCTAAAACCTATTTTTTGACGATGCCGGAAAATAATGTTGATTTTGCGCCTTTTTATAATTTAGTTCGCGATAAAAATGACCCGACCAAATACAATGAAATTTCAACCACAGCCAATACTGGCTATGGTAAACAAGGTTTTAAAATTGGGACGCGCTTAGTAAAAGGTTCTGATGAAAAAGAAGCAGTTGGAAGGCTTAAAGTGCTTGGCGCAGCAGGAAAAGGCATG
>JAFECR010000024.1:2849-58376 GCA_018242045.1 Pseudomonadota bacterium | reverse complement strand
TGCTTCCACTTTGAATTTAGGAGTTCCGTCATTGCGGCCCAGAGCGAAGCGAAGGGGAAGCAATCCAGAAAATATCAAGATGTAATCTGGATTGCTTCGTCGCAGACTCCTCGCAATGACGCACTTGAAACTCCTAATTTTAAAGTGGATCGAGTATAGAATTTACAAAATTAATTGAAACACTCGAAGTTATCACCCCACCCAGTGGGGCATTGCCTTATCGAGTCTTAATTGTGGAAGATTTTCCTACCCAAGCCAAAATCATTCAATTACATTTAGGGCAAGCCGGCATGATCACGCAAATTTTAGAAGATCCTTTAAAAGTAATCGAAGCGTTAATTGATTTTACTGGCTAAGATGCAACGACTTCTTCTACCCATTCCAAATATTTACTATTACCATAGATGATGGGTAATGCAATAAATTCAGGGAACTTATAAGGATGAAGGGCAATGATAGCTTTTTCTAAGTCAGCAAGCTTTTCTTGCTTTGTTTTCATGATCATCAGCACTTCATTCCCTGAAGTCACTTTTGATTCCCAAAAATAGATGGAAGTAAGCTGGGGTACAATATTGGTACAAGCCACAAGCCTTGACTCTGTTAATTGTCGCGAGATACTTTCTGCAATGACAGCATCAGGGCAAGTACAAAAAACGACACAATATTCTCCTTGCATGATGTCCCCTTGGTCTATTTCCTTAAAGGAAAGCAATCATGCCGCATTGGAAAACTAAATACAACCTAATTCATTTTTTGATACTACTTTTAAGCATACTTGGGCTCAAGGCCAATGCTCAGTCACTTTCACAATTAGGGCTTCCTCAAGTTGTACCAGCAGAATCAGCTTTTCATTTTGACTTAACGGCGCATGAAAATTCATTAGTCGCTACATGGCACATCGCGCCCTCTTGTTATCTATATCAAAAAAGTCTTCAAATTACGGGGTTAACCCTGGATGGCGAATCTTTCCCTTTATTACCTAAAACGCTACCACGGGCAAATAAAATCCAGGATCCTTTCTTTGGCACTCAAGCCATCTATAAACAACTTTTAGAGATTCATTTGCAAATTCCCAATCATATTCTGAACCAAAAAAAGCGCGCATTTAATATCAAAGTGGAATATCAAGGTTGTGCTGAATCAGGATTTTGCTATCCCCCAACTACCAAATGGTTTGAATTAACCATGGCAAATCAACATTTTATTTCTACCCCTGTCACAGATCCATCACAGCTTGTTCAAGAAAACAATGTTGTTTCGCCCAAAGCATCATTCACTATGCCTAAAATACCAAATCTATCACAAACACTTGAAAAGAAATTTGGCATTATTTCAGCAATGGCGACATTTTATGTTATTGGGCTTTTATTAACTTTTACACCTTGTGTTTTGCCAATGATACCTATCTTAGCCGGCATCATTGTAGGACAAGCACATTTGAATACACGAAAAGCGTTTTTGTTGTCTTTATGTTATGTGCTCAGTATGGCATTTACCTATGCTTTTGCTGGTATTATGGCCGCAACTTTGGGCAAAAACCTTCAAGCTAGTCTGCAAAGTCCATTTATTATTATCACTTTTTCTGCTCTTTTTGCCTTGCTTGGCATAATGCAATTAGGCGTTATCCGGATCTCAATATTGCAGCATTTTCGATTAAAAGATTTCTTACACGCGATACATGCTAAACAAGAAAGTGGTACCTACATTGGCGCTGTTATTATGGGCATACTTGCTACCTTGATTTCTTCTCCGTGTGTTACCCCAGCACTTATCGGCGCCCTAAGTTACATCTCACAAACTGGCAATGAATTACTAGGAGGATGTGTTTTATTAGCGATGGGTTTAGGAATGGGAACCTTACTCTTAGTCATTGGGACATTAGAAGGAAAATTCTTGCCTAAGTCCGGCCCTTGGATGCGACATGTTAATCAAGTATTTGCCATCATGATGTTTGGTGTCAGCCTTTGGTTACTTGACAGGGTTTTTCATGAAGCCTGGCTACTGATCTTGTGGGGCTTTTTATCATTATTTATTGCCTGGTGCATGAACACTTTTAATCGTAAAAGTGGCTTCAGTGGACGAATCGGCATGATTTTTGTTGTCTTAGCCGCGTTCTTGTTTTGGGGAGCCTATAAAGGGGAACATCAACTTGTCAGCGTATTGTCCTTTCAAAAACAATCCTCCCAAATGCTTATCACCCCCTATCGCATCGATTCTATGCAATCTTTAAACAATGTACAAAATAAAGCCATAAAACAAACCCAATCTTTAATGTTGATCTTTTATGCTGATTGGTGCATTTCTTGTCAACGCATGGAACATGGCGCATTTGCCTCAAACGCAGTACAAACCTTGCTCAAAGATTTTGTTGTCGTAAAAGCCGACGTCACAACTTACAATAAAGAGGCGCAAGCCTTACTTAAGCAATTCAACCTTATCGGCCCACCTGCGATATTATTCTTTGATAAGAATGGCGTAGAACTAACAAAATATAGGTTGATTGGTGAGATCCCTGAAAATGAGATGATCACCCAATTGGAGGCGTTAAAACGAAAATTGTAATTATCTTAGCTGTTCTTGCACCAAACTGTCGCTATCTTACTTTATCTTGTTAAATTTTGACTGTAAAATTCAAAAACAAGTCTTAGATCAAAACGACATTATTGACTTCGCTATGTTATCATGAGCTTACATCTAAAGTAATTTTTGCCGATCTTGTCTACTTCTGTCGCTATCTTTCATTATCTTGCAAGATTTAATAGACATCTTTCGAGATTTACTCCAAAATAGACCTAATTATATTAGGCAATCAATATGGCTAAAATTTTAGTAATACATGGGCCAAACTTAAATTTGCTTGGCACTCGAGAACAACCGCTATATGGCAAGACAACACTTAAAGCAATCAATCAAGAATTGAGTCGCTTAGCTAAGAACAATAGCATCGAATGCATTCAAACTAATAGCGAACTTGAAATCATCAACACCATACATGACGCGAAAAAGCGCAAAATTGACGCGATCATCATTAATCCTGCTGCGTTCTCGCATACAAGTATTGCAATTCGTGATGCCTTTTTAGCAGTCCAAATCCCTTTCTATGAAGTTCATCTGACAAATATATTTGCCCGTGAAACTTACAGGCATAACAGCTATTTATCTGACCTTTCAATCGGAATTGTTTGCGGCTTTGGCCCTCAAGGCTACTATGCTGCACTCAACGCCGCATTGGAAAAATTTTCTTAAACGTTAACTGTAATTTGAGTCGTTAAACATGGATATTCGCAAAATAAAAAAATTGATTGAAGTATTAGAAGAATCTGGTATTGCTGAAATAGAGATCCGCGAAGGCGAAGAATCTGTTCGAATCAGCCGAAAAATGGATTCTGGCACCACACAATATGTGATGGCACAGACACCTGTCATTCCAGCACCAACACAAACTCCTCATGCTCCAAGCGCGAATCCAACAGAACAAGGTGCTGGAGCAACACTACCTGAAGGACATGTTGTGACGTCCCCCATGGTAGGAACAATGTATCGCGCACCCGCGCCAGATCAAGCCCCTTTTGTGGATATAGGCACTAAAGTTCAAGTAGGTGATACACTATGCATCGTAGAAGCAATGAAAATGCTCAATCAAATTGAAGCCGATAAGGCAGGTACCGTTACGGCGATATTAGTCGAAAATGGCCAACCTGTTGAATACGGTCAACCTCTCTTTGTTATAAAATAATTATGGTGTGATATGTTAGAAAAGGTTGTCATTGCCAATCGTGGTGAAATTGCACTGCGTATTTTACGCGCTTGTCACGAGCTAGGTATTAAAACCGTTGCCGTTTATTCTACCGTAGATAAGGACTTATTGCCTGTGCGTCTTGCCGATGAGGCTATTTGTATTGGGCGAGCCCCCTCACCTGAAAGCTACTTGAATATCCCTGCCATTATTACCGCAGCGGAAATTACAGATGCCGTTGCTATTCATCCAGGCTATGGTTTTTTAGCTGAAAACGCAGATTTTGCCGAAAGGGTAGAAGAAAGCGGTTTTATCTTTATAGGTCCTCATTCTGAAACTATTCGTTTAATGGGGGATAAGGTTTCTGCCATTAAGGCCATGCAAGAAGCTGGCGTTCCTTGCGTTCCCGGTTCTGATGGTCCTTTAACAGACGAAGATAAACTTAATCTCAAAATTGCTCGAAAAATAGGCTACCCTGTGATTATTAAAGCTGCCGGTGGTGGTGGTGGTCGAGGTATGCGCGTTGTACACAGCGAAGCTGCATTATTAAGCGCTATTTCGCTCACGCGAACTGAGGCCAATGTTGCTTTTGGCAATAGTGCTGTTTATATGGAAAAATATTTAGAAACACCACGGCACATAGAAATACAAGTTTTAGCCGATGGTCAAGGAAATGCGATTCATTTGGGTGAAAGAGATTGTTCCATGCAACGACGTCACCAAAAAGTCTTAGAAGAAGCACCAGCACCCGGCCTAACCAACGAACAAAGACAAAAAATTGGTCAGATCTGTACCGATGCTTGCTTAAGGATTAATTATCGCGGCGCTGGAACTTTTGAATTTTTATACCAAGATGGTGAATTTTACTTCATTGAAATGAATACACGCGTGCAAGTAGAACATCCTGTCACCGAAATGATCACTGGCATTGATATCGTCAAAGAACAACTCAAAATAGCAAGTGGTGAAAAATTAAGTATTCGTCAAGAAGATGTGCGTTTACAAGGGCACGCCATTGAATGCAGAATCAACGCTGAAGATCCTAAAACATTCTTACCTTGCCCAGGAAAGATTACCTGGTATCACGCACCAGGTGGGCCTGGGATCCGTATTGACTCTCATATTTATAGCTCCTATCCCGTGCCGCCAAATTATGATTCATTGATAGCAAAGCTGATTGCTTATGGCAATAATCGTTCTGAAGCTATAAGACGGATGCGTAATGCCTTAAATGAAATAGTCATAGAAGGCATCAAAACCAATATTCCACTACATCAAGAGTTAATCAATGATGCCAACTTTAAGCAAGGTGGCACTACCATTCACTATCTCGAAGAAAAGATCAAGAATTAGCTGGCTTTTTGCGGATCTCAGCAGATTGGGCAAGCGACCCTGTCTGCTGTTTGGGTTGTTGCAGCGCTGTTTCTTGTGTTTTTCGATCAAAATTCTTTGTTAAGGATTTGGCAGGTTCAGATTGCGCTAGCAACACAGCTGTTTTCTCAGAAACGAGCTCGACTTGAAGGGTGCTAAGTCTCTCATACTGTTCATTAAAAACGTCTTGCATATCATTTGACAATATCTCTACTTCTA
This sequence comes from Pseudomonadota bacterium, assembly GCA_018242045.1. Classification (GTDB taxonomy): domain Bacteria; phylum Pseudomonadota; class Gammaproteobacteria; order Berkiellales; family Berkiellaceae; genus Berkiella. The sequence goes on along the minus strand of JAFECR010000024.1, from coordinate 53,050 downwards.
CTTCTGATACGACACCAGCTCCTGCTAAATCTACTTGCATTGATGATAGTATTATTTCTGCCGTTTCGGGAGCTTCAGGAGCTTCAGGAGCTTCGGGAGCTTCGGGAGCTTCAGGAGCTTCGGGAGCTTCAGGAGCTTCTCTTAAAAGTGGTTCCACTTCTTTTTTTAAAAGTGGTATCGCTTCTTGTGCTTCGATTAGCGGTTCTTCTGAATCTTCAAGGTCCTCGTCACCTACAAAATTGGTACAAACAATAAAATATTCATCATCATAATGCTTATTTTCCGAGTCATTTATTGATTCTTGAGGTTTTTTTGCTTGGCCTATCATCTCTAGCAAATTTGCTTCTTGCTTAGTCAATTCTGTTTTCTTTGTTTGAGCATGAGGGCCTTTTTGTGACATAGACTACCTTCCTTATTGGTAATTGAAGAAAAAATAACGGGGCAAAGTGTATCAAAAATACGCTTGAGAGACATCCCTTTTCAAGTGAAGGGATGTCTCTCATTTAAGAACTCTAACAAAGTTAGAGTAAATTTAATTTGCTTGAGCAGCAGTAGTATTAATCGAATTCACAGGATTGATAATAGGTTTGCTATCTTCAATATCAAAATATTTATCCGCATATTTTGCGCCCATCATCGACAAAGCATATAATCCGCCAGCGGTGGCTCCTGTCAAAAAATTTACCCCGAAAAAGAGATAACCAATAACACCTACGCTAAGCGAATTGCTGACAATGAAGCTGAAATTATACCCTTCTAAGTCAATACTGCCATTGCCACCGGCAACCACATTCATTTCTGCTAAAGATAATATCTTCATAAAATCCTCTTCAAAATTTAAGTTAAAATCCAAGTAGCGAAAGTTTCTCTTAGTTAAGATTCAAATTACAATATACAAAATGGTTATTCATCTGAAAAAAGCTACCATTTAGCAGTAGGTGTATATGCGCTTTCCAGGTTTGCAAAATTAATTTTAATCCGGTATAAACTTAAAAAGTCTTTTAGCTTGATTCAGAGATAGCATGGCCTGGCAAGAAATATCCTTTGAAATTCCAAAATCTCAAGCAGATTTTTATTGTGAGCAATTAGAAACACTTGGCGCAGTCTCGGTTTCTTTTTTTGATGCGAGCAATAAACCTATTCTTGAACCTCTACCAGGTACAACACCCTTATGGGAAAAGCTTAAAATAGTCGGTTTATTTTCGAAATGCGATCTAAGTGCTTCTATTATCGATACCTTGCAAAACTTGCTACCCAACATATCTATCTCTGTTTGTGCTTTAGCTGAACAAGATTGGACGCGAACATGGTTGGAACATTTTAAGCCATTACAATTTGGTAAAAATCTGTGGATTATCCCTACCCATTTTGAAGCACCTTTAGACAAAAATGCTATCATTATCAAACTCGATCCTGGGCTTGCTTTTGGCACAGGAACCCACCCTACAACAGCACTCTGTTTGCAATGGCTTGATAAGCATCCCCCTTATCAGCAGCAGGTACTCGATTATGGCTGTGGCTCTGGTATTTTAGGGATTGCAGCGCTTAAATTAGGTGCCAATAAAGTTTGGGCTATCGACTATGATCCGCAAGCACTGCTTGCCACCCAAGCAAATTGTCAACGTAATGACATTTCAATCGAAGCTTTATCCTGCTGTTTGCCTGAGCAATTACCATCGACGCTGCAAGCAAATTGCGTGTTGGCTAATATTCTGGCTGAACCTTTAATTGCGCTCGCCTCCACCCTCGCAAAGACATGCATCCCTGGCGGCAAATTAGTTTTATCTGGCTTACTTAAAAATCAGATTGATGCGGTTTGTGCGGCCTATGATCCTTGGTTTTGCATTGAAGCAACCCCGACTGAACAGGAATGGGCGCTGATTTCAGCAGTTAGGCGCTGAGCCATTAAATATGACCTGCCGAAAATCCTGATCAAAGATCAAATTGCTGCAAGCTGTAGCATGAAAGCGTATAATCCACTTCCCCAGTCTAAGGGCAGATTACATGTCAACGGCGCTCTACAAAGATAATAAACTAACTAATTTCAAAATAGGGCCTTACAAAATAGAAACCCCTATTATTCTTGCGCCTATGGCTGGTGTGACAGATAGGCCTTTTAGGCAATTATGCAAAAATATGGGTGCGGGGCTTGCTGTTTCTGAAATGGTTGGCGCTAACTCTTTGCTACATGGTAGCGAAAAAACAAAACGTCGTGCAAATCATGATGGCGAAACTCGCCCGTGCTCGGTGCAAATAGTTGGTGCAGATCCCAATATGATGGCCCAAGCCGCAAGCTATAACGAAGCCCAAGGGGCAGAGATCATTGATATCAATATGGGTTGTCCTGCCAAAAAAGTATGTAATACCCTTTCTGGCTCTGCCTTGCTTAAAGATGAACCTTTAGTTGCTAAAATCCTTAATGCCGTTGTTAAATCAGTTACTGTGCCAGTCACCCTTAAAATTCGCACTGGTTGGGATACCCACCATCGAAATGGCGTCAACATTGCAAAATTGGCCGAAGATTGCGGTATCCAGGCACTTGCTATTCATGGGCGTACCCGCGCTTGTATGTTCAATGGCCAAGCAGAATATGACACCATTGCCGCTATCAAACAGGCTGTCAATATTCCTATCATTGCCAATGGCGATATTACCACCCCAGAAAAAGCAAAATGGGTTTTAGACAATACTGGCGCAGATGCCATTATGATAGGTCGAGCTGCCCAAGGTAGGCCTTGGATATTTAATGAAATTATGCATTATTTACATCATCAAGTGCATCTTCCTGAACCCGAAGTTGCCATCATACGCGATGTGATGATCAATCACATGAAAAACCTCTATGCCTTTTATGGTGAAGCAAGAGGTGTTTTGGTTGCACGTAAACATGTTTCTTGGTATAGCAAAGGACAACGCCACGGCGGCGCTTTTAGAAATGCTTTTAATCAGCTAAATTCCGCTGAACTCCAGCTGGAAGCTGCTAATGCTTTTTTTGCAAATTTAATGGAAAACAATTTATGATCCCCACAACGCTTCCTTTAAGAGAAGTCGTCTCAAAAACGATAGAATCTTACTTTTCTGCGCTGGATGGTCAGCCAGCAAAACAATTGTATGATCTTGTCATTAAAGAAGTTGAACTTGGTTTATTTAAGGCTGTCTTAAATTTTGCTGATGGCAATCAAAGCAAAGCGGCAAAATGGTTAGGACTTGCAAGAGGAACACTACGCAAACGGCTTGCCGAATATGGGTTAGAATAATTATGCATGAATCAACGGTTATCCAACGCGCTTTACTCAGTGTTTATGACAAAACAAATATCATTCCCTTAGCTGAACATCTACACTTACATGGTGTAGAGCTTGTTTCCACGGGAAATACTGCCGCTTTACTTAAAGCACACGGCCTACCCGTCATGAGTGTGAACGAATACACTGGTTTTCCAGAAATTATGCAAGGACGTGTTAAAACTTTGCATCCCAAGATAGCTGGCGGCATTCTTGGACGTCGCGATATAGATGCAGACATCATGTTAACACACGAGATCCCTGATATTGATCTTGTTGTTGTGAATCTCTATCCTTTTGAACAAGTCAGTAGCCAAGCCGATGCTCAATTAGATGACATCATTGAGAACATCGATATTGGTGGCCCTACTTTAATACGCAGCGCTGCCAAAAATTATGCCTGGTGTACCGTACTGGTTGATCCTAATGATTATCAATCATTTATAGAAGAATTTACACAATTTCATGGGATTATCAATGAACAAACGCGCCTACAGTATGCTGCTAAGGCATTTGCGCACACCACAACCTATGATGGTGCCATTGCAAACTATTTTGGGCAAATCATTGATGGACAACCTTGTAATGGGCTTGGACACCATCTTTCTTTAAATTATCGACTTAAAAGTAGATTACGATACGGAGAAAACCCACATCAAGTAGCTGCTTTTTATCAAGAAAAATCGCCAAGCACAGACAGCATTGCCAATTGCGATTTACTTCAAGGTAAAGCGCTTTCTTATAATAACATACAAGATGCAGACAGTGCTTTAACAGCAGTAAAAGAGCTTGAAACTGCAGCCTGTGTGATTGTAAAACATGCAAACCCCTGCGGTGTTGCTATTGGACAAACCATTGACGCGGCTTATGAAAAAGCCTACCTGTGTGATCCTACCTCCGCTTTTGGTGGCATTATTGCCTTTAATGCGGTTGTTGACGACAAATTAATCAAAACGATTTTTGATAAGCAATTTGTTGAAGTTATTATTGCACCAGATTTTACGCAAGGCGCCTTAATGTTGGCTAAACAAAAGGAAAATTGCCGTTTATTGCAATATAAAAGAAATGACTCAAAAACAAAAGCCATTGAATGGGATATTAAAAGTGTCAGTGGTGGTATTTTAATTCAAACTAAAAATATCCTCCAGACCCTATCCTACGAGGTTGTCAGCAAACAAGAGCCCACTCAAACACAGTTGCAAGATTTGCTTTTTAGCTGGCAAGTAGTCAATCATGTTAAATCAAATGCCATTGTCTTTGCCAAAGACAGGCAAACGCTAGGTATCGGTGCAGGACAAATGTCTCGCGTTTTTAGTGTGGACATTGCAGGTTTAAAGGCCAAGGAAATGGGGCTATCCCTCCAAAATGCCGTGATGGCCTCAGATGCTTTCTTTCCTTTTAAAGACAGTGTTGAGAAAGCTCATCAATTTGGCATCAGTGCCATTATCCAACCAGGGGGCTCAAAACGCGACGATGAGGTTATCGCTTGCGCAGACAAACTTGGAATGACGATGATATTTACAGGTATCAGATGCTTTAAACATTAGGGAAATGCAATGAAAATATTAGTAATCGGCAATGGTGGACGTGAGCATGCTATTGCCTGGAAATTAGCCCAATCACCCCTCGTGAAAAAAGTGTATGTTGCCCCTGGCAATGCTGGCACCTATCGTGAGCCTAAAGTTGAAAATATCCCTATTTCTGCACTTGCCTTTGAAGCTTTGGCAGATTTTGTAAAAAGCCAACAAATTGACTTTACTGTCGTGGGGCCTGAAGCTCCTTTGGTGGCTGGCATTAAGGATTATTTTCAGGCAAAAAATTTATTATGCTTAGGGCCAAGTGCTGACGCTGCGAAATTAGAAGGATCTAAAGTTTTTTCTAAAGAATTCATGCAGCGCCATGGCATTCCTACCGCAAAAGCGCAGGTATTTACTGATATCAGCGCAGCAGAAGCATACTTAAAAACTTGTGATTTTCCAATTGTTATCAAAGCCAATGGGCTTGCCTCTGGTAAAGGCGTTGTTATCGCTCAAGATAGATTAACTGCAGAACATACTGTCGGGGAAATGCTCTCTGAAAAGCGCTTTGGTGATGCAGGTGAAAAAATCATTATTGAGGATTTTCTCGAAGGTCAAGAAGTTAGTTTTATTGTGCTTTGCGATGGCCCACATTATATCCCCTTGGCTACATCCCAAGATCATAAAGCACGAGACGATGGTGATTTAGGACCTAACACGGGTGGTATGGGAGCTTATTCCCCAGCTTGGATGGTTGACGAAGCGCTTCAAGCTAAAATTTTAGCAACTGTGATAGAGCCCACCTTAAAGGGAATGGCACAAGAAGGTAATACCTTTCAAGGATTTTTATATGCGGGTTTAATGATTAGCCCTAATGAGGATATTCATGTGCTTGAATATAATTGTCGATTTGGTGATCCTGAAACTCAACCCATATTATTACGCTTGAAATCTGATTTTGCACAATTGTGTTGGGATGCGCTTCATAATAATCTTCATCAACATAATGTACAGTGGGACCCTCAATTTGCTTTAGGTGTTGTTTTGGCTTCCGTTGGTTACCCTGATAACCCAAGAGTTGGCGATGTTTGCCCAACGTTAAATAATATCCCCCCTAGCAATACTTACAAGATATTTCATGCTGGTACTAAAATTGAGGAAAGCCGGATAGTGGTGAATGGCGGTCGAGTACTTTGTGTCACGGCACTTGGTGATACGCTCAATGATGCACAAGAAAATGCATATCGCATGGTGAAAAAAGTGGCTTGGGACGGAGTGTTTTATCGAAGTGATATCGGTCATAAAGCATTAAATAAATAAGAATACCAATGCCAGAATTACCCGAAGTTGAAACAACTTGTCGAGGGATTGCACCTTTCCTTATTGGCCACATCATACAAAACATTAAAGTTCATGAACCTCGCTTAAGATGGCCAATCAATACCCGCGTTATCCAAAAACAACTTAAAAATCAGCGTGTTTTAGCAGTATCTCGTCGTGCAAAATATATAATAGTTAGTTTTTCTACTGGAAACTTAGTGATCCATTTAGGTATGTCAGGAACACTTGCTATCGTCAATAAACACACTTTGCCAAGAAAGCATGATCACTTTGAATGCTTTTTGAATAGCGGCAAAATTCTACGCTTTAATGATCCGCGCCGTTTTGGCGCAGTCTTATTTGAGCAAACAGATCCATTACCTCAACTTGCACATCTTGGCATAGAGCCGTTAGATAAGTCCTTTACAGTTGACTCGCTTTACGAACAAACTCAAAAACATCGAAGCAACATCAAAACCTTTCTCATGAACCAACGCATTATTGTCGGCATTGGGAATATCTATGCTAATGAATGTTTGTTCTTAGCCAAAATTCATCCTCAAACCCTTTCATATCACCTATCGCTGACCCAATGTAAACAGCTACATCGAGCCATACAACAAGTGTTAAAGAAGGCGATAAAAAGTGGTGGTACCACCCTTAAAGACTTTTACCAATATGATGGTAAGCCAGGCTACTTTAGCCAAGCCTTAACAGTTTATGATCGTGAAGACCAACCTTGCTATCGTTGTCAATCGCCAGTGAAATTAATTCAACTTGGGCAACGCGCAACTTATTTTTGCTCGCAGTGCCAATTGTTTTAGTTTTTCTTCCACTTATCGACTTTTTTTTACTTTACATCGAATAATATTACTAAGCAATAAATTATCTGCTAGACTTTTAACGTTTACTGCCTTTTGTTAATTTATTCGGATTAATCATGCATCGCCCTCTCCTTGTTGGATATATTGCGCTGGCTTTAGCTCAAGCTGGTATTAGCATTAACGTTGTCACCAGTAAATATCTTCTTAATTTCATGCCAATGTTCATGTTATTAGCAAGCCGCTTTTTTATTAGCTCGGTGATACTCTCAGCGACATTATTCATGACAAAGACTACCATCATTGACCCAAGACATCCTGAAGGTAAACTTTCATTTAACGACTGGGCTTATGCCATACTGCAAGGCGTTTTTGCAGCTTTTTTATTTAATTTACTTTTTGTCTGGGGCTTACAACATACTACCGCCACTGCTGCTGGTATTGTTGGCAGCACCTTGCCTGCTATTATTGCACTTTGTGCCATTTGGATGTTAAACGAACGTCTTAATTTGTCAAAGGTGGGTGCTCTCTTTCTCGCCATGTTAGGCATTTTAATCATCAATCTTGATCATTTTGAAGGCAACTTAAATACAGAACATACTTATTTTGGTGATGTCTTAGTGTTTCTAGCTATGATCCCCGAAGCAATGTATTCCATTCTAAGTCGTAAGCTTGCCAGAAGGATGACGCCTTTAGGCGTATCTCTCATTGCTAACCTGGTAGGGTTTATTACCTTACTACCTTGTGCTTTAATAACAAATTCTTTTGATCTTAGCGTCTTTTCCAGTTGGGAAGGCAGTTTAATTCTCGTTGCCGCTATTAGCAGCCTTATATTCTTTTGGGCTTGGGCATGGGGGCTAACCCTAATCCCCGCAAGCACTGGCGGGATTTTTGGCGGTATTATGCCTGTTGTCACTACGTTATTAGCAATCTGCTTCTTAGACGAATACTTACATTGGTATGATATCGCTGGCATAGGCTTAGTTTTAGCTTCTATTGTGATTGGCACTGGTTGGCGGCCTGCTTTCTTAAAGAAGAAAGCGCTAACTCAAACCTCATGACATCATGCTAATTCAATGGTTTGTTCCGCCTGAGTGCGATCTTTAAGAATTGCCATTGCCTTTTGATCTGAAATTTCAATTGCTTGGTCTACTTGGGAAACGATCAAATCCATATCGCTAAGATCTGTAATATATAACGGCGCCCCAATATAAATGATTGCTTTTGCAAAGGGTTTGGGCAACTGATATTTATCCCAAGATTTATTAAATTGCCATTTAGCAGAGTACGCAACCCCTAAAGGGATCAACCCTATTCCAGCTTTAAAAGCCAAAAAGGCAGCTCCCGTTTTTGATTTATGATAGGGGCCACGAGGACCATCTGCTGTGATCCCCACTGAATAGCCTGCTTTGGTAGCCGCAATCAAATTAACCAACCCACTTAAAGCTTTTCGGCTAGAAGATCCCCTTACAAGATAATAACCTAAACGTCTTAACCATTCCGCTAACATCTCTCCATCTTTAGATGCGCTTACAAAACAAGCATGTTTTCCTTGACCCAAAGCAGAATTAGCCAACAACATAATTGGTGCAAATTGCTTATCATGCCAAAAAGCATAAACATATTGATTATCTATGATGACATCGGGGTGTAGCCGGATATCCACGCTTAGTGTTTTAACCAATGCCTTACTGACATAGTGGGCAACTGCGCCAACCCATTTAGGAGAAAGTTTTGACATTATTTAGAGACAGAAATTTAACTTAAAAGAAGTGAATTATAAGCTACTAAAGGTCGGCTGACAATTACCCTTTGTCATCGGTTGCGATAGTGGCGATAGTATTAAAAGAATTTTGCTAACTGTATATAAACCTAAATCCAATGCTCTCAATTTATTTATCAAAGCATTGAGCTGTTTCATCTTGTTTTCATACCTATCGCTACTCATTATAGGTATATTGAAATAAATATTTAATTGACAAGAATACCCATGAATCCAAAAACTTTTCAGGACGCCTTAAAAAAAGGTTTAGGACGTGCATATCAACATATTAAAATGCACGGTGACAATGGCTATGAAGAAGCAATTTTATCTACTTGCGCAGTAGATCAAATCTATGGCTCACACCTACAAACCCATCGCGCACCATGGTTGTACGCTTTGCTTTGTTTAACCAAAAGAGAGCTTTTTTATTTCCCTAAAATAGTCAATATCCTCGTTTCTACACCTGATAGTGAAACACAAGTGGTTGAGCTTTGTAAATTGATTGCAATGCAAGGCATTACCCCTGCAAAAGAGGCACTTTATCAAAAATTTGATCTACAAGGCGATGATGTAGACATTTGCGGGCAGGCTATCATTGAACTGGATGGTTTATTAGGACTATTACATATTTCCCAAGTAATAGGTAAGCAGATCCTTGAAAATAAATTGTGTTATGGTGATTGGCTATTTGACTACGCTAGCACTATCTTTGGAGAAAATGCATCGTCGTTTTTAAAACTCAATGCTGATGACAATCCATCCATTGCTGCATTCTTACAAGCAATGCAAAGTCACCCTTCTCAAACAAATAAAGAAAATTGGCGACCTGATTTTAAAGAAATTCTAACTTTTATTGAAGAAGATAAAGGCCCGTATCATTACTATATTGGTCTTTTTGGTGAAAAATATGCCACACATGAACAAATTAACTTTATTTTTAATAATTTAATAACAGAAACCAGAAAAAATCAATGTATACGTTATTTAACTTTTTTTGCAAGGCGCGCATTTCCTCGTATCAACGAAATGGTACTTGGCTTGGCACTTTCGCAAGACCATGAAATCCAAAACGCAGCTATTAAGGCATTGTCAAATTCACAACATCACATGATACATGAATTGGCAATTAGCTTGTGTAATGAAGATAATATCTCCTTCAATAAACATATTGGGTTATTTATTCACAATTATCAAGTTGGAGATTATCAGTTGATTGAATCGATGCTAAGAGATGATTTAGATGAACACAAAATTCATGAAATAGCTGAGAGCTTAATAAAAATTTGCAAAAAACACATGGAACCTGGTTTGATAAATTGTCTTTTGTGGCTTTATGAGCATTCTCCTTGCTCAAGATGTAGAAAAGAAGCAGTATTATTACTAATTAAACATGAGTTACTACCTGAAGATTTGCTACAAGAATGCCAGTTTGACTGTGATGAACAAATCAGAGATATTGCAAAACGACATATTCACGATGCAAACCAAGAAATTAAAATTGATGATCTTAACTTAGCATGAAGCTAATTTTTAAAAAATGCATCCCTTTATCTTGTAAATAACAATCCTCTAGCCGTTTCATCTACAATTTTTAACAACACTATTTTTTTTGGGTTCTTTAAAAGCGCCAAATTTCTCTAATACTTCAAAAAAGCCATATTTCTCTAATAAATGAAGGACCTCATTCAGCATATAGCTTCCATCATGATTTGACATTTTACAACTCCTGCCTAACGCGTTCGAACTATATTAAATTTAGGGTAATTTTGGGTCGGCCTCTCATATAAGGCAATCGTATTCCTTCCTCCTGAAAAGCAACGCCTGGAAAAACAAGTTTAAAAGTGCGCACCGTTTGCACCATTTCAATGCTCAGCTCGCCATAGTAAATAGGAATATCGGCTATCAAAAAACCCATGGTTCGTAAACGAGTAAGAATGCGATGTACCTTGCGCGAAGGTTTATGCACCGCTAAAGAGATCTGTTCGTAATTAAACGAACAGGTAAACGACAAGTTATTTGCACATTGGGTGGCAAGCCAACATCCTAGAAATTTTTCTGCTTCATCAAGCATCGAATGCTCAATGATTTTTCTAAGAAAAGCGAACCATTTTGCAAAGGAGCAGGGTTTCGCTTGGCAAATAAAAGAGAAAGCAACATCTTGCATAATACTTCCAATAAACTAGGTTTGGTAATTTACCTAAGATTGAAATAACTCAAAAAATCGATTTTTAGGTTAAAAAGCGATAGTTTGCGAGATGCAAGACTTCTTGAAAGATGATGAGTGTGTTAGATTTGCGTTCAGCCATGGGTGAAAAATTCCTTCTTAATTTTTTGCTTATGGTTAGCACGTTGAAGGTGTTGGTGCATCTTCAATGTGCGCTGGCAATTAAAGATTCATTTTCCTCAATTGCACCGGTGTATGTTAACGCAGTCTATTTTAGGTATCAATAATTTCTCTTTATGTATTCTCTTTTTTCAATTCTATTTTTTTAAATTATTTGCGAAATTATTTTTGTAAATTCATGCTCAAATCCATGTTCTCTTTTCAATATTCGTTGAGCCTATTATCACTTTCAGGTAAAATCATACGTTGTTAACTTACAAACTAATTTTATAGGGTAAATTTATGTATAATTTCCTGACTAAGTTATCTAACTACTCTCAAGACTTATTTTATGGTTTCTCTTGGGGACAATCTCTCAACAATAAATTTATTGACGCTGTCAATCAAAAAGATTTAAGTCTCGCTTCTTATTATTTAAATATTGGCGCTAATATTAATGCAGATTATGCTCCGTACAGCAGTTTTGGCTCTAAAACGGCTGCCATCACCCGCGCTGTTATTGAACATGATATTAATACTGTAAAATGGCTGCTTAACGAAGGCGCTGATCCAAACATTGGCAATTCATTAAAATATGCCGTTCAAAGCGGAGATACTGCTTTAGCAACTTTGTTGCTAGAACATGGCGCTAATCCCAATTTAGAACCAACCTTGTTGGCTAAGGCATTGCTTAGACATAGCCCAGACATTGCCATTGCGCTTATTCAGCATGGCGCTGATGTAAACAAATCATGGGCTAATGATTTTCCCATTTGCATAGCAGCAAGACACGGTAATGCTGAGGTTGTGAAGTTATTGCTTGATAAAGGTGCCAAAACAGATCTTCAATTTGAGTATGAAATGACACCTCAAATGTTAAAAGATCTACATTATTCTTCTCCCCTTTATAATGCAATTGACTCAAAAGATTTAAACATCATTAATCTGCTTCTTGATAGTGGCAAAGAACAACTTCAGTTGTCTTCTTTACACATTGCTGTCATCAAAGGCGAGCTTGAGCAATTGAATGAATTAATCTTATCGCAAACTGATATCGATGCGGCTGATAAAGCAGGAAACACGCCACTAAACTATGCTGTTATCATTGGCTTTGAAGAAGGCATTAAAACACTTATCGAACATGGTGCGAACACCGATGGCATGGTTAAATGCGCAATATTAAATCAAAATATGAATTCATTAGTAACGCTTCTTGATGTGGGATGTGAAATCCAAGATGGGTTATTTATAGCGGCGACTCAATTTAATTATAAAGCAATAGATTTGCTTTTACACCTAGGGGTCTCTCTTGAATATAAAAATGAAGAGGGAGATACCGTATTAACTAGACTTGAAAAGATCATTGAAAAGTTAAATGATTATCAGTCTCTTTCAGTACTTCGCGACAAAGTTGTAGAAGTTCGTGATTATTTAATCAATCATGCTGCAGAAAAACAACAATCTGCTGCACAAGAAAATCAGACTGATATTAATATTGATCATGATACCAATACAACGACAACACACTCTAACAAAATACAAGCACTAAGCACAATCACACCAGCAACAGATGCGATGGAAAACAAAAATCCAATACTTCAAATAAAAGAAGTGCTCATGGATGAACCTGTAAGCCAAAAAATGTTGGCACATCACAATACCAGCATGCTGCAAATTCAAGATGTATTAACAGATAGCGTGAAACAAGAAACTATCACAAATGTTAATCATACGGATATAAAGCCCCAGATAGGATCTCCCTATATACCAAGCATCGCGCTGGAAAATATAGCACTTACTTTAGTACATCCTGACGGCGCTTAAACGCCACAAAGCTATAATCATAAAGATGCTTTTCATCTTTATGATACTTTTGCCGTGACACTTCTTGCCATTGTGAAGGATCAAATAAGGGAAAAGAGGTGTCACCCTCAATATTGGCGTGAACATAAGTAATATAAAGATAGGTTGCCAGTGGTAAGAATAGTCGATAGATTTCACCGCCGCCTATCACCATCATTTCAGCAGCATCGGCTGTTATATCTAAAGCTTCATTCACTGAGTGCACAATATCACACTGCGGGATCTGCAAGTAGCGCGCATGCGTTAGAATAATATTTTGTCTTCCAGGGAGTGGTTTACCAATAGATTCATAGGTTCTTCGCCCCATGATAATGGGTTTATTCAGCGTAAGTGCTTTAAAGTGCTTAAGATCATTTGGAAGGTGCCATAGTAAACGGTTATCATGGCCTATTACACCATTTTCTGTCATTGCAACTACAAGGCTGATGATTTGCATAATTAAAACCGTTAAATCGCAATTGGCGCTTTAATTGTTTCGTGACTTTGATAGTTTTGTAAAACAAAATCTTCAAAGCGAAAAGCATCGATATGTTTAATTGCGGGATTTATCGCCATTTGAGGTAAAGGAAAAGGCGCTCTGCTTAATTGCAATTTGGCTTGTTCAATGTGATTTAAATATAAATGCACATCACCAAATGAATGGACAAAATCGCCTGGCGTTAAATCGCACACTTGGGCAATCATCATCGTAAGCAGTGCATAAGAAGCTATGTTAAAGGGTACTCCTAGAAATACATCTGCGCTTCGTTGATAAAGCTGACAAGACAATTTGCCATTATTGACATAAAACTGAAACAAGCAATGGCAAGGTGCCAAAGCCATATCATTTAAATCGGCCACATTCCAAGCACTAACAATTAAACGACGAGAATCAGGTTGTTGACGAATTTGCGCTATCACTTGTTGGATTTGATCTACCGTTTTACCACCCGGTGTAGTCCAAGAACGCCACTGCTTGCCATACACCGGGCCCAAATCGCCTTTTTCATTCGCCCATTCGTTCCATATTGTGACACCATTATCATTTAAATAACGAATATTGGTATCCCCTTTCAGGAACCAAAGCAATTCATGAATGATAGAGCGAAGATGACATTTTTTAGTAGTAACCAACGGAAAACCAAGGCTTAAATCATAGCGCATTTGATAGCCAAAACAACTTAATGTTCCCGTCTGAGTACGATCTTGTTTGAGGGTGCCATGTTCTAATATATGTTGCAGTAAATTCAAATAGGTTTTCATATTAACACCTTGAACTTATAAAACAGGATTTTGTTTTGCCATAGCACAGCAAAAGATATAAACCGAAAATGATCATCGGTAAACAAAGGATCTGCCCCATAGTCAACCAACCAAAAGCGATATAACCATATTGAGGATCAGGTTGGCGAAAAAATTCTTCAAAGATCCGTACACAACCATAACCCACTAAAAACAAACCCGAAACAGCCCCTGTTTTGCGAGGTTGACTGGAATAAATCCATAATACACAAAAAAGAAACACACCTTCTAAAAGAACAGCATAAAGCTGAGAAGGATGCCGAGGAAACGGACCTGCATTAGGAAAAACCATCGCCCAAGGCACTTCTGACATACGCCCCCACAACTCTCCATTAATAAAGTTGCCAATTCTGCCCATAGCTAACGCTAAAGGAATGCTGGGTGTGATGATATCTCCTATCTCCCAAAAGGGATCATGATAGCGTTTGCAAAAAAACCAAGTTGAGACAATGACGCCAATTAAACCCCCATGAAAGGACATCCCACCTTGCCAAATTTTAAAAAGCTCGGTGGGTGACGCTATCCAATTTGGCAAAGAATAGAACAACATATAACCAATGCGTCCCCCCAGAATAACGCCCAAAGCAGAATAGAATATGAGATCATTGAGTTTATCTGTTGTTTTCCAGGAAGGAAGGGTTTTAGTTCGGAGTCTTATCGCTAGCCAACATATACCAAAACCAAGCAAATACATGACACCATACCAACGGATCTGTAAGGCATCAGTAATATGCAAGATAACTGGATTAATTTCGGGATATTGTAGCATGGGTAAAGTTTACCATAACAAGCGGATAGCAATCACGAGCAGCACGCCACCAAAAATTCGTTTTAGGGTGGGAACGGGCAAATGATGGGCCATCGAAACACCAAAAGGTGAGCTTATCAAACTTGCCAATCCAAATGTCAGTGCTCCTGGCCAATAAATAAATCCCCATGTCTTAGCCGGTAAACCTTCTATATGCCACCCCACGATGGCAGCCATCAAGGCTCCTGTGAGGGCTGTCGGAAATGCGCATGCGGCAGAAGTAGCGCTGGCTTGAACCATCGAATTTCCCAGCCACAAGAAAAGTGGAATAAAGAGCAAGCCTCCCCCTAAACCTATCATTCCTGATAACATCCCAATCAAGGTTGCGAGCAAAAATAAAAAAATTTTGGGTGGAAAGTTTTTTGCAATTTTATTCTTTCTATTGGCTCCCCAAATTAAACGAAGTCCTAAAATAATGATAAAAAGTGCAAAAATAATTTTTAGATGATTGGTCGAAATAAATCGAGCAAAGTAAACACCCAACAATGATCCTAACATCGCTCCAGGCAAAAAATATTGCAAAAGCGACCATTGAACTACGCCGCGTTTGTTGTGAGACCAAACTGTAATCATGGTTGTCATGATCATGGCAGCAAGTGAGGTTCCTGTTGCAAGATGCATAATATGTTGTTCAGGAAATGCCTGCCAACTAAACAAAAAGGTTAAGGCAGGCACCATAATAACGCCACCGCCTAAGCCTAACAAACCGGACATCACACCAGTTATAATGCCAATAATAAAATAAGCTATAAAAATCATTATACTCTTTCCAGTTTGAATTAGGCATGCAACAAGTATATTTTTGTCAATGCTTGAGAGAAATGATGGGAACAACGTCTTCTTGCAATTTTACCGAAAATTCTTCTTCAGCTAAAGGGAGGCTGATATGATATCCTTGAAGTTCGTCTACTTCATGTTTAATTAGATAACCTGCTTGTTCTTTGGTTTCAACACCTTCTGCAATTATTCTTAATTTTAAGCCTTTACCCATCGCAATAATCGCATTTACTATGCCATTATCTTGGGAGCTTAAACTGATATTGCGCACAAAGGTACGCGCTATTTTAAGTGCGCTGATGGGATAACGTCGCAAATAACTTAAGGGTAAGTTACCTGTACCAAAATTATCCACTAAAATGGTCACCCCCATCGATCTTAATACCGATAACATCAATGCACATTTCTCAGGGTTTTCTAATAACACATTTTCGGTTAATTCTATTTCAAGCGAATATGGCGCTATTTGCGTATCCCATAGAATTTGAGCAATATCCTTAACAATGTCGCCTTGGCGAAATTGGTATTTGGATAAGTTGATAGAAATTTTTAAAGAAAATCCCAAGTCATGCCATTTTTTAATATTTTGGCAAACTGTTTTTACCACCCAAAGCCCCAATTGCAAAATAAGATCGCTTTTTTCCGCGACAGGAATAAATTCATCTGGTGAAATCCAGCCCACATCTGCATGAAACCATCTCACTAGCGCTTCAGCGCCACAAATTTTGCCTGTTTTTGTGGAAACTCTGGGTTGGTATAGAATAGTTAGCTCATCATTTTCTAATGCCAAGCGCAATAGCTTGGTCAGTTTTTCTTGCTCATTGGCATCTTTATTGAGTCTGATTAAATCAGCTTGCGCCAACTGATAGCGCACTTCACTTTGGCTTAATCTATCTAGCAGTGAACTATACAAATAGGCAACTGCTAATAAAGAAATAGAAGCATATGCCAAAGCACCAATAATATAAATTTTGCCTATATACAATTCTTTTAAATAAGACATGCAAACATAAGCAGTAATGGCAATACAAATAAAAACAACTGCCATTATCGACAGTTGTATTTTTTTACCAGCAAGATCTTTATATGTTTTCATGGTTTGAGAGGGTAAGTTAAGTTTACCTTAGAAAAGCATGGCAGGTTTTATTGAGTAATACCAGAAAGTCCTTGTTGCGATTCTCTTGTCGCCCTGAAAAGTCCGCTAAGGCCCGCTTCTTCTAGTTCCTGTTCAAGATACGTTCGAATATCCTTTGGATAATGCATATCCATTATCGTTTCAACCACCTTTTTGGCTCGTTCCATGGTAAAACTTCTAATGATCCATTTTACGCGAGGGATACTATGTGCATTCATGCTTAACATATCAAAACCCAAGCCCAATAATACCACAATAGCCAAGGGTTCCCCTGCCATTTCCCCACAAATACTGATCTGTTTATGATGTCGATGGCCTGCTTCAACAATATTTTTCAAGGCACAAAGTACTGCAGGATGTAATGAATCATAAATGTTCGCAACATGAATATTATTGCGATCAACTGCTAATAAATATTGCGTCAGATCGTTACTTCCCACTGAAAGAAAATCTAGACGTTTTGCCAATTCATTTGCCAAATAAACTGCAGAAGGAACCTCTATCATGGCCCCGGTTTCTGGAAAGGAGGCATTTGCGCCTTCTTCCACCACTTCGCGATGTGCTTGGCGAAGTAAACGCAATGCTTCGTCTACCTCGGTAAGACAAGAAATCATCGGAAAAAGGATCCGTAAATTTTTCAAGCCCGCACTTGCTCGTAATAATGCCCTCAATTGTACTAAAAAGATTTCTGGATGATCCAAAGTAACGCGGATCCCTCGCCAACCTAAATAAGGATTATCTTCCTCAACTGGAAAATAAGGTAATACTTTATCACCCCCGACATCCAAGGTACGAATTGTCACTGGCTTTGGTGCAAAACTTTCTAATAGTTGACGATACACCAGGTATTGTTCTTGTTCCCCTGGAAACCTGTCACGGATCATAAACGGTACTTCTGTACGATAAAGTCCGATCCCTTGTGCTCCAGCTTGGATAGCAGGGCGAAGATCTGCAACTAACCCGGCATTGGCACATAAAGGAATGTGAATGCCATCTTGAGTTTGAGCAGGCAATTCTCTTAATTCATCTAATCCAGCATGGAGTTTCTTTTCTTCTTGCGCTAAACGATAAAATTCATTAATCATCTTGGAAGAGGGTGAAGTAAATACTTCTCCGGCATATCCATCGATAACGATTTTTTTACCTTCTAATTTATGTCCAGGTATGCCACTCACCCCCATCACAGCGGGGATCCCTATTGCGCGCGCTAAAATCGCCACATGAGCATTCGCTGATCCTTTTGCTGACACAATGCCAAGAAGTTGGCCTTGTGGCACCTCCGCTAAAACAGAGGCCGAAACATCATCACCTACTAAAATGGTATCTTTAGGATATTCCAAAGACGGCAGATGTTCTGATTGCAAATTACCCAAGACTCTGCGCCCCAGATCTAACAAATCGGCCGATCTCTCTCGCAAGTAAGGATCTTCCATGGCTTCAAATTTATGAACTTGCCTTTTAATAATTTTACGCAAAGCCCAAGGTGCCCAATGTCCTTCCTGGATTAGTGTTAAAATATCTTGTTTAATGCTAGGGCTGTCTAAGATGCTTAAATAAGCATCAAATAAATTCTGCTCTTCTCTCAGTAATTTCTTATCTAAGCTTGCTTTTATCCGTTGAATATCACTGCGCGTTAAAGCAATTGCTTTTTCAAATAATTCAATTTCTTGCGCAATATCTTCCTGCTTGACTTCTTTATCTTGTACCGTATCTAAATCGCAAGTAAGTACAACAACAGCAGTACCAATAGCAATCCCAGGTGCCCCTTGAATACCTTGTAAAGTTGAACCAATGAGGTTATTAGGTAGATCTGAAATAGTACCTGCTAATTGAGCATGAACAATCAAACCTGCCAATTGAGCGCAAATCGTAACTAAAAAAGCAACTTCACCCTCATCAAAACAACGAGATTGACGTTGTTGCACAACTAAAACACCAACCAGCTTTCTTTGATGAATTATCGGCACACCCAAAAAAGCTTGATAACGCTCTTCGCCTGTTTGAGGAAAATAACGATAATTTGGATGATTGTGTGCATCCTCTAAATTAATAGGCTCTTCACGCATGCCTACCAAACCAACGAGACCTTCTAAAAAATTGATACAAAGCTTACCATCCACGCCTTCTAAGAAACCAACCGAGGAGGCTAAAATATATTGCTGGTGACGATAGTCAGCTAAGAATACCGAGCAAGCTTCCACACTCATCGTAGTAGAAACGCGTTGCACAATGAGACGCAAAACTTCATTTAAGTCTTGCGCTTCATTTACTTCCTGTACGATTTGTCGCAATACGCTTAGCAAGGATATTTTCCCTGAAAACAAGAGTTGCTTATTCGATGGTTTATTTGTCTAAAGGATCTAATACCATTAAAGGGTCTTTAAGCGGCATGACTATAGGGGCAAATTCTAACAATGCCTGTCGATAGACTTCTCGTTTAAATGAAACCACTTGTAATAAAGGAAACCAATAGCTAACCCAACGCCAGTCATCAAATTCAGGTTTTATTGTAGCATCTAGTCTGATCTTTTGATCATCAAAAAGACGTAACAAAAACCATCTTTGTTTCTGACCAATACACATCGGTTTAGTATCATTGCGAACCAAGCGTTTGGGTAGCCGATAACTAAGCCATTGTTTTGATTCAGCAACAACAGTGACATCCTTAGCCGTTAAGCCAACTTCTTCTTGCATTTCGCGGTATAAGGCTTCCTCTAACTTTTCATCATCATGGATGCCCCCTTGTGGGAACTGCCAAGCATCTTGGCCAACCCGACGACCCCAGAAAAGTTGCCCTGCGTGGTTAGTTATAATGATGCCAACATTTAACCGATATCCATTTTCATCTATCACAATGTTCTACCCAAATAATATCTTTAGGTTATTTTTTCACATAGGCGGGCAACTCAGCAAACATAATTGAAGTTTGTTACTCATATAGATTAAATAAAGTTTTGTAGCACACCCCTTTAAGCAGGAAGATTATAAACTAAGGATATTTTAGCCGTATTGGTTTCTTGTTTACCGCTCACCGATATCAAAGTGGCACCATCATTGGCAAGCGCGGTTGCATCGACGGATTTACCATTGGAATGGAAATTCCATTCTGCTCTAAAAGTAACCCCAGCAAAAATGGGTATCGGCACTTCAGCGCCAATGCCGCCAATAAAGCGCCAAGATTGACAATGACTGTCCCCTGAGGCTGTCAAAAATGGCACTCCGCCATTGGTAGAGGGTGTGAACACAATAAAGTTTACTTTATCTCGGCTGGTTTCAACGCCTGCGCGGATATAAGGCATTAAATAGGGATAAGCTTCGTATCCCATGCGTCCCGTTAAGGCAAGAATATAATCACGTTCAAAGTTAACATTCCCTATCCAGCTACGATTAAAAGGAGAAACGCTGGTGAAGGCAAATCCATTATCGTCATTGTCAGAGTCTAACCAATCCGCTGCAAATTCAACGCCGAGCAACCAGCCATTGCATCTGGCTTGATATCCGCCCAGAACACCCCAACCCCAAACATTATTACTTTGCTCACCTAAATCAAATTCTGTCATCGCAAAATTGCTGATAAGAAAACCTGCTTTTTGATCATCGCCGTTTTCGTCAGCATCAATCCAGTTGTATGATCCAGAAAGTCCTAATACCCAATTCGCTAACCATTGTGCTTGCGCACCAGTCGCCATCAAAGCAGTTGATATGAGCAAAGCCATACGCCATTTATTCATCATTTTAATCCTAACTTGGCAAAGTTGAACATACACAGTTTAGGTATAAGCCGGCAAACTAAACATGTCAAATCACTAAGATTTTTAATTTAAATTACAATGCGGAATTTAGGCGTAATTGGTTGCTTAATGTCAAAATTTTGCAAATTAAGTGGGTTCTTTTGAGAACCCACTTAATATAAAGCTAAGCTAACGATTTAGAAATTATAAACTAAGGAGGCTCTAGCTGATTGCTCATGGGTGTGTGAAAATCCACTAATCCCAACCGTTGTAGCACCTACAGCTATTACTGCAGAATCATCATTATCATCGTTTCTAACATGAAAATCCCATTCAGCTCGGAGGGATAAACCTGCAATCATCGGCATAAACCATTCTAGGCCCGCACCTCCCACAAAGCCCCATTTATTATTATCACTATTCACACCAAAACTCCCAAAGGCCGGAATATTGGGGGCTGTTGCAGTGAGTTCATACTCTCTTTGGCTGTAATCAATCCCTAAACGAATATAAGGCATTAAGCACGGCAAAACGTTATAACCCAAACGTCCTGTTATGCCTATGACAGGATCTCTATCTCGATGGACTGTACCAACAATTGGCGTAACGGCTGGATCTGTAAGTACAAAATCTACATCATCATCGTTATTGCCTCTCCAATCCACATTTACTTCAAGACCAGCTAACCAATTGTCACAACGTGCTTGGTAGCCTGCAAAAAGGCCCCAAATAAAATGGCTGTCATCACTGTCATCGTTCACAGCAAAAGATGTGAATCCAGTGGGCGAAAGAAAAGACATGAAAAAGAAATCATCGGTGTTATTGTGCCATGCACCGCCAGCAGATACGCCTAATAAGAAGTTGCCTTGCCAATCTGCTTGAACATTTGTTGCCATCAGTACTGCAGATGCTAAAAAAGCCAATTTGAGTTTTGTCATCGTTGTTCCCCAACTGAAGTTAGTTAAAATACCACTCAAATTAGGTATAAGTCACAGATAATAATTTTTCAAATTAAAAGTTATCGTCAAAAAAATGATACAAGATTAGTAGTTAATTATTTTGAATATTCAAAAAAAACCCCTGCTTTGCAGGGGTTTAACTTATTTCAGCGGGAGATTTATTAGCTTGGGAATAAACTAAAAATTATAAACTAAAGAGGCTCTAGCTGATTGCTCATGACGCTGTGCAAGCCCGCTAATGCCAACAACCGATTCAGTACCGGCAATGGTTATTACCGCGGTATCATCATCATGATTTCTGGTATGAAAATCCCACTCTGCTCTGAGGGATAAGCCTGCAATCATAGGCATAAACCATTCTAGACCTGCACCACCGACAAAGCCCCATTTACTATTATCACTGTTCACACCAAAACTACCAGCAGGGCCGATAATACCGGCTGTTTGTACCGCAGTGAGTTCATACTCTCTCTGACTGTAATCAATCCCTAAACGAATATAAGGCATTAAGCACGGCAAAACGTTATAACCCAAACGTCCTGTTATGCCTATGACAGGATCTCTATCTCGATGGACTGTACCAACAATTGGCGTCAGTATCAGTGAATTTTGAAGCGCAAAATTCACATCATCATCGTCACTGCCTCTCCAATCCACATTTACTTCAAGGCCAGCTAGCCAATTGTCACAACGTCCCTGGTAACCTGCAAGAAAGCCCCAAATAAAATGGCTGTCGTCACCGTCATCATTTACAGCAAAAGTTGCGAATGCATCAGGCTCAGTGAAAGAGACATTAAAGAAATCATCGTTATTATGCCAAGCACCACCAGCAGATACGCCTAATAAGAAATTTCCTTGCCAATTTGCTTGAACATTTGTTGCCATCAGCACTGCTGATGCTAAAAAAGCCAATTTGAATTTTGTCATCGTTGTTCCTCAACTGAAGTTAGTTAAAATACCACTAAAATTAGGTATAAGTCACAGATAATAATTTTTCAAATTAAACGTTATCGTCAAAAAAATGACACAAGATTAGTAGTTAATTATTTTGAATATTCACAAAAAACCCCTGCTTTGCAGGGGTTAATTTATTTCAGCAGAAGATCTATTAGCTTGGGAAATTATAAACTAAAGAAGCTCTTGCTGTTTGTTCATGATGATTGCCACCATTACTTATCGTCCAGAGTGTTTCACCATCAGAAGCTAAGCCAGTGATATCATCGTGATGGCCCCTGCTATGATAATCCCACTCTGCTCTTAAAGATAATCCAGCAATCATTGGCATAAAGTATTCTAGCCCCACACCACCGACAAAACCCCATCTATCATTACCATTATCATCATTGCTGCTAACAGTAATTCCTGATACGGGTTCAAAACCAACAAAGTCAAAATCCCTATCACTATAATCCGCCCCGAGTCGAATATAAGGCATTAAACAGGGCAAAATGTTGTAACCCAAGCGAGCAGTTATGCCTACAACAGCGTCATTATCTCGACTGATAGTAGCAATAACTGGATCTCCTGCGATGGTGCCAGCAACGTTGACATCATCATCGTTACCTCGCCAATCTACATTCACTTCAAGACCTGCCAACCAATTATTGCAACGTGCTTGGTAACCTCCTAAAAATCCCCAAATAAAATGATCACCGTTGTTATCATTCGCACCGGAAAAACTTACCGAATCAGGAGGAAGTGTCAGTGTCACGGTAATATCTTCATCGTTATTATGCCATGCACCACCAGCAGATACGCCCAATAAGAAATTTCCTTGCCAATCTGCTTGAACATTTGTTGCCATCAATACTGCTGATGCTAAAAAAGCCAATTTAAGTTTCGCCATAATTTTCCCCTCAACTGAAGTTGTTAAAATACCACTCAACTTAAGGTATAAACGGCAGGTATTGATTTGTCAAACTTAAATAACAGTCAAAGAAATGACGGTAAAACTAATTAATTATTGCATAAAAAAAAACAAACCCCTGCTTTTACAGGGGTTTAACGAAATTTCTGAATTATTAAATTGGGAAATTATAAACGACTGATGCTCTAGCAGTTTGCTCATGGTGATGGCCACCATTATTAACGCTAACTGTAATAGGAGTAACAAAGATGGCTGGATCCAAGGTTGCGATAAGATCATCATCATTATGGCTTCGAGCGTGATAATTCCATTCAGCTCTTAAAGAAAGGCCTGTAATCATTGGCATAAAGTATTCTAACCCCAACCCTCCTACAAAGCCCCATTTGTCGCTACCATCTCCATCTACACTCCAAGTAACATTTGTTGCTAAGTCTGTGGTTGTACCAACGAATTCAAAATCTCTATTGGTGAAATCTGCTCCCAAACGGATATATGGCATCAAACAGGGTAAGATATTATAACCTAAACGGGCTGTTATACCCCAAACACCATCTCTATCTCGACTGATGGTTCCAGTTGCTGGTCCTATGAGAGAATCCGTTCCTATAACATAGGTAACATCATCATCGTCTCCTCTCCAATCAACATTAATTTCAAGACCTGCTAACCAATTGTTGCAACGAGCTTGGTATCCGCCTAAAAAACCCCAAATAAAGTGATCGCCATTTCCTACGTCACCAACTGTAAATAGTTGCGATTGAACGGGAGTACCACCTGCAACTATTACGTTAAAATTATCATCATTATTATGCCATGCACCGCCAGCAGATACGCCTAATAGAAAATTCCCTTGCCAATCTGCTTGGACATTCGTTGCCATGAACACAACTGATGCTAATAATACTAATTTAAGATTTTTCATAAATTGTCATCCTCAACAAATATTGAATCCTTCAGCTTATTTATAATCAGCAGTGATTAACTTGTCAAACTAAAAATACAGTCAAAAAAGTGACACTATAAATTAGTGTTACTACTAATATTTTAGTTGATAGTAAGAAAAAAAAACCCCTGCAAAAACAGGGGTTAATTAATTTGCGGAAAAAATTAAATTGGGAAATTATAAACTAACGATACGATAGCCGTTTGTTCATGGCGATTACCATCACCGTTGACAGTGAAAAGCACATTACTATCAGAAGCTATTATGCTAAAATCATTATCATTATGCTTTCTGCTATGATAATCCCATTCTGCTCTAAGAGATAAACAAGGAATCATTGGGGTAAAATACTCTATACCCAAGCCACCAACAAAGCCCCATCTATCATCATCTTGATCATCAAAGCTACTAACCGTAACGCCAACATCGGGCATAAATGCATTAAAATTAATATCTCGCTCGCTATAATCAGCACCTAATCGGATATAAGGTGTTAAGCAGGGTAAAACGTAATAGCCAAAACGAGCTGTTATCCCGACAACGGCATCTCTATCTCGACTAAATGTTCCAAATGCTGGGCTAGTCACAGTAACATTATTTTGAAGGACAAAATTGATGTCATCATCATGGCCTCTCCAATCTACGTTTACTTCAAGACCTGCCAACCAATTATCATTACGCATTTGATAACCAGCTAGCAAACCCCAAATAAAATGATTGTTGTCATTATCATTTGTAACAGTAAACGCTGAAGTATTAACGGGAGTAGTGATAATAATACCTATATTATCATCTCCGCTGTGCCAAGCACCGCCAGCAGATACTCCTAATAAAAAATTCCCCTGCCAATGCGCTTGTGCGCTTGCTGCCATAAATACAGCTGATGCTAATAGTGCTAATTTAAGTTTTTTCATAAATGTTATCCCAAACATATTTTGAACCTACCAATTCGACAAGATATAACCTGTTGCAATTATCTTGTCAAACAAATTAGAAAAGACAAACTAAGTGAAACAGCTATGATTTTTTTGCAAAACAACATTGATATGAGAAAGCTAATTAAGTACTTACTGCTAAGCCCCTGTTTCTACAGAGGCTCTCAACCATTTTAGTAAATTGGGAAATTATAAACTAAAGAAGCTCTTGCTGTTTGTTCATAATGCTGACCACCGTCACTTATACCAATACTGGTTGGTATAACCACCTCTCCCAAAGGAGCGTTGATATTATCGCTATGCGCTCTGGTATGGTAATCCCATTCTGCGCGCAAAGATAATCCTCTGACAAATGGCATAAAATATTCAATGCCCGCACCACCCACAAACCCCCATCTTTCATCATCTGAACTATCTACTGCAAAAGGAATGTTTTCTGCTAATGCAGTGGTAGCACCGATAAAATCTGTTGCTCTTTCGTTATAATCCACACCCAATCGAATATACGGCATAAGGCAAGGTAAAACGTTATATCCAAAACGAGCCGTAATACCTACAACTGCGCCTCTATCATGACTGATTGTTGCTGCAACTGGACCAACCACAGGGTTAACAACGACAAAATTAACGTCATCTTCGTCGTCTCGCCAATCCACATTAAGCTCAATTCCTGCAAGAAAGTTATGGCAACGCCCTTGGTAACCACCCAAAAATCCCCAAATAAAACCATCATTGTCTTCGTTATTTGCAATATTATACAATTGAGATGAGGTGACACTTGAAACACTTACCTTAAAGCCTTCATTATCATTTTGCCAAGCTTTACCAGCTGATACTCCCAAGAGCCAATTACCATCCCATTGTGCTTGAGCGCTCGTTGCCATCACGGCTGCTGATAATAATAAAGCCAATTTAAGATTCTTCATGAAAGTTCACCCCAAACTTATCTTAAGTTAAAGATCCGCTTAAGATACGTATAAGTACTGGTATTTAACTTGTCAAACTTAAACAAAATTTAAGACTAATGCCACCAGCAACTGATGTGTCTTTGGTCTCATATGTGCGGCCGCAAAGGAGACATTATCAAAGTTGAGTCCAGTTGCTTCCACAACACCGCCTTTAGATTGAAAATTATATTCAGCCCGTATTGATAAACCCATTAACATACAAATCGGAGATTCAACGCCGACACCGCCCATCCAGCGATACACTTGACGGTCTCCTTCAATATCAAACGAACTTGCAGGATCCAGGCTAGCACCCACCACCGTTAATTTATCACGGCTTGTTAGCACGCCTAATCTCAAATAGGGTAAAAAACCTGGGAACATTTCATAACCTGCACGCCCACTTAAGCCAATGATATTACGTTGACGATATTGCGCATTTAATTCAATACCATGCTCTAGAGCGTCAGTAAAAGCGGTAATATTTTCTTGGCCCAAATCCTGCCATTGCGCGTTTAACTCAGCGCCAAATAACCAATCATTGCAACGTATTTGGTATCCGCCGAGGATCCCTGCTACGAAACCATTATCATCTTGATCATTACTAAACCCTGAGAAAAATTCATCGCCATGGTTAATTGTTAGATCGAGTTTATCTTCTCGCTCTGCAAGCGCTGCAGAAAGGCCAAGTAGCCAATTGCTTTCCCATTGGGCTTTTGCAGCAGTACAAAATAGCAAAGCCCAACAAAAGCAAAGATTAGAAAGAAAACGCTTTAGATATTCCACACTACAGACACAATGCCAGTTTGTGTATAGGGTTTGCGGCTAGCGTTAACCAAGAAGACTTCGCCATCTGTGACCATTTGACCAACAGCATCCACGCGTTGACCTCTTGAATGAAAGTCATACTCGGCCCTAATAGTGAAACAATTGTATTTTGGTACTGGTATTTCGAAACCAAGCCCGGCCACTACCCGTACAGAATTTTCTTCGTCACTAAACGTTCCAACAAAATTCCCTACAGCAGGAATAATTGCAGCATTGATTGCTTGACTGTAGGTTAATTTATCTCTACTCCATTCAGCACCTAAACGAATATAGGGCAATAAATAAGGAGCAACTTCGTAACCCAAGCGTCCAGTTAATCCTACAACCCAATCACGTTTGTAAGTAAAATTGGCGTTCCAGCCAAATTGCGCAATAGGACCCTCTACTGTTGTGAACGCTAAATTATTATCATTGTCTTCATTGATGTCGTACCAATCTACGTTTAGCTCTGCGCCTAATAACCACTGGTTACATCTTATTTGGTAACCACCCAATAAGCTAAGTAACCATCCCGTATCCTCATAACCTTGTCTAATAATAGACTGACTCCCCAATGCACCCACTTGGGTAATGATTAAATCCCCGTTGCGATCAAAGTAACCTCCCGATGCCCCTAGTAACCAGTTACCTTGCCAACCAGCTTGCACCGGTGCGCAGGCTAATAAAGCTGAAGACAGACAAAGCGCAGCGCCCATTTTTTTCATAATATTAACCCCAAGGTTTAAAGATTGATTTAATTTTATTAGCAAAAACGCTTAGCTGCAAGCTAAGAAAAGTTTCTTACGATAGCAATAATACCTGTTTGCGTGTGTGGTTGCATATCACTATTAGCAATTGGATTGACTATACCATCGGTAAATAAACGATTAGTTTCGATAGTTTTTCCTTTAGAGTGATATTGATATTCCATGCGCACCGTTAGTGCTGTGCAATAAATCGGAAACTCTATTCCCACGCCACTTAAAAAACGCCACACCCATTCTTTTTCACTTAACGTTAAGGTCGGTATTGTTGTTAAATTACTCGTCAGATGTGTTATGAGTTTATCTCGCCCTGTTTCGCCGCCAATTCTCACATAGGGCAAGAAATAATCAACCAGGTAATATCCCACTCTAAAGGTAAAACCAACCATCCAATCTCTTTGATAACTGATATCACCGTTCCATCCTAAAAGACCAGCAGGATCGGAAAAGGCAAAGGGGTGTGTTGTACCAAAATGATGAGATTCCACATTAATCTCTCCCCCGAGAAGCCATCGTTGACATTTACCTTGATAGCCTCCGACAAAACCATAAACCGTGCCTGTATCAGTAACATCCCTCACAATCGTCATTTTTGGGGTTAGAGGAAAGCCGCCATATTGCTTGCTTAAATTCATGTTGCCTTCTCTGTCACCATAACCTGCAAAAACGGCAATTAAAAAATTAGTTTCCCATTCATCTATCCAAACATTTTCAGGCCAATGATGATGCAAAAATTGATCTGCATGAACATATGATACATTCAGCAATAAAAGGAGAAAGCCAAAGCCCATCACCTTTTTTTTCATATGGCAAAGTTCCAAACCAAAGCAAGATCTAATGTATGTGTTTTTGGATGAATTTTACTCATGAAGAAAGGATTAAATCCTAAACCATCGTTAATGATCCCTAATGCTTCTGCATTTTTTCCTCTTGAATGATAATCATATTCGACACGATAGGTGACAAACGGTATAAAAGGAAGCGGCGCTTCAAATCCGATGCCTGCAACATAACGTAGTTGGCGTGATTCTCCTTGGGTTATTACTGAAAAATTATATATGGTTGGAAAACCTGCAAAAGCAACCGTTAAGGTGTCATCACTTTGTTCCAAGCCTAAACGAAAGTACGGCATAAAACAGTGTGACATTTGATAACCCAGTCTTGCGCTTAGACCGTAAGTGACGCCATAATCATATCGAGCCATAGCAGCATAGGCAAAGCCTGGTAATTCAACTTGGCCATTGGCATCTGAAAATGAAAAATAATGGGCATCTTGCATATTATCCCAATCAATAGAGAATTCAGCACCAAGTACAAAACGACCGCACTGGATCTGATATCCAGCAAAGATCCCAGTTCTGTAGCCAAAATCTGTATAATCTTCAATAATAAAGCTAGAGGGAATATCTTCCAAAGGACTGGTATAGACTAAAGTAATGTTTACATCGCCAAGGCGCTCACCATAACCGCCTCTAGCGCCCACTAAAAAAGTACCCCAAGGTATGTGCCAACAATTTCCTATGCATGGCATGGGCCAAGCTTGTATCGCTTGCAATGGGCCTGTGCAACAATAAAACAAAAGTAAAAATATTCTTATTTTCATCATCACTGACTATTTATGACAATTTACTAACGATTAGTTGTAAATTGGTGCTCTGTCAAAAGAGATACAAAATGAAAAGAGTATAGTCAGCTTTTTAAGAAAAATTCCAAACAAAAGAAACTTTGCCTGAATTAGTTATTGTACTCATTTCAGCATCAAACACCGGCAAAATTTGATCTACGAAAGGATTTATCACGCCTTCATGGATGCGACCATGTGCAAAGAGGGGCTCAGCGCGTGAATGAAAGTTATATTCAGCTCTCAATGTGATTGGAGAACAGCCCAATGGCACTTCAAAACCCACACCTAAAATATAATGCCAAATCCAACGACTGGCATGTAAAACTGTACTTTGCATAGAGCCTGTGCCTGGACTAATGATAACATCTAACGATTCATCATCACCTTCCACCCCTAAACGCAAATAGGAAATAAAATAAGGCGCCATTTTATAAGCCATACGCCCAGACAATGCCACAAGCGGGACTTCGCTTTTATATTCCGACTGGGCATGCCATTCAATTAGCGTAATTTCAAATGGCAACAAATCTGGGTAAACAAAAGCGCGCTTGCTTGAAATATCTAGCCAATCAACACTGGCTTCAATTCCCCAGATCCAACCCTGGCATGTTATCTGATAACCTGCGAGTAACCCATAGCCAGCTCCAATATCAGAATATCGTTTACCAGACTCGGTTTTAAGTGGAAATAGTGGGAAAGCACCGTTATAGAGCGTGCCAATATCAACTTCCCCACGGCGATCGGTATAGATCCCTGACACACCAAATAACCAATTGCCTTGCCAATCAGCATAAGCGCTGCTCATAAAGAGCAAAGGTACACAAAGTAGTGCTTTTCTCCAGCTTTTCGCCATACTAACTCCGGGGTGAAAAAAAGCGCCAAGTTGAGAGCTCAACTGGCGCTTTAAGATTTCCCATCTTTAAATTGCGGTTATAAGAAATTCCATACCCAAGCAATCTTACCAATATGGGATTCAGGATAACGGAATTTATGGTTACCAACAATTGGGAAGGCACTATCTTCAATGATGACGCTATCCGTACGAACAAAGTTGTACTCAAAGCGGATCGTCGAAGAACCTATGTAGGTTGGGAATTCAGCGCCAATCCCCAATACGTAACCGTAGACATCCTTTTTCTTAGAGCTAAAGTCAGGCACTTGGGAACCAGCCAATCCAATCATTGCTTGATAATTTACCACATCCCTGCTCATTTGAGCGCCTGCACGAACGTAAGGCATAAAGAATGGCGTAACAAAGTATCCTGCTCGCGTGGTTAAGGCATAGATGTCACCACGTTCATATAATAGGGTACCGGTCAGAATATCATTATTCATTTCTTGATCGACAAACTGACGATCTTTTTCAAAATCAGTGGAAAAATCAACATTCGCTTCAAGCCCGACCATCCAACGCATAAAGCGCCATTGCCATCCAGCAAGTAACCCGAATAAAACACCTTGTTCAGTAATTTTTACGCTATTTGACGTATAGCCTGGAATGCGTCTATTAACTCCCCCAGGATTAGGGGCTGGTATCGGCGCAGTATAGGTGGTTATAAAGTTTTCTTTTTGTACTGTATAGCCAAGAGATCCACCTAACAAGAAGTTATTAGCTGGGAATTCTGCAAATATGAAGTCGTGTTGAGGATGCTCATCGACATGATAGACAGCCTCAGCCTCGTGGTGGTGGCGACTATCATGATGCTGGCCATCATGGTGATGATGGTGAACCTCTTCCTTGTGTTTATGCTTGTGTTTGTGCTTATGTTTATGACCATCATGGTGTCCATCATGGTGATGATGTCTATGATGTTTACGGTGTTTACGATGCTTTTTTCGATGAGCACGATGCTTCTTCGATGCGGCTTTCTCTTTTTGCACTGCATCGGTTGGTTGAACTGTTTCCTGTGCTACAGATGACGCAGAATCAGATGCTTGCTCATCTGCCGTAGGTGCTTGTGCAATTTTTGTTGTTTGTCCTGTTGTTTGCTTTGCAGGCTGCGATGCAGCATAAGCATTGCTGGCTAAAAAAGTACTAGCCCAGAGAGCGGAAAGTGCCAAAACAGATTTCATACGCATGGGAAATCATCCTTAATAACCATGAAACTTTATTATTTAAGTTATCAAGTTTATCTTGTTAATATGCTTTTCACTATTTAACTTCTACTGAAAACTAAATAGTTAAAGCATGCTCCTTAGCCTTTAACTGGCTTGTGAGCCATATTAACTGAAAATAAAATTAATGCCAAACACACTAAAGCACATCTTTACGCACTCGCAGCGCAAGATCAAGTAGGACCTATTATTTGTTAGGATGCCATACTAAATCCAGCTCACGCGCCGCTTTTACCTCGTCTAATCGTTTGCAAGGTAAACGACTTGGAGCATTAAGTAATTTTTCTGGTGAATTCAGGATGCAAGCATAAATTTCTCTCATTGCTTCAATAAAAGCATCTAACGTTTGCTTAGACTCTGTTTCTGTAGGTTCGATTAGTAAGCATTCTGAAATCAATGTTGGGAAATAGATTGTCGGAGCATAAAACCCATAATCTAATAATGCCTTCGCCAGATCCAAAGCAGTGATCCCATGATATTTTGCTTCCTTGGCTAAGGTTATAATAAATTCATGTGTCGCATGACGCCCTGGATATGCTGGCGTAAAGCCAATGCGTTGTAATTCCTTCATCAAGTAATTGGCGTTCAACGTAGCATAGTCTGCAATACGCTTTAAACCTTGCTCACCTAGCATGCGGATATAAATATACGCTCTTAATAATATCCCAACATTACCCATAAAAGTGGATAAACGGCCAATGGATTTAGGACAATCAGCTAATGCTAGCCAATCATACTCCATATCTTGCTTTCGTTTTACCACCATAGGAATAGGTAAATAATCTTTTAGGCGCTCATTTGCTGCCAAAGGACCTGAACCTGGGCCACCACCTCCATGTGGGGTGGCAAATGTTTTGTGCATGTTCATATGCATTACATCAAATCCCATATCACCTGGCCGGACTTTGCCTAAAATGGCATTTAAGTTTGCACCATCATAATAAAGCAACCCACCCGCTCGATGCACGATTTGTGCCACTTCAATAATATTGCGTTCAAAAACACCTAAGGTGGAGGGATTGGTCAACATAATGCCAGCGGTTTTTGGGCCAACCACCTTGTTTAAAATTTCAAGATCAATATCGCCCTTTGCTGTGGTTGGGATCTGTTTTATTTTAAAACCACACATCGCAGCTGTAGCAGGATTTGTGCCATGTGCGCCATCTGGGATCAACATTTCTATACGATCGGTATCACCTTTATCCCGGTGATAAGCTTTAATCATGGCGCAACCTGCAAATTCTCCTTGAGCACCTGCCATCGGACTTAAACAAACCGCGCTCATTCCAGTAATGCTCTTCAAATACTCTTGCAATTCAAATAAGCATTGTAAAATGCCTTGAGAAAAAGCAGGCAATGTTAATGGATGATGATTCCAAAAAGGCGCCATCATTGCTAAACGTTGCACGCCGCGCGGATTATATTTCATCGTGCAAGAACCTAAAGGATAAAAATGCGTGTCGATGCAATAATTTTGTTGCGATAAACGGGTAAAATGGCGCACCACTTCAAGCTCAGATAATCCTGGTAATATCGGTGTGTCTTGACGTAACAAGTTATTGTCCAGGGTGATATTGGCAGCTTGAGGAACTTGGGCAAACGCAAAACGATTTGGTTGGCTTTTTTCAAAAATAATATTATTTTCTGCGTCATGAGACATTGCTTAACCTTTTAATATTTGTTTTAAACAATCTACAAAAAATAGAATATCTTCATCTGTTTTTGTTTCTGTCACACAAACCAATAGCGACTCTTTCAAATTAGGATAGGCAGTTTGCAGATTAAAGCCGCCAGCTATCTCCTTTTTTGCCAATTGATATAATATGGTTTGGACATTCATGGGTAACTGAATAACTACTTCATGAAAATGAAGGCCAGGAAAAACAATATTAATCCCTGCATCATGCAACGCTGCAATTAAAAATTGACAACGCGCATAACAGCATTGTGCAATTTGTTTTAATCCTTGCGCTCCCATTAAGCTCATATAAATAGTCGCCGCTGTGACTAACAACCCTTGATTTGTACAAATATTAGAGGTAGCTTTTTCTCGGCGTATATGTTGTTCTCTTGCTTGCAAAGTCAGGGTAAATCCTGCTTTACCTGTTTTATCCACTGTTTTGCCAACCACACGGCCTGGAAGCTGTCGAACATATGCTTTATTTGAACATAAAAATCCAAAATAGGGCCCACCCGATGAAAGGGGGATCCCTAAAGGTTGTCCTTCACCACAAGCAATATCTGCCCCTTTTACCCCCCATTGTCCTGGGGGCTTTAGCCAAGCCATGGCTAAGGGATTCACAACACCGATAACAAGGGCATTTTGTTGATGTCCCCAATCGCACAATTCATCTACTGGTTCTAAACGACCAAAAAAATTCGGTTGCGCAATGACCAATATTGAACACTGTCCGCCTTGACTTTTTAGGGTATTCAAATCACGCGTGGTGGTAACGCCAGTTTGATCATAAGATATTTCGACTATGTCTAATTTTGAGAATAACATGGTCTTTAATACTTGACGATAAAAAGGACTCAGAGTTTGAGGAACCCATACAGTAGCGCTATTACCTTGAATACGGCTAGCCATAAGAATGGCTTCAACCAATGCTGTAGCACCATCATACATTGAAGCATTAGCAACTTCTTTTCCCATTAAAGAAGCTATCATCGTTTGATATTCCCAAATGAGCTGTAAGGTTCCTTGATTGGCTTCAGCTTGATACGGGGTGTAGGCTGTCAAATATTCACCTCGCATCGCAATGTCCCATACCACGCTTGGAATATGATGTTGATAGGCGCCCGCACCAATAAAACAAAGTCCTTTTTGTATTTGTTCGCTACGCTCCTTCATTAAACGTGATACTTGCATTTCGCTTAAACCGGCTGGGATCCCTGAAAGAGAATCGATAATTAATGCTTTTGGAATTTCTGTAAATAAATCGCAAAGATGCTTCAGGCCAATTTTTTCAAGCATTAACGCCTCATCTTGCGCAGTATGAGGAATAAAAGGCATAGATTTACTCCTTTTCAGTTTCAATCTGATGCTCATAGTCTTGAGCATCCATTAATTCATTCCATTGTTCAATATCATCGACTTGGATCTTAACGAGCCATCCTTCATGATAAGGATCTATATTGATTAATCCAGGATTAGTAGTTATCGCTTTATTTACCGCAATCACTTCACCTGAAAGTGGCCCATACAAATCTGAGGCTGCTTTAACAGATTCTACAACACCAAATTCTTCACCAACATGTACAATCGTGCCAACTTCCGGCAGTTCAACAAAAACAATATCCCCTAACTGTCGTTGCGCAAAATCAGTGATCCCAATTGTAACCACTTCTTCTTCATCACGACTTGCCCATTCATGGGTTTTTGTATATCTAAAGTCAATGGGTACTTCTTTCATTTTACAGTCCTTGTTATTAATTAAAATTAGGTTTCCCGTTTTTTACAAAAGGTAATGGTACAATTTTTGCGGGAACTTTTTTGTCTCTAATGCCAACTTCAATACTTGAAAGCTCGCCCGTGGGCAATCTTGCTAGGCCGATACCACAACCTAGCGTTGGTGAAAAGCCACCACTGGTTAATTTCGCATGCTTAACTTCACTTAGATTTGGAAATTGCACATAAACTGGCATCGAGGCACGACAAACACCTTTTTCCAACAAAACAAGGCCTACTAACTGTTGATGGATGCCTTTTTGCTGCTTTTTTTGTAAGGCTTCTTTACCAATAAAATCCCGCGTTGGATCTTTCCAATCGACTGTCCATGCTAAATTAGATTCAAGCGGCGTAACCGTTTCATCCATATCCTGACCATATAAGTTATAGCCCGCTTCCAGCCGTAATGTATCACGCGCACCAAGCCCTGCAGGTTTTATTTCATTGGCGAGCAAATCCTGCCAAAGGGTTTGCACTTGATTTTGTCCTAACATGATCTCTAAACCCACTTCACCTGTATAGCCAGTGCGTGAAATGCACCATTCACCTATTTCTATCAAATGAAATGGTCGCAAATCTTCAATGGCTTTAAATTGATCTGGCGTTAACACATTTCGCATTTTTTCAAATGTTTTTGGGCCTTGTATTGCAAGTAAGGCAAGATCTTGGCGATGATGAATATTGGCAACATATTGTGCTGCATGCTGGCCTAACCATGATAAATCTTTGCTTTGGGTGGCAGCATTGACAATAAGCCTATAACGTTCCTTATCAAGACAATAAACAATTAAATCATCAAGCACACCACCACCTGCATTGAGCATGCAACTATATAATGCCTTGCCAGGTGATAATTTTTGCACATCATTGGCTAATACTCTTTGGAGAAAAGCCATGGCATCAACACCATCAACATCAATAATGGCCATATGTGACACATCAAACACGCCAGCATCCTGACGGATAAGATGATGTTCGTTCACTTGCGACCCATAGTGTAATGGCATAAGCCAATCAGAAAAGTTGATAAACACAGCCCCGAGTTGTTGATGATTATCGTATAGCGGTGTCTTTTTCATGGTGCATCCTTTCTTTATTTTTCCGAGCAAGATAGGGAATGGGGCCCATTGTTCCTAAGGCCATTTTTACAAAGAAATGTTTAAAAGATTGATTTTTATTCACCCAATTTAACCCAATATTACGGATCCTTTGCATGGTTGGTGATTTGGCACCAAAACCTTGTTTAAACAATTCCATTGCCCATATCATCATCTGATTATACATTTTTCTTTGTCGCTCATAGCGTTTAAGCAGTGCTAAATCCCCCAAACGATGCTTATGTTCTTGTATTATTTCTATAAGTGAAGCTGCATCTAGCAATCCCAAATTAACACCAAGACCAGCCAAGGGATGAATGGTATGAGCAGCATCTCCTACTAAAACACAACCGCAAAGCACATATTGCTTAGCATGGTGGGTTTTTAATGGAAATAAGAATCGTTGCCCCACCAACGTCATCTCCCCCATCACCGCATCACTTTCTCTTGTTAAAATTTGAGCGAATTCTGTTGGATCGATAGTGCTGAGCTTATTCGCATTGTCTAAAGAGGTCGTCCAAACAATGGAACTTTGAAACAAAGAAGCTAAAGGTAATAAAGCAAGAGGACCATCCGGTGCAAAACGTTGATAAGCCGTAAAATCATGAGATTTTGTTCCTTGCACGGTTGCAACAAGCGCAGATTGGTGATATTCCCAACCTGTTGAAGGAATGCCCCGTTGTTGTCTTATACTGGAGTTAGCACCATCTGCGGCAATGACTAAAGGGGTTTGGATTATCGTTTCATCTGACAAAATTAAAGTATTTAACTGCGCTTCATAATGATTTTTTTCAACGCGTCTACCTGCCAATACTTTAATTTGCCATTTTTGTAACGCTTGCCAAAGTGCGCTTATAATCACTTGCTGCTCGATGATATAACCTAAGTTGTCCTCTAAGTAATCAACCGCTGAAAAAGCAATGACACCATCCATGACGCTATCCCAAACCTTCATATGTTGATAAGGGGCTAAGCGACTCGACTTGATCGTAGACCAAACACCTAAATAATCAAAAAAATATTCTGAAGCGCGCGTAATTGCAACTACTTTGTTATCAAAGGGTACTGCTTGAGATGGCGCTGATGTTACTGGTTGATTTGCTTCAATGATAGCAATAGAAAATCCGCATTTTGCCAAGGCCAAAGCACAGCTTAAACCAACAATACCCGCGCCAACGATCACCACTTCATATTGCAATATATCTGTGTCTTGTGCCAATCTCACGATAATCCCATACCTAACAGGGTAAATTTATTTTTCAAAGGACTTAAGATATCAAATAAGGTTAAGCCAGCCCCTCGAAGCGCGCTTGGCAATATATTGCTAGACATATATTTAGCAATTTTGTCAGTAGCAAAAATAATCCGATTTTGATCTGCTTGACGCTCTTTTTGATATTTAGTTAAAAACGCATTGTCTCCTAAATCACATTTTTCCTTCGTTTTAATAATCTGGCTTCGAAATTGCCAAATATCACGCAAGCTTAAATTAAAACCTTGTGCTGCAATAGGATGTAAACTGTGTGCTGCGTTACCCAGTAAAAGAAATCTTGCGCTGGCTTGTTGCTTGGCAAGCTTCATTCCTAATGGAAAAATAATACGCAAGCTGCACGCTTGAAGGCGGCCAACTTGACTTGGCAGTTGCTTTTCGCAGCTTCTGAGGAAAGTATCTTCATCGCATTCTTTTAATGTTTTTGCCTCTTGTTGTGTTGTTGTCCAAACACAAGTAGTATAATTTTCTTTCCAGGGTAAAATGGCAATAGCACCATTGGGAAGAAAGCGTTCAAAAGCCGTAAATGCATGACTATGCCGTAATTTAAGATTCGTCAGCAATGCATAGTGATCATATTCTCTTTGATCGGTGCCAATTTTTAAAGTTTCCCTTAATTGCGATCCTGAACCATCTGCCGCAATTAACAGCTTACAAAATACTTTTGTATTATTTGAAAGATCTAATTCCCAGCCATCTATCATCGGCTGTTTTTCAATAAGTTGTTCCCCCAGTAACACTTCAATACTGGGTTGTGATTTTAAAGCGGTATAAAGTACTTGTTCGAGATTTTTTTGACCAACTACGTAGCCAAGAGATTCATAAAATTCAGGTGGTTTGAGTCTACTTGTACCATAGCAGCCCTTCATAGAAACAATGATATTTTCAATGCTTATTGCATCATCACTTAGCTTGTCCCATAAACCTAATAAAGAAAATATACGTTTACTGGCATAAGATAATGCTAAGGTTCGTGCTTGAAAGTCATCATGAGATTCAAAATGAGCATTTTGTTCAATCATGAGCGTTTTATATTGCAGTTGGCCAAGGATAAGCGCAAGGCTTGCCCCAACTATGCCTCCTCCCACAATAACAACATCGTACACTTAAGTTAGATCCTATTTTGCATTAACTTTTCAATGTCAGCTGGTTTTTTAACAACCTCATCTGTCATCACTTCATACCCAGTTTGGGTAACAACGAGATCATCTTCTATTCTCACCCCAATACCGCGCCATTTTTCTGCAATTTGAGTATTTTGAGCACTTAAATATAATCCAGGCTCTACGGTAAACACCATCCCAGGGGAAAGTGTTCGCCATTGGCCATTGACTTTATATTCGCCAACATCATGAACATCCATCCCCAACCAATGACCACTATTGTGCATATAAAAAGGTAAATAAGCTTTTTCTTCAATCAATGTTTGCACATTACCTTGCAGTATTTTTAAATCCACTAAGCCTTGAACTAGAATTTTAACAATGGTGTCTTGGATTATCTGCCAAGGTGCATTTGGTTTTATTTGGGCTATCGCTCCCATTTGTGCTTCAAGCACTAATTCATAAATCGCTTGTTGTTCAAACGTAAATTTACCATTTACTGGAAAAGTGCGTGTAATATCAGCAGCGTAATATTCGTATTCTGCACCTGCGTCGATGAGTACGAGTTCATTATTATTAATAATACTGTCATTGCGATTATAGTGTAAGGTACAAGCATTATTTCCTGCGCCTACAATGCTAGGGTAGGCAGGATAGCGACTTCCTTGGCGATAAAATTCATAAAGTAATATAGCTTCAAGCTCATACTCCTTCATCCCAACTTCACAATGCTGCATCGCCTTAAGATGGGCGGTTGCTGAAATTTGAGCTGACTTTCGCAATAGTTGCAGTTCATCCGTTGTTTTTATAAGTCGACATTCATCTAAAATATGTCTCAAATCAACAAAATGAAAAGGAGAAGAAATACCAAGACGGATTTTTTTGCGAGTAGCTTCTATCCATGAACAAAGTTTTCTATCGAAGGAAATATCTTGGTTGATTAAATAATAAACTGTTTCAACATTGGCTAAAAGTTCCTGCATCACAATTGGCGCTTCTTTATAATGAAAAGCCTCATCAGCGCCAAAAGTTAATTTAGCCCCTGCTAACCCCGCACGTGGGCCAGTCCATTGCTCTATTTTGGGATCTTTATCTTGACAAAACAAAATAAATTGATTGCTATTTTGCTTTTTAGAAAGCACCATTAAAGCTTCACTTTCATTAAAACCACTTAGATAGTAAAAATAACTATCTTGCCTAAAAGGAAAGTCCGTATCATTGTTTCGATGCAATACCTGCGCTGCATTTAGCACGGCAATGCTGTTATTCTTCATTCTATCAAAAACTCGACTACGAAATTTTTGATGCATCAGCATCGCTTTCATCCTATCTCCTTAATGCAACTGCTGTTCAACAACTAAAACTCGTCTGTACTCATCATAAATGAACAACACGCCAATGCGAACAAACTCTACAATTTCCATATAATTTTTTTCATTTTCTTCGTTTTCTATCGCATCAAAAGAAAGGAGTTTGATTTGTTCAAAATCTGTCAAAATTTCTTTGACACTGGGCTTTTCAGTGAGCGCTTCGCTAAAGCCTTCTAAGAACCCTTCACACCAGTTAACAAGTGCTTCTAAGCGCCAAGTAAGCGGAGTCTCATCATCCGGCAACATGAGTTTTATGCCCTCAAAACTCCGTAATTGATGTTGTGTTTGACGAAAAAGTGATTCAATCAACTTGCTTTCGTTGCTTATTTTTGATAGTAAGGGTATATGAGCAAGAAGATGATTAAATGTTTGTTGTCCTTCTTGGGGAGCTACACATAGGGTAGCCACCATTTGCCCATGAAGGTATGCAGGTGATAAAGGTGTACCTGCAGTAAATAGATAATTCCCAAAAATATCATAATCTGGCCAATCGGCGGGGGTATTTTTCATTATCGATACTCCAAACTGCCCTGAACGGGTAGATTAACATATCACTTGTATTGACCCCATGGGCAGGCCTCCATATGATAAAAGTCGGTTTAAACATTGTTGGAGCATCGATGTCAATGAGTAACGGGGATAAGGGGATATGTGTTAGAATACTAGAAAAGGAATTTCGAGTAGCTTGCGCTAAGAACCAAGAACAAGCTTTATTTGATGCTGCTGTATATCTTGACAAGCAAATGAGGATGATCCGTCATAGTGGGAAGGTGATAGGCCTAGAACGTATTGCAGTTATTGCAGCCTTAAATATCGCCCATGAATTACTTACGTTGAAAAATAGCGTCATAGAACCTGAACAGGCTTTTTCAGAACGATTGAAAGTATTACAAGATAAAATTGACAGTGTTCTAGCAAAAGAATTGCTGTTAGTGCGGGAACAATCAATACAACCTAAGGAACAATTGAAAGAAGACTTTGTAGAAAACTTGACTCTAAACGAACTCGAAGAAACCGTATAGAATGGCTTTTTCCTGGCGTGTTTGCCAGCGCCTAGTGTCTTTTGAGCCGATGCTAAAATGCTCGGGATCCAGAATGACTTTGCTGTTGTGCACGTCCACTTGGTGGAAAGCCTGATGCGAAGCTGAGGAACCCACTTGAACTTAAAGGGTTCAAGGCAAGTGGCGCAGCGGCAAGCTGGGAAAAGCCTCTTTTAATTTGTCTCGTAGGATTGTGTTGTAAATGCATGCATTAAAACAACAACTTAGAAAGCAATTACGATCACTTAGGCGGCAATTAACTCACGAAGAACAAATGCGTTATGCCGAAAAAATTAAGAATCATCTTATCCGCAGTACTTTTCTTAAAAGTGCCCATCAAATAGCGCTTTATTTGCCAATAGATGGGGAAGTGTCAACCCTATCCATCCTTAAAATCGCCCTAACCCAACAAAAATCCTGCTATGTACCAGTGCTTGCTCAAACCCAGCTCCAGTTTGCAAAAATTGACGAAAAAACGCCAATGGTTAAGAATCGTTATGGAATTTTAGAGCCCGTTTGCCCTTATATGCAAATTATCCCGCCTCGCAAATTAGATTTGGTGCTTGTGCCTTTAGTTGGCTTTGATAGGGACTGTCATCGATTAGGAATGGGGGCAGGATATTATGATTCGACCTTTGCCTTTAAAAAAGGTAACTCCAAACCTCTATTGATTGGATTAGCCTATGATTTTCAGAGAGTTGCTAATATTCCACGAAGAAAGTTAGATGTTAAACTTGACGGGGTTGTGACTGAAAAGCGTTTTTACTTTCCTATCCATTAAAATGAAGGACCAACCATCCAATAACTGCTGA
The DNA here is from genome assembly GCA_018242045.1 of Pseudomonadota bacterium. GTDB lineage: Bacteria > Pseudomonadota > Gammaproteobacteria > Berkiellales > Berkiellaceae > Berkiella. Next base: position 11,321 of record JAFECR010000024.1, on the reverse strand, counting down.
GCACAAAACCAAGACTCACGATGATGACCAATAGGACCATCATATCAACGCTTTTACGAAACATATCACGAATTCCTTATAGATATTCTTAGTTAGTGTAGTTCAATTTCTTCTTATATGTTTTTCTTTCTTTTTAGCAGCCTTTTGGTAAACTTCGTCCATCGAGCCTTTCTGTGAAAGAGAGCAGGTAACAATGCATAAATTCAAAGTGGAAAAAGTTATACTCGCACCAATTTGAATTTAGGCGAGGCGCCAAACGAACGAATCCCCAGGAATGTACGCTTTGGTACATGACTGGGGTGAGAGAGAGCAGGTAACAATGCCTAAATTCAAAGTGGAAAGAGTATATTGGTTAATGAAATCTGAACCCGAGGCCTTTAGCATCGATGATTTAGCTAAGGCTAAAAATAAAACATCTCCCTGGGATGGGGTTCGAAATTACAAAGCACGAAACTATATCAAAGATATGAAAATTGGAGATTATGCTTTCTTTTATCATTCCAGCTGTAAACTGCCTGCAATTGTAGGTATTGTCGAAATTGTCAGTAGCCCCTATCCTGATCCCAGCGCTTGGCGTGAAAACTCACCTTATTTTGACCCCAAAAGTACGCCTGCCAATCCCAGGTGGTTTATGGTGGATGTGACGTTTAAAAAGAAATTTAAAGAACCCATTTTGCTGCAAGATCTTAGACAAAATCCTAAAATATCTGACTTTACCCTACTTAAAAAAGGAAATCGCTTATCTATTTTGCCGGTGACACAGCAGCAATGGCAAAGTATCTTAGCAATGATTCATGAACAAAATTAAGGAACTAAAATGCCTTCACAAGACGAATTAAAAAAAGCCGCCGCACAAGCTGCACTCAAAGAAGTTAAACCAGATACAATCATTGGCATTGGCACTGGTAGCACCGTTAATTTTTTTATTGCATTACTGGCCGAACAAAAACACAACATTATAGGTGCCGTTTCTAGTTCACATGCCTCTAGTGCCAAATTGAAAGAGCATGGCATTAATATTGTTGATATCAATGAGGGCCCTATTAGTGTCTATATTGACGGCGCAGACGAATGCAATCACCATTGCCAATTGATCAAAGGCGGCGGCGGTGCTTTAACAGGAGAGAAAATCATTGCTGCTATTGCGCAAAAATTCGTTTGTATTATTGACAAAAGTAAATATGTGCAACAATTAGGCCAGTTCCCTCTACCGATTGAAGTGATCCCAATGGCACGCAGTTATGTTGCTCGGGAATTAGTGAAGCTGGGTGGGGATCCTGTATATCGAGAAGGCTTTACAACCGATAGTGGTAATCAAATTTTAGATGTTTATAACTTAAATATTATGACGCCGATTGCTTTAGAGCAATCTATTAACAATATCACTGGCGTGGTCACCAATGGCTTATTTGCCTTAAGAGGAGCTGATAAAGTGCTCATCGCGACGGAATCAGGGATTGAAATTTTAACGCCACGATAACTATTCGTCTTTCTAACAAATCTCTGTAATTCAAACTTTCGCGCGCTATGTTTAGCGCGCGCCTATGATTTCAGCATAGATACGACACAGAAATTTCTATATACTCACATGTTCTTTTTTGTTGATATTTTTTTATTCTAAAGTGGTATTAATTTAGCTTATATAAGGAAATTTAATATGGCAGCTGTAATCCCTGTGACAGAAAGTTTAGTCGAGGCATCCAAGTGCGCGATTGAAAACGTAGCGCAAATTACAATCGAAAAAACTGGGGAAGCAACTAGCAGCACCGTCAAAGAAGTCGCACAAGATGTTGTTAGAAAAGTAACAAACGCTGTGACAGAAAAAACAGCAATGCAAACTATAAATAACGCAGCAAAAATGGTAAATGACGCCTTTGGAAATACCATATTCGATGCTCTTAAAGATTCATCGAAACAGGTTATAGATGCAACAACGGCCGCTGTTAATCAAATAACAAATCAAGCTGTTGAACACACAGCAACATTCGTTGAACATGCAACAGAGCAAGTCGTTGAAAAAGCAACAAAACAAGTTATTGAAAAAGCAACAGAGCAAGTCATTGAAAGAGCAACAGAGCAAGCTGTTAATGAAGCAAAAAAACAAATAGCAAGCGAATTAGCAAAACAAACTACAAAAGAAGCAGCAAATCAAATCGGCCAAACAACAACAAAAGCGATCCTTCAAGAAGGTGCAAATCAAGTTTCTGAAGGAATGCTAAGGAATTATTGTCAAACGATAGCAAGTTTTGCTACGGCCAATGCGCAACCTATTGGGATTGGTGTTTTCTTAACTGGCGCAGCTTGCCTTATAGGGTACAAAACCTACAAAAAATATTACAATGATAGCGAAACTCACTCCGAACGCGAGGACACGAGCAACAAAAGTAATTTTAAGAGAAAAAAAGGATTGTAATTTTAGCTTATATAAGGAAATTGAATATGGCATTAATACCTATTGTAGATAGTTCAAGCGTTATTGCAGCATCCGATGCTGTATTAACAGAATTAGCAGAAGCAACGAAAAACAAAGCAGCACAAGCGGCAACCAGTAATACTGTTAAGGAAGCTGCTACACAAATTGCAAGCGCTGTAAAAAGCAAAATAACTGATGTGGTAAGTAGTCGGATTACCACTGTCAGCAATATATTAGAGCAATGTCCGTTACCAAATGAAACTATAGGTCAGGTGACGCATAAAATTGCAAGCGAAGCAGAGCAAGCTGTTGTAGAAACCGTTAAACACAATGTCGCCGAAGGAACAAAAGAGCTTTTAAATGAAATCGGCGAAAATGCCAAGGACGCCATGGTTGAAAAAGCAAAAGATATTCTGAAAGAAGGTGGAACTCAAGCCGTCGAAGGGATCTTAAGCAACCTTTATGAAACAGGTGCGAGCTATGCTAGCACATTAGCGAATTTTGCTGTAGCTAATGCACAACCAATCGGTGTTGGCGTTTTCATGGCGGGTGCGGCTTACGTCATCGGTTATAGTGCCTATCAAAGATATAAAGACAATGATAGCGATGATAATAACCAGCCAAATGAAAAACAAAGTAAAAGTGATCAAAAAAGAAACTATAGCACGACATTGTAATATCTTTCGCTTCTTTTTGACCCGATAGTAAAAAACTATCGGGTTTTTGCAAATATTAAATTCTCTTCTTTTGGCCTGTCATTCCCGCGGTTAAAATAAAACTCATGGCTTCGTTAACTGGCCAATCTAATGCAGTAACTGCTTTTCTTGGCACAACGGTTGTGATGCCGCCCATCATGTAACTCAATGGAATATACACAAGCACTTCATCGGCAGCTCCTAAAGGCGGTTTCATTTGATCAAGCGAATCGCCTGTGACAAAACCCATGACTTTACCCATTCGAGTTTGGATCAGTACTGCTTGTTGCGCTGTCTCATTACTTTTATCAAAATAATTTAATAAATCTTGGATAGCATTATAAATGGTTCTGATAAAAGGGATCTGCTTAACTAATTTATCAGCATATCGATAAATACTGCGGATCACCCATGCATTGACGAGAATACCTATAACAAAAATTAACGCAACGCCAACGATGATCCCTAAGCCTTCAAAATAATATTCTTTTGGTAAGTAACGACTTAAAAATTTGCCGAAAAATGACTCCATAGTGGTAAACAACCAAATGACGATGGTTATTGTCAAAGCAATGGGCACAAATACTTTGATGCCATTCCAGAATATTCTCTTTATCATGTTGATAACCTATTTTTTTACTTATACTCTTCCCAGTTTAAATTTAAGCTTTGTTGCCTGCGCTTGCTCACCCCGGTCATGCACTAATATGAAATCCCGTAACAAGTAGGTGACAAGCTTAGGCTTTGTTGTAAATTCAAAACTGATTCGAGTATATATCGATTCATGTTAAGTATTTTGTTTCAATAGCCACAAAGGCGATGTTTGAAAAACAGTTCTTGCACCTATCATACCGAACAACATTATGGTAAAAATGCTTCCTATCATTCCCAATAGGAACCAGGATACATCAAAAGTAAAACGAAGTTCAAAAAATTGTTCATTTAAACTATAAGCAAGAGCACATGCCATGAGGCTTGCTCCTAAACCTGACAAAAAGCCCAAGACAGCAAATTCTATCATTAATACTTTTGCCACAAAGGCTTTGCTAGCCCCTAATATTTGCACCATAGCACTTTCTGTCCAACGTTCTTTAAGTGTGGAAAGTAGCCCTGTATACATAATTAATATTCCCATCACAAAAACAATGGTAAGTAATATTTGCAATATTAAAGCGATTTTATTTAAAAGATTCCTTATTTTCTGCAGAACAATATCGATATCAATAACAGAAATTTCTGGATGATCCTTAATTAAAGCGGGAATAAGGCTTTTCTCTGAAGAAGTAAGATAAAAGCTTGTCATGTAGACATGGGGGAAGTTTTCTATTGTTTTTGGCGGGAATATAACATAAAAATTAGGGGTAAAATTTTCCCAATGTACTGTGCGCAGTTGTATTATCTTTGCTGAAATAGTTTGTTCCCCAATTTGAAAGGTAAGACTATCACCTATTTTTAAACTTTGACGCTCGCTAAATTTTTTTTCAACAGAAACCAAAGCTTGCCCGTCTTTAACCAAATGCCAATCCATGCCAGCAACCACTTGATTATTTTCTGGCAATTGATGCATCCATGTTAAATTAAGCGCTCGACGTATTCTTTTTGGATCATCAGCTTGATTCATTTTTTCTATGTCAACACCATTAATATGACTTAACCGGCCTCGCACGACAGGATAAAAATAAACTCTTTTTAAACCCTTTGTTGCTAACCAATCCTTTAAAGGATTTACTTGTGCAGGTTGTACATTGAGCAAAAAATAATTAGGGGTGGTAGTGGGTAATTGAGCTTGCCATTGTTGAACATCTTGTTGAATAACTCTGATTAACAATAGCAAGGCGATTACCACAGTAAATACCAACCATTGAATCATACTTTGCCATTGATGACGTATCATGTAAGCAATCCCAAAGCGCCAGGCAAGCGGCCCAATAAGGCTTAATTTGCCAAAACCTTTCCAAAGCACATACGCTAAAACAAAAGCCAAGAGTATAATTAAAACAATCTGAGCCCCCATTCTTAAAGCGATTTCCCCTTCTCCAACCCATAAAGCAAACAATAAACAAAGCATGGCAATTGAAAATAAAATATTTGAAATTTGCCATTGGGGCGCGTTTTTCACATTACGTTGCAAAATATTTTTTGGGCTTGCCTGTTTCAATGCCAAAAGAGGCCCTAATGCAAAACCCAATAACATCAGTAAGCCGGTCAAGCTACCATAGGCACTGCCTTGCCAACCTAATTTTCCTTGTGGTAAATCAAGATAGTGACTATAGCTTAAAAGCAACTTAGACACACTTAAGCCTGCTGTTATGGCAAAGATTAAAACTAACAGCGCAAAAATCAATAAAGAGATTATTTGAAGTGAAATCACTAAACTGCTTGTCGCACCTAAACTACGCATTAGGGCAACCTTTTTTTGTTGGCGAAGGCTATATTGATAGGTACACATCGCAATAGCCGTACCCGCTAGAAAAATCTGAATAAGTAAAATTATTGCCAAATAACGCTTTGTTGAAGCAAGCGTTTCTTTAATACCCAAACGCCCTTCGCTCACGCTTACCCATGTGATGGCTGACATGTTTTTAAATTGTGCTCTAAAAATCTGCAATTTATCTTCAACACCCTCCAATAACAAGCGATACATTACCCTACTTCCGGGTTGTATCACTGCCATTTTTTCAAGATCTTGTGCATTGACATACACCATTGGCGCTAAACTTGTGCTAGATGACATAGCAATGGGTCGTTGTTGAAGGATACCCGTAAATACCAGCTGCATATCGCCCAATTGAACAGCATCATTTAGCTTTATATTTAATCTCTGGGCTAACTCTGGTTCCATCCAAACTTGGCCTTTGGGCGGTGGCCCATAAGTTTCAATTGTCTGTTGCGTAGTTAAAATACTTAACTTTCCTTTTAGGGGAAAACTGCCGTCAATCGCACAAACAACACCAAGTTGGTAGCTTTCGTTTGCCCCAAGCATGCTAAAAAACTCTACTATCGAAGCAGTTTTTATACCCTGTTTTTGAGCAAATGCTTGATATTGGGCTGATAAAGGATCTGATGATTCCATTATCAAATCTGCGCCTAACAATTCAACAGCTTCGCCTGCAAATATGGCGCTTATGGCTTGTGTAAGCGTCATTAAAGTGGTTATGGTAAATACCGCTAAAAATAAGGCAAAAGCCATGATTCGAAATTCAGGAATGTGCTTTTCTCGCCAAAGATTTACTATCGACAAGCGCAACAACATCTTAACGCTTCCATTGCAAAGTTAATTTACCTTGAATTATTTCAAATATACAGTCACATCTTTGTGCTAAGCTGGTTTCATGCGTCACAAACAAGAGTGTTGTTCCAAGTTGACGTTTTAATTCAAATAACAAATCAATAATGCTTTCTCCCGTTTTTATATCTAAACTCCCAGTTGGCTCATCGGCAAATAATATCTTAGGTCCAACAACATAAGCTCGAGCAATAGCAACGCGTTGCTGCTCGCCTCCTGACAGTTGATTCGGATAATGGTTCAGCCTTTCTTGCAGATTTACTTTGGTTAAAATTGCTGTTGCTTGTTGTTTAGCACCAGGGCGATTGCAAAGTTCCCATGGCAACATGACATTTTCCAATGCACTAAGAGAAGGTAATAATTCAAAGCTTTGAAAGACAAAGCCGATCCTACCAAGACGCCACTTGGCTCTTTCATCTTCATTTAACTTAGTTAAGTTAACGCCATCGGCAATGATTTCTCCTTTTGTGACTGTATCTAGTCCTGCTAGTAAACTAAGTAAAGTTGTTTTTCCTGAGCCTGAAGCACCAACAATGGCAATGGTTTGTCCTTCGTTGATCTTAAGATCGACCTCTTTTAATATATGGATGGGACCAGCAAGAGTCTCAACCTTTTTTTCAACTCCTATGGCGCTAATCATGGTCATATGTCAATCCTATTTTCGCGTACTTTGCTGCCTTATCTTCTTCGGCATATGTCATCCATGCCAAGGAAAACCAATTATCTTAATTTTAGGAGATAGTCTAAGTGCTGCATATCGGATCCCACCTGAAGACGGTTGGGTAGCATTATTGGAACAAAAGCTTAAAAAGAGTTATCCAGACGCTGCCGTTATTAATAGCAGTTTGGTTGGAGACACTACTGCGAACGGCCTACAACGACTACCTTCTTTGCTTGCTCAATATAGCCCTGATGTTGTCATCCTAGAACTTGGCGGCAATGATGGCTTAAGGGGTATCCCAATACTAAATATTAAAAATAATTTAAGTAAGATGATTGAGCTTACGCTAAAGACTAATGCTAAAGTATTACTTATTGGAATTAAACTGCCTCCCAATTATGGTGGTGCTTTCTCCAAAGCGTTTTATCAAAACTACGTAGAATTAAGTAATCAGTTTGGGATAAGTTTAGTTCCTTTTATATTAGAAGGCATTGCCCTTAAACCAAACCTTATGCTTGAAGATCATATACACCCAAATGTTCAAGCCCAACCTCTGATCCTTGATAATATTTGGCCCTACCTCAACGATCTGCTTTCTTAATTAAGTTAAATTTCCCAATTCATCGCCATATCTATACCTTTAATCATTTTTAAGTTTGTAAAATAAATATATAAAGATAACATCAGTAGTTAGTTATATTCCATAGTTATGCACTATTTAGGATCACGAGGAACCTTTATGAAACATGAACCAACTGCTGAATTAGAAGCTGCTAAAAACACAGAAGAATCAACCATTGAACAATTTGTTACAGCACTTGTGGATGCCATTGGAGGCATTATTGAAAATGTTCATGCTAGGATCCCTAATGTATTACGACCAAATGAAGAAATCGCTACTGAACGCGATGTTAAAACTGAACAATCTGATGAAGCTAATGAACAAGCCGATGAACAAGCCAATGAACAGCTCCGCTTAGAAGTTGCTGAAGCGTTAATTAATAATGGCTTTGGTCACGTACTTAAGCGCATAGGCGCCGAAAGTCTGGCTAGTGCTATTGCAACCAAAGGCCAAAATAACGTCACAAAGATATCTGCCATTACCAAAGAAGCAGCGTTAGACACCTTAAATTCAATTCATAAAAATAATATTGATGCTATTAGTAAAGCAATCGACAGCAAATTAAGTCATTTCCAAGCAGTGCTATCACATCCAACACATCCAACCTTTTTTACATCACAACCGACAACAGCAATGAAACATGCTTGGACGAATACGGCTTCTACGGTAGCAATACCTGGTACAGGGACAACCGCTGCTGCTGGAACGACGACAACAGCAACGCAACATTTATTGAATACAGCTTCTACGGTAACGATACCTGGTACAGGGACTACTACTGCTGCAGGAACGACG
>JAFECR010000024.1:2522-2760 GCA_018242045.1 Pseudomonadota bacterium | reverse complement strand
GGTAACAATACCTGGTACAGGAACAACTACTGCTGGCACAACGACGGGTACAACCAATAAGGGCGTCAACTTGTGTGGCGGTGTCATCACTGGTGGTACAACTGCTACAACTGGCGTAACTACAAATGCTGGTGGCACAACAACCGTTGCTGGCGGTACAACCGTTGCTGGCGGTACAACAACCGTTGCTGGTGGTACAACAACAACTGCTACCGGCACAACAACTGCTACTGGCACA
>JAFECR010000024.1:0-2383 GCA_018242045.1 Pseudomonadota bacterium | reverse complement strand
CTACCGGCACAACAACTGCTACCGACACAACAAATGGTATCAGCCAACCAGGGACTAGGACAACAATGCAACCTAGTAAAACGAATACTTCTATTTTGCCACCTGCTTTTCCAACACCTAAGTCACCAGACAATAATTGGAACGGAGATCGTTGGATAAAGGATATGTTGAAAAAGTGGGCGTGGAATGCTGATATAACTAGTACTGCTGCAACAAATCCTGCTACAACTCAGCCTAGCACAACAGTAGCTCAGCCTGACACAACAACTGAGCCTGGTATAACTGCTGGCACAACAATAACTCAGCCTAGCACAACAATAACTCAACCTGACACAACAGCTGGTCCTGGTATAACTGCTGGCACAACAATAAACCAACCCGGCACAACAGCTCAATCTAATACGGCACAACCAACATCTATTGGGATAACAAGCTGTGCTTGGCCAACAGATAATTCGAAACCTACTATTGGCGCACCTGGTACACCGACAACTACTTTAATATTACCTCCTCCGACGGATCCTTGGTTAGATAATTTCTTTAGCCTTTTGAACAAGACCGCCAAACCAACAACTACAGTACAATCTGATACAGCCAGTGGTATAACAACTAACGGTGGAGCAATAACACAACCTAGTAGTGACGTCGAGAAAGCAAGATTAGATGCTGTGACAAAAGCATTTTGGGATGCATGGAACAAGGGCGATGCTGCCCTTGCTGATTTTAATGCTGCTCTTACTACCGCTATACAGCAACCAGGCGAAACAATAACTCAGACACAACCAATATCTGCCGGGATAACAAGTTGTGGTTGGCCAACAGATAATTCGAAACCTACCACCATCGGCGCACCGATTACTACTATAATGCAACCTCCTTCGATGGATTCTTTTTTAAAGGAATCGGATAATTTCTTTAACGGTTTGAATAAGGTCGATACTGCAACTACAGCGCAACCCGATACAGACACTGCTACAACAATAACACCCCCGAACGCGAACCAACCTACTACAGCACAACCAAGTACGCAACCACAACCTGATAGTCCAATTACAACTTTAGAGAAAATAATCGATCAGAATGAAAAAGTTTTAAATGAACTAAAAATAACCGAACAAAAATTAAAAGATAGCGCTGAAGAATCGACAAAGAAGATTATTGATGGAACAAAAGATGTAAAATCAAATTTCGATTCATTGCAAAATGAATACAATTCGCTTGAAAACTCATTAAAGTCATTAGCAAAAAATAATACTTGGATTCAAACGCTTAACGATAGTTTAAAAACAATTGCTGTAGCTGACCTTGCTAAATCAGTTTTAGGTTTTCAACAAACGTCTTCCACTGTAGGTATTATTAAATTAGGCTTAGATACTGCACTATTTAAAAACCAGATTGAAAATGCTATTGAAATGCTTCTTGAAATGGGAACTGCTACTGCAAGTAAATTGTCTAATGAATCAATAACAGAATATTCAAAAGTAAAAGAAATTAGCGATCAAGCCACAAAATACATTGCAGTTTTAGAAAGCAATTTACAAATTGCCAAAATAAATCATGCCCCCTATGAGCAGCAACAATCATCGTGGCATCCATCTGAAGAATACAAGATCACAAAGGCTGCCTTAGTGCTAGCTGAAATCACTCTGAATGGAGCGAAGGATCTTGCTGCAGAGTTAAAGAAAATAATTGAAGTTTCTGATAAATTATTAGTTACATTTGATAAAATTTCTGCACTAAAAGAAAACTGCCTTGAAATTTCTAATGCTCATACTACTTTAGAGAAGCAAAAGAAAGAGTTAATAGATGTTAATCAACAAGTTAAAGGTCAAACAGAATTACTAATGCACGACAAAGCACAATTAGATGCTTTGAAGAAGAAAATGGACAACGCTCATGACACTACCTTAGATGCAACAAAGGTTACTCAAAATGCTGAGACAAAACCTACATCTACCCAGCAAACAGAAAAAACCGTTGCCGCTGCAGACACAACCAAAACAGCAGATACTGCTAGCCATTTCTCCATGATGGACCTTTTCAAACCAAGCAATTGGGTTGCTGGCGCTTCAAATGCAATAAGAACAGCTACAGACTGGTATACTGCAACGAAAACAGCAGATGCCACCCATAATCTTGATAAGCCTGTTGCTGGTACGGATAACGCTATCTTAACTGACAATGACAAAGCCAGCATCGATAAGCTCAATAATATTGACGTTGCTGTTGATAATGCAAATACTCAACATGAAAATGAGGCCTCTACAACAACACTGACTCAAAATGATATCAATATGGTCGAAGAGCTCATCAATATTAATCTTGATGACACTAAAACTCATGAAAGCGATATCACCATAACAAAACTGACTCAAAGTCAAAT
>JAFECR010000023.1:124889-167373 GCA_018242045.1 Pseudomonadota bacterium | reverse complement strand
TCCCTTCTCTCGTGCGTCGTAAATCATAATATCGACTTCATCGTATTTTAAGTGTTTTTTGAAGCATTTTTTAAGTTGTTTTTGTGCCTCATGACCAAAAGCTTTTTTAAAGGCGGCTAAATAATGCGTAGTGGAAATAATATCTTTTTCAAAGAAAGCAAAATCTAAGGCGGAGAGTTTATATTCATTTGTTTGCATCAATAGCTGTTGCCATTGTGCAAGCGGTAGATTATTTTCACATAAGGTGAAAATTCGATGGATGGTCGTTTCACTTTGCTTGATTGCTTTTTTGCTGGTAAGAGAATGAAGAATATTGAATCGTTTAGAGGTAATATAGGTTAAATTAATAATTAAAGCATCTTTATATTCTGGAAGTTCTAAATAGTCAAGTAACAAAGAAGTGTTTCCTTGAAGAAGCGTGCTTGATAACGGTGGTTGATGCATTACCACACTCTCAAAACATGTTTTTAGTATTGATGGAAAACAAGCGAGGCAATTCAAAATAAGTTTAACAATTTCAGGATCCTTCATGTTAATGGCGGCATCTAGCACCGTATAGCCATCTATTTTATTTGTAAGGCACATATTCAGAATATCTTTATGCTTCTTTAGTGCTTCTAGTATCATACGAACTAGCGTTGGCTTCTTTGTGCTGATAGCCCTACTAAGGGTAGTATGTTTTTCATCTAATTTAGTAGCAAGACAGATTGATGAGATGTTAGGATCCGAATATTTCAAAATAAGCTCAACAATTTCAGGATCCTCCGTGCCAATAGCGGCAGCTAGCGCCGTATAGCCATTGACCGTATTTGTAAGACACATATCCAGAATATCTTTGTGCTTCTCTAGTGCTTCCAATATCATACCAACTAGCGTTGGTTTTTTTGTGGCAATAGCGGAGTTGAGAACAGCATACCCCTTTACTTTAGTAGCAAGACAGATTGACGAGATGTTAGGATCCATATATTTCAAAACAAGCTTAACAATTTCAGGATCTTCCGTGCTAATAGCCGCAGCTAGCGCCGTATAGCCATTGACTGTATTTGTAAGACACATATCCAGAATATCTTTGTGCTGCTCTAGTTCTTCCAATATCATACGAACTAGCGTTATTTTTTTTGTGTTAATAGCGGAGCTAAGAACAGTATGCCGATTTACTTTAGTAGTAAGCCAGATCCATAAGATCTTAGGATCCTTATATTTCAAAATAAGCTTAACAATTTCAGGATCCTTGGAGGAAATGGCGGACTCTAGCACTGTATAACTATCTAATGTATTTGTAAGACACATATTCAGAATATCTTTGTGCTTCTCTAGTGCTTCCAATATCATGCGAACTAGCGTTGGCTTATTTGTGTTAATAGCGCTATGGAGTATAGTATGCCCTTTTGATTCAGCAGCAAGACAGATTGATAAAATATCAGGATATTTCTTTAAGAATTTTAACAGTAAATCTACAAGGTCTTCATTTTCGAGGTACACGGCGCTGTTCAGAGGATTAAAGCCATGCTGGTTAGCCTTTGATAGCAACCATTTTAAACCTTCATATTCAATTTGAGCACTTAAAATGAGGCTTATGAGCTTTACCAGTCTGCGTTTACTACCTTCTCTAGTGCTTGCATAATTGAAAAGTTGATTGACACAAGAACTTTGACTTTCATAATTTTCCAATACACAGTTTGGCTGTTGCTCAATTTTCTCTTTTAATTGTATACAAATTAAATCAAATTCAGCGTTATTATTCGCTTTATAAGCATCGATTAATAAAGAAGATAGTGATAACTTTTCGAGAGAACGTGAATTGTATTTTGAATTAGAAGCGTTGCGATGCACGAGGTTGTTTTGGTTATGGTCATCATTAAAGCGAGATTTTTTCCCACCTTGACTGTCATTGTGATTGGCGCCGCGTTTCATCGTATCTCCACTAATTTTTAAACAAGTTAGAGTATTTAATCCGCGCGCTTTAGATCAAGATAAATCAGATAAATTATGATTATTTATAGACGAGTGTAATACAAGAAATAATTAATATAACAAAACCCTATAAGCGGCCACGAGTATATACCCGAAAAAATTTGGTTAGGCTAGGCGCAGCAGCCAACACACTGATGAGGGCAAACTGTGTTGCAGTGTAGCGAGCATGACATAAGCTCATCACCCATGACGGCGGCTTAAAAATTCTTTAAAGGGCTCAACGCAAGCGGCTCAAAAGTAGTAACGACATCGACCCCGTCTATGGCATACCATGCTTGTAATAATGTGCCATTTAGGCCCAAAGGTAAACCAGAGACAAAACCTAATGCCAATACAAGTAACATCCGTTTATTTAAGAGTAAATTTAACCAAGTGGGTTTCATATTCATATGTGTTTTGACAAACTTATTTTAATCAAGTTGATCAGGTTAATTAGCATTCTACTCACAACCACATGTTTTTCCAAAGAAATCCAAGCAGTAAGCAGCATAAAAGAACAAATTGTCTGCGATTATCATCAATTTTATAGTACGCCCAGGATTATTCCTCGTCTGATGGTATTGAGTATAGGGGGAGTTTTGGCTAATACTGATGTGGATCCCCATTTTAGAAATGACTGGCAAGACAATGTCAGAAGTAAATTAACAAACAATATTTCCGACACTATTAACCATTACAGTACTTTAACGAATTATCAGATAGCGATTCCCTTTTGTATTTTGAGTATGTGGGTAACCTCCTCTTTCACTCAACCTAATCACGGATTTGGATTATGGGCAAACCACACCTTTAGAACCATTTTAGTGGGTTCACCCGAACAACTTGCCTTATCTCATTTATTAGGTGCAGGTCGACCAGCTACAGGACACCCACAATGGCAATTATTAAAATACCATCGCGCAGTGAGTGGACATGCTTTTTATGGCGCAATACCGCTACTTAACATTGCTAAGCAAAACGATGATCCTTTTATTAAATTTGGATTGACCACGCTATCCTTTTTACCCGGCTTAGCACGTATTAACGATGACAAGCATTATCTTTCTCAAGTTGTTCTAGGTTGGTGGCTTGCTGCTTGTGCAACAAAGGCCGTCTGGGAAAGCGATAAAGCTAGAAGTAAGCAAATTAACACATCCATACAATTGACCCCTTTTGAGCAAGGAATTTATTTAGGATTAAAAGCAAATTTTTGATATAGTGTTTTTTTTACCTGGTTGATTAAAAGGAATGATTCATGAAACCTATATTGGCTAGTCTGGCAACCGCAAGTCTACTTTTGTTTGCTCAAAACACCTGGGCCGCAGAACAAAGCACTCAGCTCAAAGATAATAAAGACAAAATCAGTTACAGCATTGGCGTCGATGTGGGCAAGGGCTTTGTAAAGCAAAAAATTGATGTGAACATGGATCCTTTTATTGCTGGTTTTAAAGATGGTCAAGCTGGTAAATCTACTCTGATGACTGAAGATGAAATTCGACAAACCTTAATGGCGTTACAAACAGAAATGATAGAAAAGCAAAAAGCAGAATTAAAAGCTCAAGCCGAAAAGAATTTAACTGCCGGTCAGAAATTTTTAGATGATAACAAAAAGAAAAAAGATGTCGTTGCCCTACCTGATGGACTTCAATATCGAATCATCAAAGAAGGTAAAGGTGATTCCCCCAAAGCAACTGATGTTGTCACCACCCACTACCGCGGCAAATTAATCGATGGTACAGAATTTGATAATTCCTATAATCGCGGCGAACCTGTGAAATTTGCTGTCAACGGTGTTATCCCTGGCTGGACAGAAGCACTGCAATTGATGAAACCCGGTGCGAAATGGGAAATCTTCATTCCACCTAAATTAGCTTATGGTGAAAATGGCGTTAACCAAATCATTGGACCCAATTCAACTTTAGTTTTTGAAGTTGAATTACTTTCCGTTGAAAAAGGTGACAAACAAAAAACTGAAAAATCAGAAAAAACGGATGCTGAAAAACAAAGTAAAGCAACGACTAACAATAGCAAGAAAAGCTAAATTTAGGCACTTCACAAGCGTAGGCTTAAAGCCTACGCTTGCTCGCCCCAGTTATGTACCCACTGGAAAACTTAAAATAGCGTGCTTAAAATCACGAGTGGGCGGATGCGGCCCTATCCACATTCTTAGAAGCATATTAATAAGAGATTTGCCGTGAGGCCAATGACGCTGCTCTTGGTTATTGACATACATCCATAACCCATTTTTGGGTGAATAGTAAAACGCTAACACATCACCTGCATGAAAATCCTGCTCTATGGCCTCTTTTAGTGCCAATAATCTTGATTTATCTAATGATTTCTTATCCCAACCACCACTGTTCACAATAATACCCTCAATGATAGCTTTGCTTATCATTTGCGAAGATATATCGTCTTTTACAAAATAAAAAATCATCGCCAAAGGATCGTTATTGATCAAAAGTAATTCTGCGCGCTTTTCTGCATGTTGGGTGTATAACGCACCAACATAGGCTTTTTCACCCCACATCTCAACAGCACCATAGCCATTTAGGCTTAATTGTTCTTTATTTTGCGGCAAAACAAGCTGCTGAGCTAAAGATACACCTAAAAGATTAATATTGTTTGCAAATGCCTTCGCATTCACCAACAAACTCAAGCATAATATAAACCAAATTTTTTTAATCACGACGCAACTTATCTGAAACAGCAATCGGTGTTGGATAGCGATTTACTATCCAGTATGACGATACGATAAATGTCATGATAGTTGAGACTTCTATCAATGAATATGCCAATGGACTAATCAGATGATGCTTTTCAGCGGTATAGCCTACTAATAGTGAAAATTCACTAATTTGACCAATTCTGATCCCCACTTCCCAAGCAGCAGATCGCGATGGCACTATTTTGCCAAGTAATAACTTAAACATAATAGGCTTTACACATAGGATTAAGCCGCCTAACACTAACGCCCACAGCCAAACTTGAGAAAGTATTTGTAAATCCAGACTCGCGCCGAGTGAGAAAAAAAATAAAATAAGAAAAAAATCTCTAAGGGGGCGTAAGCTTTCGGCAATAAAACGAGAAACAGGACTTTGCGCAATAGAGATCCCTGCAATAAAAGCGCCGATCTCGAAAGATAACTTCATCCATTCAGCAATTTGCCCTAACCCTAAACACCACCCAATGGCCACTAAAAACATATATTCGTGGATGCGACTAAATCGCTGAATAATTTTAATTAAAACAAAACGCTCAACTAAAAACGCAAAAGCAAATAGTAAAGGTAATGCAAATGCAACTTGCCCTAAATCTACAATGCTTAAAGTTCCTGCATGACCAGCATGCAGTAATAATAAGACGAAAATGGCGATAATATCTTGCAAAAGCAAAATACTGATGACAATTTCGCCAATTTGTTGGTGATGCAGTACTGTGGTCGGCAGCAATTTCAAGCCAATAATCGTGCTTGAAAACATCATGGCGACGCCTATCACGATTGCATCTATTTGAGAAAAGCCAGCTATCATCGCAAGCGAGTAACCCAAAAGAGAAAATATTACAGAACTTACTACCGTGATAATGGTCGCTTGGCGCAGCATTCTTAATAAATTTTGCGGTTGTAAGTTTAAACCCAATAAAAAAAGCAGAAAAATAATGCCAATATCTCCCACATCTTTCAAAATAACGGGATCAGAAATCAGTTTCATTCCACCAGGGCCAATTAAAACCCCAAGAATAATATAGGTAACCAACAATGATTGGCGGGTATACAATGCTAATGTTGCTAAAAAAGCAGCACCGCTGAAGATCAAAAAGATAGAAAAGATGATATTGTTGTGCATTTAGATATTCTCTCATACCCTGTAAATAATAGGGAGGCCCATGTCAAAAAATGACAACGATATTCAGCTAAAATTAGAAAAGGCATTAGCATTGCTGCAAAGCGATCAATTAGAAATTGCTATTCAAATATTCCAAGAAGTGCTTTCCCAAAATCCAAACCAAAGCGATGCACTACATGGTTTAGGGATGGCCTATGCACAATTGCGTCAATTTACAAAAGCAGTAACTTATCTTAGTGAAGCCGTAAAATATGCACCAACTATCGCTGAATTCCATAACAATTTAGGTAACGCATATCAAGCCATAGGCAAAATCGACGAAGCGATGCGTCATTATCATGAAGCCTTGCGTTTAAAAGGATCTTACGCTCAGGCAAATAATAATTTGGGAACATTACTGTATCGACTAGGGAGATATGAACAAGCCGCTGGCTATTTTGAAAAATCGATCCGAATTGATCCCCATGCTATCGATACGCACTACAATTTGGCAAATTGTTATATTCAATTAGATAGATTGCTTGATGCAGTGCCTCATTATGAAGAAGTCCTTAAAATACGTTCCGATCATTTAGGAGCCCTGCATAATCTTGGGATCACCCTTTGTGCCTTAAAACGCTTTGAACAAGCAGCACCCTTATTAACGCAAGTGGTGCAAAAAGAACCTGATAATATCAATGCCCTTTTTCATTTGGGGGTCATCAACAGTAGCTTAGCAAAAGCGCAAGAAGCTATAAACTGTTACGAGCAAGTGCTTCGCTTAAACCCTCAGCATGCCCATAGTCATCATAACTTGGCTACTATCTATTTACACCAACAACAAAAAGACAAAGCCCTAATACATTATCAAAAAGCACTTGCGCTTGAGCCTTCAAACAAAACAGCTGAACATATGATTGCAGCATTAAACAATAAAACACAAGCACAAGGCGCGCCCACGGAATATATCCGAGCCTTATTCGATCAGTATGCCTATAGTTACGATAATCAAGTTAAAACGCAGCTTCAGTATAAAGTACCTCAATTGCTAAGAGAGGCAATCAGTCCTTTTGTGCAAAATACATCTCCTTTAAAAATGCTAGATTTAGGCTGTGGCACAGGTCTTTGCTCACCGTGGTTTGCCGATATCACCAGTAAAATGATAGGCGTTGATATTTCGCCTAATATGATAGCCGTGGCGCATAATTTAGGCGCTTATCATAAACTTTATACCATTGATATATTTTCATTTTTAGAAAGCTGCAAAGAAGAATTTAATCTTATCGTTGCCGCTGATGTTTTTGTCTATTTTGGCGAGCTTGAGCAAGTATTTCAACAAAGTTATCGGATCCTTTCTTCAGGTGGCCTTTTTTGTTTTTCAATTGAAAATTTAACATTTGAAGAAATCCAATCAGATAAAAATCATGCCTTGTTCCAGCTGCGAAGCACAGGACGTTACGCACATCATCCTGATTACATTCATCAATTGTGTCGCTCCATCGGCTTTAAAATTAATGTAGAAAAAAAACAAACTCTTCGCTTGCAAGAAGAAGCGTCCATTTTTGGCAATCTTTACGTTTTACAAAAATAAACCTGCGCATTTGCACGCTATTACAATTGATGTCATTTTTAGACAAAATGACGCATTGAATTCTATAGATGGCGTTGACGATAATCCTCTTGAAATATAAAGTAATCTAACTAAAAATGAGGACATATTATGAAACGCGGCGCTGAAACGCAAAATGGCAATTCAAGTAAAAAAACCAAAGTAGATATTTCGGAAAACTCATCTGCTATTCCTTTAGATCTTTCGATTTTTGCCCACGTTTTAAACGATAATGATCTCAGTGGCAGTCCATTGGAAGGTTCATTGCTAATTCATACCGTCACTTATCTCCTTTTTGTCCTTGAACGTATGAAAAACGAAAAAATAATCATTGAAGGCATGACAAAAAGCAAACAAACCGATTTTCAAAATGCGGCAGCCAACATGATTGAGCTACTGACACCTTTACAAGAAATCTGCATTGAAGTTGAAGCAGCCCATAGATCAATGATCTATAAAGAAGATACCCTCGATAATCTTTTAGCTCCTATGGTAAATGCGATTGTTACTCAACTGCTTAATGATGGCCGTGTTTTTATTCCAGGAGGTTGGCGTGGGGCTAGGTCACCTGGTCATGCGATGCTTTATGAATGTCGACAAGATGGTGTTTTTCTTATTTGGAATACGGGAAGTGGCATAGATAAGCATCTTGACGCAAAAACAACACAAGGTGATGTCTATTACACAGTCAAAGCTTATCAAATTCCATCTCAATCCATGTTACAGCAAAATTTAACTTCATTTTTTAAAGCATTACTCACGCCTAAAGTCCAGGTAGGTCAAGAATACAATAAAAATTCTCTATACACCCATCTTCACACTCAATTAACATATATGGAAGCTAAAGAAATTGATCCTAACCCTTTTGTTAAAGAAAAAAGCATGGGTCAACACTCAGGTACTTGTGCTTGGGCAGTATTAGCTTCCTTAGCAATAAATTATGGTTTTGATGCTTTTCATCATGAAGAATTACATTATGAAATCATGCGTGACACGCTCAATTTGTCGATTCAAGCTTTGAAGCTTGAAACAACCACCAATATCGCTGTTAAACGCCAAGTGGCTTATGCCATCAAAAATTTTAGTTTACAATTAAAATCATTATCAGATAAAAATGAGCTATCTCAAATACGTCAACAGCAAGCAATAGATTTAATCAAAAAAATTCAAGTAATGCTCGATAACATCGATGATGATTATTCTCCCATCAAACAAGATTTTAATCTGCTTCATCATACTTCTACAAAATTTGAGTTTAGAAACGCAAATGAAATTTGCAAAATTAATGATCAAAACAAAAAAATCACTCGAAACTATGCTTTGGCACCCACTATGGAAAATCAATCATTTTCTGACATTGTGAGTATAATTCAGAAAATGACAAATAAGGATTTATCAACCAAGGATTTAATCAATGATCTTCGAATCTTGCAACATATTATTTATCATTTACCGTTAGATAGCGCGTTTTGGTCTAAACTCTCATTTGATGAAATTTGTGAATTCATCCCCTTATTTAAAAAACTTGTTCATGCTTATGCTGAACGCTGTTCTACCTTAGACAATTTTTCTTTTGCTGAACGAACGATTACAATTTACAATGCACTTGCATTAATGATTCTACTAAGTGAAAGGATTTACGAAAATACTGACTGCCTCAACGCAGTATTGTCTGCAACGGAAACTAACGGATGCTCATTAAATCGTTTAATAAGTAATCTTGATACCCTAGGACATAATGCGTATTTCACCATCACAAGTCATACTTATGCTAAAAAACTAGAACAACTGATTCAGTTTCTCAACAATTTCAATAGAAAGAGTGAACAGTCAGGAATATGTGCAATCGCTAATCTAAACCAAACACTGGTATCGGAAGCTTTATCACACGGCGTTTCCTATGCTTTTGAAAAAAATGAAATACCTGGCGCTTACTATCTGTTATGCAGAAATAAAGAAATTGTGCGAGAAACTCCTATAGAACAAACCTATCCTAAAATTGAAAAGCAAATGCAGTTTTACATGTCAATGCTTTACTTCAGTGAACTATGTCGACGTATCGTTTTAGATTATTTACCAACCATCCCAAAGCTAAAGATAGATATTAATTGGCCACAATTTAGTATCGAGCCTAAAATACCACGCATTACTTGTACCGCCTTTCTAACGCTAGCGTTTGATAACACTTTCTTTGTATCTCATGGTAAAAAAAGTATACAGAACAGCCAAATAATAGAAGATCCGCAACTCAATAGGGATATTTCACAACGTCATATTCCAAACCTTATTCAAGTGAGTTTACAGGCTAATATTATTTCATCTGAACTTGATCTTCGACGAAGGTTAATTCATCTTCGAAGTAGCGCTGATAGTCAAGTAGTTGCAACTATTCAATTTATACAATCCGATTTAACCCTACTTACAAATGCAGATGTTCAACAATTCTTATTTTTAAATTTATTTCAAAACGGTTACCTTTCAAAAGAATTAATCAATAACCCAGCTGCTATAGATTGCCTTTTGAGTTGCGTAAATAAAGGACTTACTTTTTATACAAATAAAAAAGATTATACTACAGCATTATATTTTTATAAGATCAATTCGTTTCTAACTCAATATCTTATAGGCTTACCTGTATCAGCAACGCTAAAGCAATGGATCTCTGCTGCTAAACAAAATGAAATGTTATTCTTAGACTTTGAGAAAGCGATCAAACAATTAAAAAATGATCCCTCATTGCATCTTTTAAGCTATTACTTACACCTTAAAATCATCTATTTGAGCGCAATGATCCAGCTTGATAATGCCGATCATTATTGGCTAGATTTCTATAATGCTCAAATTTTCCATCATCAAATGACTAATGAGGGTATCGACCCATTGGTTGTCAAAGAAACAGAGCTTGCACAGGATTACTTACGTGCAAGTGCAAAGCAGATCGCTATTTCAAATCAATCGATTTCAAATATATTTAATCAGCTAGAATTACCTATTCAAAAAATTTCAGGCAAATTCCCTGAATATTTTGGAGATTCTTACACGATTAATCTTATCGATGGATATTTAATTCGTGCTGGCAACCCCATGGTTTTATTACCTCGACATTTACAAAATCACCCACTCATTGAAAAACTTTTCACTAAAAAAATTATTGTCGCACAACAAATAAATGAAAACACTTTTGCTTTTGAATATAAAAATGAATCCTATCGTTTAATAGATAAAAAGAGTAAAGGCAACGATAGCCTTGTGCTACAAAGGTGGATTAATTTACCTAATTTAATTAGTGGTTGGGCACAATGGCAAGCGAGTGATCGTATTGCTCTTAAATTAAGTGAAGAGTCACTTAGAGACTGCAAATTCGAAATTGATTTTCATGGCTTACCACATACATTACTGGACTGTGCCCACCAAATTTGGGGATTTGAGAATGGCGCCATTGCTATCTCAACCGAAGAGAGTCAAGATATTAAATACTTATATGATCGAAACATTACTTCAAATAATTTATATTACCTTGACAAAGGACAGTATGTTTCAAAGTTAAAACACTGTGACATTAATTATGCAATTTTGACCCGTTTTGAAGATCCAAGATATATCGAAATCTGGCAAGATATTAATGGTATTAACCATATAAAATTTCCTCGGTACAATCTACATTTTTATACTAAAAGCCCAGATAATAATGCCTCCATTGTTTGCGACAAATTTCCTGAATATGAACTAGCCTACTCGGATAAACCGCTTTTTGATTATTTCAATAATTTCTTAACGTTAAAGCCTCTGGCAACGCATCATCTCCCCTTAAAATATATTGTGCCAAAACAAAAATTTATAGCGACTGGGCTTAACGAAGCTGGATTTTATCAGCTGTCACTTGATATTCATAATGCCATTAAAGCCAGAAAAATTTCAAATGAATATCAAAATCCAGTAATTATTCATAATACGCCAGCAAATTTTAAGCTGCAAGATCAAGAAAAATACGTTACCTTCTATGCTCAAGCTAATGCTACAATTGGAACAGAATCAGTAGAAGATCGATTTTACCTAGCCTATTTATATTTTGCTAAACAGCAACCAGAAAAAGCTTTTACGATACTTCGTAACTTAACGAATGTCTGGCAAGGTCAAATTGATATTCAAGAATTATTATTGTCTTTTCTAGAGAATACCCCAGATACTTCCGTAAATAAAGATTTTGCAGATAAGAGTAAGCGCGATGGTTCTGAATACATTGCCGTAAGATTGCTCGTTTGCCATTTAATGGTGTGCTATTTACAAAAAGGGCTTCCTTTACAGGATACAAATCTTGCTCATACCCTTCAAGAACATACCGTCACACTGCTTAAAGATTATGTCGCTCGCAAAAAAATAATTCCCAAAAATTGTCGTTTGTCCAAAATAATGATCATAAACCTAATTGCTTTTGTAAAGTCACTCGAACACGGATATGCATTGAATTGTTATGAAATCACTGACGTACCCACGCTTGCAGATTTAAAGATTTTACCAACGCCAACTTTGATCAAAATTTGTGACACCACTTGGATATATGGGATGAATGAGCTAAATGAGCCTATTTTTACGCCAATTAACATCGAGAAATACATCAACAAAATTGGCTTCGAGTGCCATAAGCTAAAATCTATAAAATCTCAAGAGCTTCCCTTAGGCTTATACAAAGCTATCAAGCAAGTGAATGGGCATGTTTCTCCACCTTTTTCAATTATACTGCAAAATTATTTTAAACTAAACAAAATTAAAAGACGTGAAAAAGAGTTTAGCTGCTTGCAAGAAAATCGTGGTGCAACATTAATACCAACACAGCAAGATCATTATCAGCGGTTACTAAATAAATTAAACAAAGAATATCATATCGCTCAAAGCGAAACCCATTTACGTACAAAAAAATTTAATTTAAGAGCTTATATCACCTCTTATGTTCAAGATATTGCAACTCAAGAAGTAGTGCAAAGCTTATTTATAAAAGATCTAAACACTGAAACCAAAAGCATTGATTTTAATAAAAATTTAATCTTTCTTTATGAAGAAGCAATCAATAGTGAAAAAAATCAAGTGTGGTTGCATCATTATTTAGATAGAATGATAAAAGCCAAATTTGCTTCTATGCAAAACGCTACTTTTGACTTTCAAGATATAGGTTATTTTGCGCTTCTCAAAGTGATGCTTTGTAATATTAAGCAAACAAATTCCTTTAATGGAGATATTCAAAAAATCGCGGTGCACTTTTGCCAAGAAATTTGCGCTTATGAATTAATTGTAAAAGAAGAATTTTATAATCAAACTTCACTTAAATTAAAAGCCAATACAACGACATCTACTTCACAGAATTTGCTTGCAATACAGCAAAAGCCAACAACTAATCAAATCATCATTCCTAGAAATGAGCCAAAGCCAGAATTTTTGTTTACGAACGATGAACTTGACGATCCTTTTGTCAAGCAGTTAATACAAGAGGCAAACCATGATTATGCTATCGGCAAACAAAAAAATCTCAAGATCAAAGAAGAAAATGCAGATTTGATCCAAGCGCTACTAAATAATAATGCTCGCAAAAATTTCATTGACTGGCTGAAAGACAGTCTAACAGACTATCAAGCTAGCCAAAAAAATCTAGAGAATAAAATTATTGCTATTGCTAATCATACAACACCTTCTTCTCAACAAGAGAGTCTCAAACATGCAATCAATTTGTATTCCAGAAATACATTAATTTATAACATAAACACGCTTATTCAGCTTTTTTCTAAATATAGTAAAGCTCAAATCGCACGCAAGTTAAACTTAGATATCAATACAACAAATAATTGGCACAATTTGATGATATCCTATTTAGTTGATAGTTGTCATGCTTTACAAATTCAACGGACATTGCTTATTAATCAGGAAATTGAAAATATCGCGAACAATCCTAATCATCCAAAAAAGCCTTTAATTACTAAACTGGTTAATACCATTCGCCAAAAGCGCGCTTATGATGTTGAAAAATTTCCTCAATTACTATGTTATGAACATGCTGAGAATAAACTGATCTATGAAACGCAATATAACGTGCTGTTATCTTTGCTTGAAAAAAACCAATCTAACATTTATGTTTCTAAAACATCCCAGGTAATTGTCGGCGGCGGTAAATCTAAAGTAATAACGCCTCTTTTAGCAAAACTTCGCCCAACCGGAGAAAATCTCGTTATCATCGTTGTTACTCAAGCATTATTTGAAACTAATTTTAGCGATCTTAATTCCGTGAGTTCACGTGCATTTGATCAAGAAGCCTATCCTTTCATTTTCCATCGAAATTTGAAATGTGATGCTGGATATTTTTATCAGTTGCGTGAAAAATTCTATTCATTGATTCATACTAAAGGCTATGTTGTTACTACTAGAAATAGTTTGGATTCTTTAAAACTAAAATATTTACTACTTTTAAATGAAAGCAATGAAGAGAATGAAGAATGGATGCAACAAGTAGATTACCTTGGCGATATAGACACGATATTATACCAACAAGCAGATGTGATTGAAGACGAAGTAGATACAAACTTACATCCTAAAAATCAATTAATTTATATGGTAACCGAAGGAAAGCCTGCCAATAAAAATATATTAAAAAGCTTAATTGATCTGTACGCATATGCTCACCATATCGTGCTAACTCATAATCAATTACGAATCAATTTACTGGAAATTTTTAAAGGCACCACAGAGCGACCTTTACCTCATATTCAAGATCAATTATTAGAAAATTTAATCACCAAAATAGTTTATGATGAATTCTCTCCTATCAAATTTATATTAAATAAAATCCCGACCAATGAACATGCTCAAGTTTTGTTGTTCTTGCAAGGTAAATATAGAGACTATACCAATCACATTCCCCAATTTGCGCAATTAACAGAAGACGAAACCGATATCCTTGCTCTTTATAAAGAAGAATTTAATCGTTTAATGCCTTTAGTGCTGCAAAAAAATTATAACGAGCACTTTGGTTTATCTAAGAATAAAAATAAAGAGCCACTCGAACAAGAAACCGCTATTCCTTATCTTGGCAATAATGCTCCTAATGAAGTAGCAAAATATCAAAATCAGTTTTTAGCGATTACTTATACTATTCTTATTCACTTGCAAGAAAATTTATCTGAATATGTATTTACAAAATTTATCGAAACTTTTATAGCACGATATGATGTAGAGAACTCTTTAAATGCTTATCGTAGCGAAAAATCTAAGCATGTCGAAACAGAATTTAATCTGCTTATATTAAATAACGATGTTCCTTTGGCAAAAATTAATCCTAAAGATAAGGCTCAACTTAATAACCTTTATCAACAAAACAAAAACGCTGAAGCTTTAAAAAAATATTGTTTGTTAGACATTATATTACCATCTATTTTAAGCGCGCCTTTAACCATCGTCTGCGATGCACAAGACCATGCTAGCACACCAAGAAGCTTTACCGGTTTCACTGGCACAGATTACAATTTTCGAGCTTTTCATAATTCTATTGTCAGAGATACGACCTATAGTGCTGGCAGTGATGGTCAAATCTTAGATCATTTAGTAAATAGTAATACACCGGTTATTTTACTTCAGTCTGATCATTATCGAGCATTTCTAGATCGTGCTTCAACGCATCCTAATAAAGATGATCTTCGCGTCATTATCGATAATGGTTCAATATTCACCGGCATTATCAATAGAAATGTTGCCAATATTTTTGCTGTGATAAAGGCAAATTCAGCTATCCGCTTTATTGTCTATTTTGAAGGCGACACATTGTGTGCTATCAAAACAAGTTTACAGCCTGAAAAAGAAACACCTATCATTCTTAAAAGCAGCGAGGGTATTGACAAAAAATTGGGTTGTAATGCTCATGAAAGGTTAACTTACTATGATCAAGTGCATGCAACGGGAACAGATATTGCACAAGCAGAAAACACTTTAGGTTTAGTGACACTGAATAACAATACCTCTAGAGATCTTACCCAAGCCTGTGCACGTTTAAGAGATCTTAAAGGAACACATCGAGTTGAAATTTGCGTCATGAAGTCACTTTCAAAGCACCATGCACAGGTGAGCAATTGGAATATTAAGCAAGTATTTAACATTACCTTGCGCATACAGGCAAAAGAATTGAAATCAATTCATATGACATCTTCTGTTCAAAAAATGCACAATTTATTTAAGACAGATGGTTTTTCTCATATTAGAACTGCTCAACAACGAAGTCATAAGGTTATGATAGCCAAATCTTTTAAAGCTTTGTTTTTTCAAACAGATGAAAATCGTATCTTTAATAAATATGCACCACCAATAATGCCCCATCCATTAAAAAATTTGCTACAAGCCCAAAGAGATCAATTTCTAAAAATCTGGCAAACCGGTCTTAAACAAGGAAATATTGTTGTTTCTGCTGACAAATTACAATCAATTAACACCACTTTGTTATTCATCATTAACCAGGCGCTTCCAATATGTGAGCAATGGCAAAATTTTTCAGGCAATCTACAATTGCCAGACAATGATTTAATTATGGAATGCGAAGCACATCAAGAAAATGAGCAAGAAAATGAACAAGAGAATCAGCAAGAAAAACAAGTAGAAAATGGCCATCGTATTCCCTCAGCCTTTCGCAACTGGGATCCTATTATCAAAGATTGGAGTAAATGGGATCCTAAAACATCAAAAATTGTTTGCTGTTATTCCTTAGAATGGTTAGTTCAACAATCTTATAGTAATCGAAAATGGCAATTTTCACCTAATATATTGGTGAGTGAAAATTTTTATAATACTGTTATCAGCATGTCAATTCATTTTTTAAGTATATTAAAAAAGCCAAGTATTTTTGTACTAAATCAACTTAAAGGAAATGCTGTAGTTCAAGTTCTGATTACTCAAGAGGAAGCAGCAATATTGCGCCAAAATCCATTACCAACTAACTTGTGGATTGAAACCCTTAACGCAATTCCTTATCACCAGGCAAGACCAACCATGTTAAATAGTGATTACGCTATACAGCTTGAACAAATCAAATTTATTGCAGCAGAGGTCAATCTTCTGGTTGGAGAATGCGAAAATTTAGTATGGCTTCAGGATAAAACAGCAGAAAAATTGAACTTTTTAGAAAGCACCATTTTGCCTTTTCATCCGAGTAAGCGCAAATTAGCTGCAACCTTGAAAAATCTGTTAGCGTTACATCCAAAACAATTATCAGTAAATAATTTAGATCAAACTTCAAATAGCTCTGCTATAAATCCCAAGTATTGGCTACCCAACTTTAAGCAAATGTCGGCTCATTATATCACCACCATCGTACGCTCGATGTCGACTACAAATATAAAATATGATGCTAAATCAGCAGAGAAAACGAATGATATCATATCTCGATATGATAATATTGATGCCATTCATCGTATAACAGATATCAATGAATTAACAGCACTTGAAGTAGGTTTAGAATCTAAAACCTTTGTTACCTGGTTAGGATCTTTTTCAAATTCTTCAACCTACACCCATCAACTTGCCTACAAGGCAGGGCAAAGTCTTAGAAGCAATAATTCTGTGCTACTTGATGAGGTCAAACGGCAAAAGAAAGCCTTAATGGGTAATCTGAGTAATTGAAAAATTAGGACCTTTAGAAACGAGTCTTGCTAAAGATTTTAGTTGTTTGGCATAAAAGGATTGTTGTGGAAATTTCTTGATTTCATGTTCTAAGGTAATCATTAACATGGAATAATTCGCGCGAGGATCTTGTAGGAATTTATCAAGATGTATAGTGACTTTGCTCCAGCTTCGACAACAGCGTTGAAAATAGGATCTGCCCATTGTTAAAAAAATTCTGTTCTGTCCAAAATTGAAGAGGTAATTATCTACCCCAGAAACTATTTCATCCAGTTTCTTGTCATCCTTCTTAACCAGTGGCTTTGCCGTCATTTTTATTGTTGTGCTGTGTGTTGCCATATCTGAGTCACTCGATGTAAATACAACATCTGTAATTTTATTTACTATCTATGCATTATTTTATCACCCCTTAGTTTGTTTGTTAACTATCATTTTAAATTTATTGTTAATGAAGCTTGCAGCTACTATAGTAGTAACTACACTGAACGGTTGGCATTAATATTATATTAAGATTAAGTTAATACCTTAAATTTGAGGTTCCCATGGCAGACTCATCTATCACTCCAATGACAACACAAACAACGGTAACAACAGTCGATCTCTTAGAAGCAGAATATAATGCCTATCCGTATTTAAGCTTTCCATTTAGTCACACTCATCCAACCCATCTTTTCACTTTAGCCAAGCTTTTTAATTTACAGCCCAAAGCAGTAGAAACTGCTAAAGTACTTGAACTCGGCTGTGCCAGCGGTGGTAATCTAATACCAATGGCTTTTCATTTTCCAACTGCAGAATTTTTGGGGATTGATCTTTCAGAAAAACAAGTTGCTATGGGGCTTAAAGATATTAAAGCCTTAAGTCTTACTAATATTAATATTCTCCATCAATCTATCAGTAATTTTAACGTCCCAGACAAATATGATTATATCATTTGCCATGGTGTTTATTCCTGGGTCGATACCGCTGTGCGCGAAAAGATATTGCAAATTTGTCATGACAACCTAGCTACCAATGGGATCGCCTATATTAGTTATAATACCTATCCTGGCTGGAATATGGTTAACAGTGTTAGAGAAATGATGTCCTGGCATACAAAGAATATTTCTGATCCAAGTGCAAAAGCTCAGCAAGCTCGGACATTATTAAAATTTATAACGGATGGCTTACAAGATGATAAATCTCCTTACGCTGAATTTTTAAAAGGTGAAATTAATTTATTGTCAAAACAACCGGATAGTTATCTCTTACATGATCATTTATCTTCCTTTAATCAACCAGTTTATTTTTATCAATTTATGGAAGCGGCTAATAAGCAACAATTGTCTTACTTATCTGATGCGTTCTTAGCTACGATGTTTACTGACAATTTACCCCCCCAATTTTCCAAAGAGCTGAATAAAATCAATAATATTATTGTTAGCGGTCAATATATGGACTTTATTCGCAATCAACGTTTTAGAAGCACTTTATTATGCCATCAAGCACTTAAAGTGAATCGTGCTTTGAAAACAGAGGATGTTGAACAATTCTACCTTCAACTGATGGGAACGCCAAACAACCCGAATTTTAATGAAGCAAGCATTCAAGAAGGTAAAGAAATTATTTTCACGCATGGCACGCTTTCTCTTAAGGCACAAAACCAATTATCTCAACTTGCGCTTTTGATTTTACATGAAAATCGTTACAAACCCATTCATTACAACGAATTGTGCTCCAAATTAGCCCAAAGAAGTAATAACAATGATATGGCATTTATCAAAAAACACTTGAATGAATCTTTAAATTTATTGCGAGCGGTTTTTGCTGGTATTGTTAATCTTTATAGCTATCCTAGTATTTATACGCTTGAAGTTAAGGAAAAGCCTATCGCTTGTCCACTGGCGAGGTATCAAGCAAAGCAGCAGAATTTTGTTACCAACAGACGTCATGAACCGGTCGGGTTAGATCCGTTAACCAAAACACTTTTAGAACACTTAGATGGCACCCATGACATTCATGCACTTGAAGCTGTTTTAGAAAAACAAATTCAGGAAAAAAAGCTATTGGCTTTAGATGAAAACAAACAACCCATTGAAGATATTAATCAGATTAAAAAACACATTGCACAATTATGCCCTAAAGCTTTAGAAAATATGGCGAAAAATGCATTATTAATAGAAGTTTAATGAAAAGCTGCCCATTGGCTCCAAGTTTGATGCTGATATCCTTTAGGATCGTTAACAAATTTATAAAATTTTTCTATAAACTGCTTTCTTTCAATAGCAGCCGCTCTTTTCCAAGCATCATTTGGATCATCGGAGGGATCAAACACTTTACTACCGCCCAATAGATACTGGCGTTGAACAATATCATTTAGAGAAACTTTTTTTCCATTTTTTAGGATATCATACATAATCATAAAAGTAGTGGTTCGCCCTGCACCACCACGACAATGAAAATATAGCCAACCTTCAGGTGGTAATTTTTGAGTAAAATCAATAAACGTATCTACTGCATTATCACTAGGGCGATGGTGATCTAAAACCCCAATTCGAATATAGCCTAAATTTAATTTATTCATTAAAGAAAATTCTGTATTGGTTGATTCTACTTTAAGATCAATCGGGCGTGTTTTAGTGATAATACCGCGTCTTTTTTCTAATATTTCAGATACTAAGATGGCACCTTGGCGCTTAATATCGCTAAATAACATCGATTCTTGACGCTGAATGTTGTCATCACTTTCCTCAACGTTACTTTGATTTTTAGCACTGTACCAGCTTATTGGTAGCCCATTTACAAATCCATGAGATTCCTTGCGCAAATCGATTATCCAAACTGGGCCTTTAAGCGCTTTTAATGCCTCCTCTAGGGTTTCCTTAGAAAACTGAGCGCTGCCTGCTATTTGCAATTTATCTAAGCCTTGCTTTGAAGGCTGTGCTTCTTGGGTTTCTTTAAAATCACCAAGACTCGTTCGAAATCTTTTTGGGATCTTTGACCCTGTTTCTTCATCCAATACAAGTATCGGTATATTGATAGGTTCATCTGGTTCTAATGGTTCTGACATAGACTTGGCACTTAATAATTGATTAGCAATCATGAAGAAAAATGCTACCGATATAACGGCAATTTTGCCTAATACATTCTTATTAAACATGACCTACATCCAAAGTATGATAACTTTTCAAATCAAAAGTGGGATTCTTTAAGTATATACACAAGCTTTGAAAAAACTATAAAAGGACATGTTGTGACGTAATCAAATTAATCTTCTTCAGCTAACGCTAATAATGAAGCATTTGCGCCTGTGGCTGCGGTGTTAATCGAAAGTGTTCTTTCAAGAGCCAAACGCGGCAAGTAATAAGGCCCCCCTGCTTTAGGTCCAGTGCCCGAAAGCCCTTCACCACCAAAAGGTTGAACACCAACAACGGCGCCAATCATATTGCGATTGACATAGATATTACCTACGTTAACACGAGCAACAATATATTCAACCGTTTCATCAATCCGACTGTGGATCCCAAGCGTTAAACCATAACCTGTTCGGTTAATTTGCGCAATCACATCATCCAAATTTGATTCTTTATAACGAATCACGTGCAAGATTGGGCCAAAAACTTCTTCTTTTAATAGATCTAATGACGCTATCTCAAATAAACAAGGTCCAAAAAAAGCCCCTTCCTGACAGTCTAGGGGTAAAGGCACTTCATAAAGCAATTTAGCTTGAATTTTCATCTGGCAAACATGTTTGTCTAATTGTGATTTAGCTGCTTTATCGATAAGCGGGCCAACATCCGTTGAAAGCTGTGCTGGATGTCCTACCTTAAGCTCAGCCATGGCACCTTGAATCATGCTTAAAAACTTATCGGCAACATCCTCCTGGATGAACAAAACACGCAAAGCCGAACAACGCTGCCCTGCACTATTAAAGGCAGAAATGATTACATCTTGTGTCACTTGTTCTGACAAGGCACTTGAATCCACAATCATGGCATTTTGTCCGCCTGTCTCAGCAATAAACGGGACAATGGCCCCCTTTGGGGCCAATTCCAAATTAATTTCGTGAGCCGTTTGAGTTGAACCAGTAAATACAACGCCTTTGACACGAGGATCTTTGACTAAAGCATTGCCAACAACATGGCCGCTGCCTGGTAAAAATTGTACAACCTCATTTGCAAAACCAGCTTCGTGAAGCAATTTAATGGCAAAAGCTGCAATAAGCGGTGTTTGACTGGCAGGCTTTGCTATCACACAATTGCCAGCCGCTAAACTTGCCGTAATTTGACCTAAAAAGATAGCCAATGGAAAATTCCAGGGACTAATACAAACGACTGTTCCTCGCCCATGCAAACTCAATTGATTGCTTTCGCCAGTTGGTCCTTGCAACAGTTGAGGGTTTTCAAATAATTTTATTGCTTGCAACGCATAATAATAACAATAATCGATGGCTTCTCTTAACTCACTTTGAGCATCAATCATGGTTTTACCGCCTTCATAAATAAGCAAACTCATTAATTGTGCCCGATGTTTTTCTAACAATTGCGCCATATTGTGCAAAAAGTTAGCACGTTCTGTCGCGCGTATATGTTTATAATGTTCAAATGCCTTTTCAGCATTTTGTAAAGTTTTTTCAATCATTTCAGTATTTGCCTCAACAAGCCTTCCTAAGTAGTGTTGTTGAGAAATGGGTGAGGTACGTTCAGTGAATGACTGCTCTTTATCATACACCGTTGGCCAAACTTCATATGTTTGATTAGAAAATTGTTCAATCTCTTTAACCAGTGGCATGAATTTTTGTGGCGAACTAAAGTTGATCCCTTGAGAATTATTGCGATCAGAATACAAGTCACAAGGTAAAGGAATGGCAGGGTGTGGTATCATAGATAATGACTTTACCTTTTCAATTGGGGAGGCTATCATTTGTGCCACACTCAATTTATCATTACCCATTCGATTGACAAAAGAAGTATTTGCGCCGTTTTCTAGCAAACGTCTTACTAAATACGCAAGTAAATCTTCATATGTGCCAACAGGGGCATAAATTCGACAGCGGATCTCTTGATTTTTAACTAAAGGATCATATAGCGCTCGACCCATGCCATGTAAACATTGAAATTCAAAATGCACGACCCCACTTTCTTTGGCAAGCGTCAAAAGCGTGGCAACTGAAAATGCATTGTGGGTAGCAAACTGAGGGGTGATGATATCTGTTGCTGCCAATAATTTCTTCGCACACACGATATAATTCAGATCGGTATTTATTTTGCGAGTAAAAACAGGAAAACCCGACAATCCTTGGATCTGCGCTAGTTTAATTTCAGCATCCCAATAGGCTCCTTTTACTAAGCGGATCATCATGCCTGATTGGTATTGTCTTGCACTTGCAATTATCCAATCTAATACAGCAGATGCTCTTTTTTGATATGCCTGAACAGCAACCCCAAAGCCTGCCCAATTTTTAACAAGACCACTCTTTAATACTTCATCAACCAGATCTAAATTAATTTCTAAAAGATCTGCTTCTTCTGCATCAATCGTAAACCCTATATTGGCTTCTTTAGCTTGTTGAATCAACGCTTTAAGTGAAGGTAATAATTCTTCAAGCAATCTTGCACGTTTCGCCATAACATAGCGCGGATGCAGCGCAGATAATTTAACAGAAATGCTCGGTCTATCTATCAACTGTTGTGTTTTATTACCATGATTACCTAAAACAGTGATGGCATGTTGATATGCCTTTAAGTATGTTTGCGCATCATTCGCTGTCAGCGCCCTTTCTCCTAACATATCAAAAGAAAATTGATATCCTTTAAAGGAATTGCTTGATGCGCGTTTAAGGGCACTTTCAATGGAGCGTCCCATGACAAATTGTCGGCCTAAAATTTTCATCATTTGCAAAACAGCTGCCCGTACAATTGGCTCTGGACCTTTATTGGCAAGCTTCTTTAATGCACTCATCAACATCAAAGCCCTGGTCGCCAGGTTAACAAATAACGACGGACTATGACCAAGATGTGATTGCCAATTTCC
Source organism: Pseudomonadota bacterium (assembly GCA_018242045.1). Taxonomy (GTDB): domain Bacteria; phylum Pseudomonadota; class Gammaproteobacteria; order Berkiellales; family Berkiellaceae; genus Berkiella. The sequence goes on along the minus strand of JAFECR010000023.1, from coordinate 144,330 downwards.
TTTGGTTAGTTTGTCTTTAATTAATTTATCAATGGTGTTTTTATCAGGAATGCGCAGCAAACTCTCTGCTAAGCACATCAAAGCGATCCCTTCTTCGTTAGTTAGATCGTATTGAGATAAAAAAGCATCTAAGCCATAGGATTTTCTATTTTCTCGCACTTGCGTAACAAGCATGGCTGCCTTGGCTTGAATTTTATCCACTAATGGTTTTGAGATCTCTGCCTCTGGCAATATCTGTTGAATATATTGTGTTTCATCGAGAAGGTAGTATTTATCTATAGTTTGACGAAGGGTGTCCCTGGGATATTCAAATTCTGCATTGCGCATTTACCAATCCTTTGGCTTTGGAATTTTTAAGTCAAAAGCCAAGTTAACCAACCGTGTTAGCGTTAACTTGGCCTACTCTTGGAGTGTATTATGGACTTTTTTTGTTTATCATATCGGTTGCTGAGCCTTCAAACAATTCAGCTGCAACAGCAACGGACTCTGACAAGGTAGGATGAGGATGTATCGTTAAAGCTATATCTTCAGCCACACAACCCATTTCTATCGCTAAGCTTACTTCGGCAATTAAGTCCCCCGCATGAGGTCCGACAAAGCCAGCACCCAGCAAACGATGCGTTTCCTTATCAAAGATCAATTTGGTGATCCCTTCTTCTCGACCTAAACCTAAAGCGCGTCCACTTGCTAACCATGGAAAAACGCCTTTACCATAGTTAATACCTTGCGCCTTAGCTTGTTCTTCTGTGATCCCCACCCAAGCCACTTCAGGATCAGTATAAGCAATGCTGCCAATACATTTAGGTTCAAAATAATGCTTTTTGCCTGCAATAACTTCGGCTGCCACACGGCCTTCTGCCGTCGCTTTATGCGCTAGCATGGGTTGGCCAACAATATCCCCTATCGCAAAAATATGAGGTACATTGGTACGTTGTTGCTTATCAACAGCAATAAAACCGCGATTATCAACGTTAATACCTGCAAGATGAGCATCGATTAATTTGCCATTAGGTGTACGACCAACCGCAACCAACACTTTGTCGTAGCACTGAGGATCTTTAGGTGCTGCTTTTCCTTCAAAGGTTATCCAAATGCCATCTTTTTTAGCTTCCCCTGCCACCACCTTGGTGCCAAGCATAATGCTCTCGTATTTAGGTTGCACAAATTTATAAAGTGGGGTTGCAATATCTTTATCTGCACCAGGCAAAATAAAATCTGTTAACTCAACAACATTGACTCTAGAACCCAAAGCTTCATAAACTGTTGCCATTTCCATACCAATAATGCCACCCCCAATCACCAACAGCCGTTTGGGAATATTCTCCATAGCCAAAGCCCCTGTTGAATCTATCACACGAGGATCTTTTGGTAAAAAAGGCAAACTGATAGGAGAAGAACCTGCTGCAATAATGGCATAATCAAATGTGATGGTGGTGTTTTTTTCTCCTTGTACCTGCAGCGTATTTGAAGTCGTAAATTTACCTTCACCTTGCACCACAACCACTTTGCGAAACTTGGCCATTTGCTTGATGCCACCAGTTAAACGCTTCACAACGCCATCTTTAAAGCCACGCACTTTATCTAAATTTATCTTTGGTGGATTAAATTCAATTCCATGACTAGCCATTGCTTTAGCTTCGTTTAAAATAGCAGCAGTATGTAATAATGCTTTAGAGGGAATACAACCCACATTTAAGCATACACCACCCAAATTTTCATAACGTTCTACCAAAACGACGCCTTCTCCCATTAAATCAGCGGCTCTAAATGCAGCAGCATACCCCCCTGGACCACTCCCTAAAACCACGACCTTTGCTTTTATATTATCTGTCATGTTAGCTCCAATCATTTAGAGTAATAATTTTCGAATATCTTGTAACTGAGCTGCAATATGGGCAGCAAACCTTGCACCTTCTACCCCATCAATCACCCGATGGTCATAAGATAGGCTTAAGGGTAACATTTTGCGAGGAATAAATTGATCATGAACATATTGAGGTTTAATTTGTACTTTAGAAACCCCTAGAATAGCAAGATCGGGCGCATTGATAATGGGTGTAAACGCTGTGCCACCAATTCCCCCTAAACTAGAAATAGTAAACGAGCTGCCCTGCATTTGCTCTGCTTTTATTTTGCCTTCTTTAGCTAAAGCACTCAATTCTCCCAATTCTTTAGCAATATCGTATAAACTTTTCTTATCGGCATGCTTAATCACAGGCACCATCAAGCCATTAGGTGTATCGACAGCAACGCCAATATGAAAATATTGTTTTAAAATAATATCTGATCCATTTGCCGCTAAGGAAGCATTGAACTGAGGGTAAGTCTTTAAAGCAGAGATACAAGCCATAATGATAAAAGGAAGTGGCGTCAGTTTCGTGCCTTGAGCAATAGCAGCTTCTTGATTTTCTTGACGAAAGATCTCCAATTCCGTCACGTCGGCTTCCTCAAATTGAGTCACATGTGGAATCGTTAACCAGTTTCTAGATAAATTTTTTGCTGTCCATTTCTTAATTCGACTTAAGGGCTTAACTTCGATATCACCAAATTGGCTAAAATCAATTTCAGGCGCTTTTTCCACAAATGCACCACTTTGGGCATTTTGCATAACGCCTTTAACATATTCTTGCACATCTTTAAGTGTGACTCTGTTGCGATGCCCAGTGCCTTGAACAACAGTCAAATCAACACCAAGCTCTCTTGCTAATCGTCGTGTCGCAGGCCCGGCATGCACTTGTGAGAAATCTTTTAACGGTTTTGTAATCGTTTTGCTGACTTGCGTTTGTGAAGGTAAAGCTGAGGATGAGGCTTGAGGTGATTCTTGCTGTACTTTACCCTCTTTTTGCGCGCTTACTGTCATAGTAACAATAGCGTCGCCTTCATTCACTTTATCACCGACTTTTACCAAGACAGTTTCTACTTTACCTGCATGTGGAGAAGGTATATCCATGCTTGCCTTCTCACTTTCTAAAGTGATAAGCGTGTCTTCAGCTTGGATAACATCGCCAGGTTTTACAGAAATTTCGATGATTTCAACTTGTTTTGCAGCGCCGGTATCTGGCACTTTGATAGTCATGAGCTCGTCTTGCACTAATGGTGCTTGTTTGCTGGCATTTTCTGATTCAGCAGGTTGTGTGCTCTCTTGTTGATCTGCTTGAACTTCAGATTCAATTAACGCAATTAAAGTACCTTGAGAAACCTTGTCGCCCACTTTAATTTTCATTTCTTTGACAGTGCCTGTATAGGGAGAAGGCACCTCCATCGAAGCTTTTTCAGTCTCAAGCGTGATTAATGAATCTTCTGCCTTAACTTTGGCACCAGGCTTAACAGCCACTTCAATGACTTCGACATCCGTATAATTGCCAATATCAGGTACGCTTACTTCTTTGAGTGTGGTCAAAACATGACTCCATTCTTATTCATTAAAGAGTTACTGGAGAAGGTTTCTCCGGATTAATGTTAAATTTAGCGAGTGCTGCTTTTGCAATATCACTTGATAAAGCACCATCATCAACTAACGCTTTAATAGCCGTATAAGCGATATAATATTTATCAACTTCAAAATGATGCCGCAGCATTTCTCGTGTATCACTGCGACCAAATCCATCTGTACCTAAGCAAAGATAGCTTCGCTGAATATAAGGTGATAATTGTTCGGCCATCAACTTCATGTAGTCAGTTGCTGCTATAATCGGCCCCTTTGTTGGTTCAAGTAGTGTTTGCAAGTAGCTTTTACGTTTTGCTTCCATGGGATGCATCAGATTCCAACGATCAACTTGCAAAGCTTCCTTGCGTAATTCATTAAAACTGGTAACACTCCATACATCCGCACTAATATGATATTCCTTTAAAATTTCAACGGCTGCGATGACTTCACGTAAAATTGTGCCACTCCCCATAAGCTGCACATGTAATTTATCTTCCTTTGCAGCCTTTTGCAGCATATACATTCCTTTGATAATGCCTTCTTGTGAATCTTTTGGCATTGCAGGATGTGTATAATTTTCGTTCATCAAGGTAATATAAAAATAAACATCTTCATTTTTTGTATACATGCGTTCAAGACCATGATGAATAATGACCGCAAGCTCATAGGCAAAGGTGGGATCATAACTCACACAATTTGGAATAGTGCTGGCTAAAATATGACTATGCCCATCTTGATGTTGCAATCCTTCTCCATTGAGGGTCGTTCTACCGGAAGTTCCCCCCAGCAAAAAGCCTTTAGTTCTTGAGTCTCCAGCACCCCAAGCAAAGTCTCCAATTCGCTGAAAACCAAACATAGAATAATAAATATAAAATGGGATCATCGTTTGATTATAAGTGCTATATGATGTTCCTGCTGCTATCCACGAACAAAATGATCCTGCTTCATTGATACCTTCTTCCAAAATTTGGCCATTTTTAGCTTCACGGTAATACATGACTTGATCTGCGTCTACCGGCTTATATTTTTGCCCTTCTGAAGCGTAAATACCAATTTGTCTGAATAAACCTTCCATCCCAAAAGTGCGTGCCTCATCAGGAACAATAGGCACTATGAATTTGCCAATATTTTTATCTTTAACTAAAGTGGACAAAATGCGCACAAACGCCATCGTGGTTGATATTTCCCTATCGCCTGTTGCTTGCAATTGGGCATCAAAAGCAGCTAATTCAGGCATAAGCAGCGGTGCATGCGTTGCTTTGGTACGACGTTTAGGTAAAGCGCCCCCAAGTTGTGCTCGACATTTTTTGAGATATTGAATTTCAGGGCTTTTATCATCTGGTTTATAAAATGATACTTTTTCCACCATTTCATCGGTCACAGGAATATGGAATCTATCTCTAAAGATCATCAATTCTTCATGACCTAATTTCTTGGTGTTGTGAGCAATATTAAGTGCTTCACCTGCAGTACCAAGCCCATAACCTTTTATTGTTTTTGCTAAAATCACAGTAGGCTGACCTTTGTGGTTCACCGCTTTTTGATATGCTGCAAATACTTTTTTAGGATCATGACCGCCTCGATTTAAACGCCAAATATCTTCATCTGACATGTTTGCAACCAATTTGGCTAATTCTGGATATTTACCAAAAAAGTGTTCACGAGTATAAGCACCGCCCTTGGCTTTATAATTTTGATAATCGCCATCTACCGCTTCTTCCATACGTTTTAACAATAAACCGCTTTTATCAGCTGCGAACAAAGGATCCCAATGGTTACCCCAAATGACCTTGATGACATTCCAGCCCGCCCCTAGAAAAGCGCCTTCTAGCTCTTGAATAATTTTACCATTGCCTCTTACTGGGCCATCGAGTCTTTGTAAATTACAATTGATTACAAAAATTAAATTATCTAATTTTTCTCTGCCTGCCAATGACAAACCCGCTAAGGATTCAGGTTCATCCATTTCACCGTCACCACAAAAACACCAAACTTTACGATCAGATTTTGGCAATATCTCTCTGTCTTCCATATATTTCATAAAGCGCGCTTGGTAAACCGCTTGCAATGGTCCTAAGCCCATAGAAACGGTTGGAAATTGCCAATATTCAGGCATCAACCAAGGATGAGGATAAGAAGAAACTCCTTTGTGATTTACTTCTCTTCTAAAATGAACAAGTTGATCTTCCGAGATGTCGCCTTGTAAAAAGCTACGCGCATAGATACCGGGAGAAGTGTGGCCTTGAATATAAATTAAATCACCCCCGCAAGGGCTGTCTAAGCCGCGCCAAAAATGATTAAACCCCACATCATATAGTGTTGCTGATGAGGCAAAAGTACCAATATGGCCGCCAAGCGTACTATCAATCTCTTGCGCTCTAACAACCATCGCCATCGCATTCCAGCGTATCAGTGCTCGAATTCGATGCTCCATCTCAGGATCCCCAGGTAGAGAAGGTTCTTCACTCACTGGGATAGTGTTGCAATATCCTGTCCTAGTTTGTAGCTCAGAAGAGATATTATTTTCTTTGGCTTTATTGGCAAGGACTTCAAGTAGGTATTTTGCCCGCTGTGGCCCTTCGTTTTGAATCACCGAGCCTAAAGCTTGCACCCATTCACGAGTTTCTTCAGGATCCTCATCGAGAGTGGGATCTACCATTTGCCAATTCCTTATTGAAAATAGAGTATAAAAATTTTAAATCAGGCAAATTATAACACGACCTAGCTTTAAGACTATTTCAATTGATAATTCATAGTTATTTTATCAACTAAACTCATATACTGTTGCCAATCAAAAGCTGCACCTGGATCAGTTTTACGGCTCGGTGCAATGTCACTATGACCGACTATCTTATCGGGTGTAATATGTGGAAAGCACTGCATGATCGCAACTGTAATTTGGGTAAGCTTCTCATACTGCAATGCAGTATAAGGGATCTTATCTGTACCTTCCAGTTCAATACCAATGGAATAGTCATTACAATTTTTCCTGCCTTTAAAGGTTGATTCACCTGCATGCCAAGCACGCTTAGTAAGTGGGACAAATTGCAAAATATCGCCTGTCCTTCTAATAAATAGATGGCTAGAAACTTTTAAGTTTGCGATTTCTTTAAAATAAGGATGACTTTGTATGTCTAATTTATTATGAAAAAAGGCTTTCACATGATCACCACCAAATTCACCTGGTGGCAGACTAATATTATGGATAACTAACAAATCAATGACTTGATTAGCAGGACGTTCATTGAAGTTAGGTGAAGGAAAGTATGGAATATTTTTTACTAATCCTGATTGCAGATCAATTATCATATAAATGCTAAATAAATAACTTATATTGAGGCTTGATAAAGATATTTCAGTTTATAGCATTGAGTGGCTACCCTTGGGAAGGGAAAAACGAGCTTAAGTAATGAATTCTTCAAATAAAACGTCTTCCGCTTTTTTCTTCTGTTCATTCATTTCAGACGTTGTTGCAATGGGATACCAACATGCTACTGCCAACGAAGATTTATGTTGTATTTCTTTTACGAATGCTTGCAATTGATCCATTCTATCTTGAATCACTTGAAAATTATCATAAGCAGCATTACTCAATTGATAACCACGTTTGGTGGCTTGTTCCATGCCAATGCGAGCATGCAAACTCGCATTAAGATGATCTTTGACTTGCTTGCTGCTTATATGGGTATCTTCAAAATGGGTTAATACATCTTGAAGTTTTAATTTATTATCCGACAATGCATTGGTAATTCTGCTTAACAAAGCAATAATCTCTTGATAATTATCAAAGATAATATTTTGCTTTTCGCCCGAAGGTGCTATTAATCGAGTCATCAATGTCTTTAAGTGTGAAAGCACTGTCTGAATTTCATGAAGTTGTTGCAACGTTTGGCTTATCGAGCTTGAATATGCTGGTGTTTTCAACAAAGTTTGTTCGGTTGTTAAAAATACTTTACCTAAAGGCTGAACATAATTTTGAGACAAGTTTTTTTGCTCTGTAAATAAATCTCTTAATTTGCTTAACTCAAGATAAGCACCAGAAAAATCATGCACTATTTTCTGACAGTACGTCGATAGCTTACTAGATAGCGTATGAATCTCAGGTAGAACGTTGTCATGTAATACAGAAGGTTGCTCGAATCCTTCATTTTTAAAGAGATCAAAACATAACTGCTGGATTAGTTTGCTGGAATGTTTTAAAAGCGGATGGTAATAAAGACTTTCATCAAATATCTCAAGCATAAGTTTTCTGTCTTTGTGATACAATTTAAGCTTTGCTAAAGCTTGCTTAAATTGCCTTAGATCTTTCTCTATTAATTCAGCTTCACCCATAGGTTGGTTTTCATCTATGCTGCCCAATTTTTTATATTTCAAGCTTTTCAACTTTTTACGCTGCACAAAAAACGTAACAAAGGCATCTAAATAATTTCGTTTGGGTTTTAACATAGTTAATTTTCGCACAGTATATTCATTGGATATTTTTAGTGTAGGATCTAACGCTCATAGCGCAAATGACACAGTATACTCTTCCCAGTTTACACTTATGCTTTGTTGCCTGCGCTTACTCACCCCAGTCATGCACTAATATGTGCATTCCTGGGGATTCGCTCGCTTGGCGCCTCGCCTAAATTTAAACTGGTACGAGTATAACTCTTTCCACTTTGAATTTAGGGAAAATTACTGAAGTTAGTTATTCTAATTGAAAAACTGCTTTGTATTGTGCGTTATCTTTATTAAAGATAAATGCATTATCTTGGCCGTTAAGAACCCTTGTGGCATCTTTGTCAGGTATGGTCCATTGCTCAACCGCTTTGCCGCCCACGCACGTTATTTTTAATTCAACCGAGCCTAAGGAATCATCTAAATTCCAAGGTGCATAATCCTCTTCGACTAAGGTTATTAGCAAATTTAAAGGCTCACATTGATTTGATTGTTTTTTCCAGATCACTACATCTTTCACATTATTTAAATATTTTGAAAGCCAATGACTCGGCGGGCTTGGGATCTGATAATGGGCTGAAGATTTCCCTAGTGGAAATTCCGTGATGCTAATAAAAAGCTCATCCCCTCCTTTTTCTTGGGTTTTGATCACTTCTAATGATTTAAGCTTTACGCTCATCTGCGATTGTGGCAGTACTGGTTGATTTTTTGCTGCTTGAGCAAAAACTGACCCTACAAATAAACCTACTGCGATAGTAGTTACAATTTTTTGTAAGTTTTTTACTGCGTTCATAAAACCTCGCATAATATACTGAAGCAGTATTTATTCAGCATACCTAAAAATTAAATGACTTACTATAGCCCATTGTTGGGGGCCACTTTTCACGTCCTAATAGTTTAGTCTAAATATTTAGCAAAGTTTGCTGGTTGTTTATCTAAGAGTTTAGGGTAGTTAAACTATAAGCATAAGCAGCTCATTTTGCGGGGTAATTTTGTTTCTGATATAAAAAAGCCCTTGCGACGAACAAGGGCTACGACGAAAGAAGCTCTAATTACATTATGCCATTTTTGCTGATGGATTCAAGCAGTCGAATGCTTTCAATCGCTTAAAATTATATAAAACCAAGGTATTTGGTGATAGGTAAAAATGAAACAACGGGTTGATCATACTTTCAGGTTTAAATTAAATGGGTTATGATTCAGTAACATGTAACGGCAGGACCAATCACGTGGGAACAGTTTATCAACGAATAATTTTAGCAACTGATCTTGGCCCACAAAGTTTATATATCGGCCACCAAGCGAAAAAACTAACCCATGCTTGCCAAGCGAATTTAATGGTATTACATGTTATTGAACCACCAATGACCTATACGGTTCATTTTGCTGATAGAGAAATTGCGCTGAATAAAGCTCAAGAAATGGCTATGAAAAGTCTAAATGCGCTGTGCGAACAACTTGATGTTCCATTCAACCAACAAACCCTTAGAATTGGTTCACCACAAGATGCCATTTTAGATGTTAGCCAAAAACATCAATGCGATTTGATCGTTGTTGGCAGCCATGGCATAGGTGGGTATACCCATTCCTTAGGATCAACCGCGCATCATTTACTCAATCATGCCCATTGTGATGTTTTAACCATTCAAGTAAGTCATTTGCAAAAACACATTGAAGCTGCCCCTGCAGGACGTTACTTATGGCAAATATCAAAACCAAGTGTCAATTCCCTTTTAAAAAATATACCGCAAGCACCTAAATTCGGCGGTTCAAAACATGGCTTTGGTGAAGAGATCCGACGAGGCCCAAGACCTTCTATGCGTCCCCGTGCTGCGCCTTATCATGGCGGAACACGAAAAACCAAAGAAGAAGAGGGTGAATCTAATCAAGATGATTAATTCCAATCAATTAAAATTGGAAAGAGTTGCTGCATAGCCTTTTATTTTGTATAAAGCCAATTTATTTATTTGAACTTAAGCCATGTTAAAAGTGCTATGCATTATCGCTTTGCTTTATTATCAAACAATTTATGCCATCGCGCCCAATCCATTATTGACGAAACAATCCGTTTTTTCTCACTTGCTGATGATCTATGAACATCATCCTTTTACTTTTTTTTGCGAACAACGTTTTAATAAAGTAGGAAACCTTATCAGTGCTTGTCAAAAATGCCCTAATGCAAATAGCATACAATGGATGGCTATTGTTCCCTATCAGCAAATTGCCAAAAATTTGCAATGCTTTAATCAAAAATTGTGCGTTAATAAACAAGGCTTGAGCTTTAAAGGATTGCGTTGCTGTCAAAAGATAGACAGTCATTTTCGTTTCGCCAGTTTAGATCTTCACAATTTCGTGCCAGAAAATATCCTCATTAAAAAACAACGCCGACAATATGCTTTTGCTGAGATAGTCAACCATCCTCATTCCAAACAATGTCTTTTCGAAGTTGATAAAAAAAATAAAATAATTATGACTTTGGGAGATAGGCTTGGCGCCATTGCCAGAACTTACCTTTATATGAGAGATACATATCGCACCAGCTTAGACGAAAATGAAATTTCACGTTATTTACGATGGCACCAACAATTTCCACCAACCACCTGGGAGCGCGAAAAAAATAGAAAAATTAAAGCTATTCAGGGAAATGGGAACCCTTATATTCCTGATTAACCGTTTCATTGCGCAAATAAGCATACTGCCATCTATCATAAATCGTATCAACATCATCCTTTAACTTTAAAATAGCCCTCGTGTTGAATATTCTTTCTACCATGTTATCTAAAGCATTTTTGTTTTCCGCTGTTGTTAAGTGAAGGCCCAAATCTTGCATACGATTCAAAGCCTTCAGATCTCCATGGCAAGCTCTATCGGTTAAGTAATTAAAATGACGATCAATTTTTTGAAAGGTGCTAATCGCAATATTATCAAAGGCTTGTTCAAAAAAAGATTCCAAAAATTGTTGAGATTGTGGACCATTCATTTGTTGTATAATATCTTGTGCTTGCATCAAAATAAGGCTTTTGGCTTTTTGTTTTGCCGCTAATTTTAATTTACCATTTAATTCTTTAGCCCGTTTAGCATTGTTTCGTATAACCGCCACATTGGCTGCATTTACTGAATTAATCGCTAATATTAATACGCCTTTTGCCATTAAACCAATTAAAGCGCCTATCAACGTCACCAAAAGGTAAACTTTGGTTTCAAGATGAATATTAGCAATCCACCTAACGCCAATAGTAAACACGATTAAAATAAGCAATGCTCCGCCTACTGTTTGGCCAGATAATCGAAATAGCAGTTTTCCGATTTGCCCATGATAGGCTATCTTCTTTTGCAACATGGCGCCTAAAAAAAGCCCTATGGCAAACCCCGAAGGGCGAAAAATATGATATGCAATATCATCTGCCAGCCCGCGTCCAAGGGTGATCCCAAAACAAAGTTTCAATACTTGCTCTGCCCAAGGATGGGCAAAATATTTACCAACAACAGGAAGTGATTTTAGTACGAAGTCATAGATTAAATTTAAACCATTAGGGATGAAACCAAGGATGGCTTTGCTCACATCTTCAGCAAAATAAGCACTGACTTTAGCGAAGTTTAGCGACTGTATAGCAGAAAGTTTTGGTTTTAACCTTGAATTAGCCATATAACTTTTCCTCTTATTTCACTCGCTGGTATAATCCGCTATAATGTTTCTAGGATTTATAACTAAATAAGATTTATCCTAATGATTGAAGTCAAAGATCTCTGCTTCGATTATCCAGGAAAGCGCGCCCTAGATCACGTATCTTTTACCATAACACCAAATACAATTACGGCTCTAGTAGGCCCCAATGGCGCTGGAAAAACAACTTTATTGCGATGCTTAGCAGCACTTGATCGTCCCTTGCATGGTAGTATCAAAATAGATGGTTGGGAAACAGATCGCTTCTCGCGCCAAATTCATGAAGTATGTAGCTACCTTTCAGATTTCTATGGCTTATACGATGAATTGACTGTAACTCAAAATTTGACTTTCTTTGCTTGGAGTCATCATTGTGAGGATAACATTGACAAGCAGGTCAAAGAGACAGCTAAGCGACTTGATATCTGGGAATACCGTGATGTGGCTGCAGGAAAGTTATCTCGAGGTTTACGTCAAAGGCTAGCCATAGCACAAACCCTGATTCATCGCCCAAAAATCCTGTTGCTTGATGAACCTTCTGCAGGCTTAGATCCCGAGGCAAGATTTCACCTTTCGCAAATGCTTATTCAACTTCAAAAAGAAGGAATGACCATTATTGTTTCTTCTCATATTCTTTCTGAGTTAGAAGACTATTCATCACACATGATTGTGTTAGATGAAGGCTTATTAGTCAAACAATGTGGCTTAACAGATCACCAATCTACCAACAACAAAATAACGCTTAAAGTTGAATTTTCTGAAGACGTCGCTTTACATATGCCAGTGATACAATCGCTTAGCGACGTTAATGTTAAATCTTATGAAAAACAGACAGTCATCCTTGAACTTCAAGGAAACCAACAATCTCAGCAACAATTACTCAAAACCTTGATTGAAAAACAACTGCCGATCATCAGCGTGCAAGAACAAAAACAACGCATGCAAGATGTTTATTTAGATATTACTAAACAAAAAGCCAAAGCCAAAGCCAAGGAATAAGAAAATGCCAAACCCAGAGTTTCGCCGCAATATTTGGCTAGATTTTACTTTTCATCGAATGCTGATGGCGCCGATTGTTGTGTTGCTTTTGGTTTACCTATTCTATTTAACCCGTCATGCCAAAGGCGCTGCGGATATTTCATTTACACTCGCTTGTTTATTTATTTTCCTTTGGGGAACTAAACGCGCCTCTGATTCCGTGATTGAAGAAGTCAATAACAATACTTGGGATTTTCAACGCCAATCTGCGATATCACCTTGGCAAATGGCTTGGGGCAAATTATTCGGATCGACCGCTTTTAGTTGGTATGGCGCTATCATTTGCTTTTTGTTCTATAGTTTTTATCAAAGCAAACAAGCACCTCTTTTTATTTTTGGATTGTCTGCTTCAACATTATCGGTTTCTCATGAAATACTCTTGCTGATGATTACTGGCTTGTTTACCCAGGCTTTTGCCATGTTATTAAGCTTGCAAAAGCTAAGTCTTGCACGACGCGAAAAAAATAATCGCTCTTTTAAATACTTTATTTTCGCATTATTTATTGGGCTGATATTAGCCAAAACGAGCTTCTTTCATGCAACGCTGACTGGGCATACGATTACATGGCATAATCACCTTTTTAACATTGGGGCTTTTTCTTTTACGTCACTTATTCTATTTTTAGGATGGGCCATTCTTGGATTGCAACGCTCCTTTTGCAAAGAATTGCAATATCCCCATATTCCTTGGGCTTGGCTATTATTTAACCTTTATTGCATGATCTATTTTTCTGGATTTGTTTCTTTTGAACCTCCCCCTATCGATTTTCTGCTTGCTTACGCTAAAGAAGTCCAAAACCAGATGCAAAATGCCTCTTCATACATTGCTTTTTTTGTTGCTCAAGCTTTAACCTATTTTGCTTTGTTTATCGATGATATCACTTTTATCCGTTACAAATACTTTCTAGCGCGTGTTCATGAAAGAAATGTGCTTGAAAGCTTACAACAATTACCATGGTGGCCTATTTCATTGGTATTAAGTATTTTGGCAGGATTCATGGTGATCGTGCACCAACAGGGATCAACAGAGTATTTTTCCCCTGCTATTTTAATGCTCACGTCTACTTTGTTCTTGATAAGAGATATTGCTTTGATTCACTTTTTTAATTTTGGGAAAAATCCAAGAAAAGCTTTCGGGGCCTGCGCATTGTATTTATTTATTTTATACTTTCTTTTACCGCTCATATTGAATGCCTTACATTTAGATTTAACACCGCTTTTGATCCCAAGCTGGGGTAAAAGCACCTTTTTAGCTATCATATCGAGTATGGCTCAGATAGTGTTTATTTCAGCATTGTGTCTCAAGCGATGGAAATTAAACTTAACCTCAATTGCGGTACAAAAAACACAAAGCTGAATCCCAACTACATTCAACCCCAAAAACTTTCCTCAAGGGGATATTGATAGTGGGTAAAGGCCTTAGGCTTAAAACTTGCCTCACCTGAGGAAATTGATTAATTTTATTGCCAATAGCAACTAAAAGCGTTTGCGTGAAACAGGTAGAACAGGTATAAATGGTGGTGGCATTGTGCCAATTTGCATGTAAAAAATTACCCTCATCCAATATCAAATCTCGCCCCGCTTCCCAAAACAAGGGGAACTCGCTTTTCACTTTTTCACAAACACTGACAGCTTGTTGATGTAATAATGAAACGCCTTCTATGGCAATCACTTTATTGACATTGGCTTGCATAAAGATCTGCAACGCGCATTTGCCTATACCCGATCCCAAATCCAAGAATACATCTTGTGCGTCAAGTGCCATTTCATAAATGATCTTTTTCACGCTGGGATAGAGTAATTCGCCATAGGTGACACAGATCTCTTCTTTTACAAAGGCTTCATACTCACTTGTCGTATACGCCGCTTGCACTCCTTGAACCTCTTGATAAACTCGTGCTAAATAGCTTTGATACAACGCATCATTTATTTTTATGGACATCATTTATGTCTCTTGCAGATCGTATAAACAAATTTCAAAAGGATGTTGTAGCAAAAAAACTGCTTCACTCCAAGGTTGATAGCTTTAATCGTGATTACTTTCGTCTAATCTTAGCAAGACGAACAGCTGAATTTTTGCTATGCACTTGTATCATTTACGGTGGCCAACAATTGGTTATCCTTAATACTTTTTTTTCACCCATTTGGCCTGCCAGTGGTGTTGCGTTATCGGCGATTTTTTTACGCGGTCGCACCATGTTATTTAGCATTTTTGTCGGTACTTTTGCGAGCTATTTCTCCAATAACTATGCAAGTTTACTTAGCTTACAACAAGCGCTGCTGTTTACCTTAATAATATGGTTAACCAGAGAAAGCGCTTTAAAATGGATTGGCGCGGTTGCTCCTATCCCCACTTTGCGCATTTTTTTGAAATTTGTTTTATTGTTAGGCATTTTTTGTGCACTTCATGCTTTTGTGATCGCTTTTTTTATTCAAACATTTCATAGTGATTTTTCATGGTATCGTTGGATCTTGGCTGTGCTTGGTGAATATAATGGTATTTTATGCCTTACGCCACTTTGCTTAGTATCCGATCCTTTTGTTGTCAAAAATTATTTTAATAAAAAAGCATGCAAATGGTGGATATGCGCTTTGTTACTTATTATTGCCCATGGTCTTTTTTTTATTATGCCTGTTCAAAGTTTAATCCTAGTTGCTTTCTTTTTATTTATCAGCGTTTGTGTCTATGCACTTAATTTTGGACAAATTCCAACTTGCATCACCCTTTTTGGTATATCCATTATCTATTTGGCTGGAGTACTCCCCAAAGAAAAGCTTTTTCAAAATACCATCGCGCAATCAGAAACCCTTTTTCTATGCTTGTTTTTTACCCTAACCATTCTTGTTTCTTTGGGCCTAGGGACCTTCAAGCAACAGCAAAGGTATTATTCAATACCACCTGTCTCTTAAAATTCACATTTTGTCCGCAATTAGTTGTCTGGCTTGCTTTGTGCAAATATTCTTAATGACTTTAATCAAAGAGAACCGACCCATGCCAAGCACAACCGATATTAAAAAAAATCAATTAGAATTTGAAGGTGATGAATGGGCCCCAGCCAATAATCATTTCAAGACTAATCCTAATGTAAATCGATTTAAGAAGAAAAACAAAGATAAGGGACACTCTTTCGTTAAGATCCAAAATAAATTAATCGCACTTGCAAATAAAAAGGTGGAAGGGATCTTAGGTCAAGGCTCTTTTGGTGTTGTTAAATTAGGGCAAGATAAAGACGGCAATAAATATGCAGTCAAAGTTGAAGGTAAGAAAGACATTGATGAGCAAAGCCATGAATATAGAGCAATGAAGCTCTTAAATTTTTATCACGGCACGATGAAAAGAAACCTTGGTGCACCTAAGAAATATCTTAAAGAAACAACTGATGTAAAAACCTATACCCTCTTGGAATTACAGGAAGGTGTTGAGTTTAGCAAAGTGCTTGTAGGATTGAACAATACCCAAAAACTCATCTGCGCCATTGCCTGCTGCCAAGCTATAAAACAATTACACCTTAAACGCATTATACATTGTGATATAAAACCAGAAAACTTTGTGGCCAAAGTTGAAAATAATGATATTACCATTAAAGCTGTTGATTTTGGTTTTTCCTTGATTTTACCAAACAACCAAAATTATATTATTGATGGATGGGCAGGCACACCTGGCTACATCGCACCAGAAATTGATTCAGAAAATAAATTTTCTTTTAGTTCTGATATTTACGCGCTTGGCATCATGTTCAAAAAGGACTTAGGGCTACCAGCATATTTGTATTCAAATCTTATCCATCAAAATCCTTCTGCCCGATGTTGTTCTTTAGATGACGTAATTCATGCACTCACAATTGAATTAAACAAGCCAGAAAGTAGTAAAATAGCGGCAAGCACTACCAAAACAGCTGCAAGCATTACTACGCAGGCTACAAGTACAGCCAAAAAAGCGCCAAGCATTACTGCAAGCTTTAAACAAGCTGCAAACACGCCTATACAAGCTGATGGCAACACTCAAGCAGCCGGAGCCAAATGGAATTTAAACGATGTGTTAAAATACGCAACCCCCTTCTTCTATAAGCCATTTTTAGGGATACGTTAAATGGCAATTTAAGGCGGGTGCTTTACTTTTTTACCTACCGGAATAACTTTTGAGGGATAGGCATTTAAATTTATGCCTATCCCTTAGAATCCAAATTTAGCCAACAATTAGTTGATCAATTAGCTAATTCAGAGTATTCTTTGTGCACTTGCTAACCAATATAACGGGTCAATAAAATGACTAAAGATGAAAACAAGTGCACATCAGCATTACAATTTAATGATGATGAGTGGACCCCGGCAAAGAAATACTTTGAGGCTAACCCTGATGCTAAACGACTTAAAAAGCAAAATAAAAATCTGCATTCTTTCATTAAAGTGAAAGATAAATTAATCGCACTTGCGAATAAAAATGTGGAAGGTATTTTAGGTACAGGCGGTTATGGTGTTGTTAGATTAGGACAAGATAAAGACGGCAATAAATATGCTGTCAAAGTTGAAGGCGCCAAAAAGGTTAATGAAGAATTAAATGAATATAAAATCATGACGCTTTTAAATTATTATCATGGCACAATGCAAAGAATGCTTCCTGTCCCTAAAGAACATCTTAACAAATTAACAAATGTAAAAACCTACACGCTCATGGAACTACAAGAAGGCATTGGGTTAAATAAAATCAAGTCTTTAAATTACAATCAAAAACTCATATGCGCCATTGCCTGCTGTAAAGCTGTAAAAACGCTCCATTCTAAGAAAATTATACATGCAGACATAAAATCAGATAACTTTGTTGCTCGAATTGAAAAAAATAATATTAAAATCAAAGCCATTGATTTTGGTATTTCAATGATTTTGCCAAAAGGCAAAAATTTTATTATTGATCACTACAAAGGTACTAAAGATTTTATGGCTCCTGAGGTTCGCGCTGATCATAAATTTTCTTTTAGTTCCGACATTTATGCACTTGGCGTGATGTTCGAAAAGCAGCTTGGCTTATATCGCAGATCTCGCTTAGTGGGTTTAATCGTGAACATGACACATCCAGAAGCTTCGCAGCGATGGTCTTTAGATCAAGCAATTAACACGCTTTTAGATGAACTAAAAGAACAGCCAGATCTAGATGAAGATGCTAAACGGGTATTAGAAGAAAACCAAAGTAATTGGAATTTAAACGGTGTCCTAAAATACGTAAAAAGCTTTTTCTATAAACCCCTCTAAAAATTTGTTAAGCGTTATCCAGCCTTTTTTTGTTTGGTAACCAGTTGAGGAATAACTGTTACCAATTCAACGGATTGTAATGAAATAGGCTCACCTAAAAAGGTTTGCGCAACTCTAGCAAACCTTTCTATGCCATCGGTTGCCATAAATTGTGTGCTTGGCAAAGAAGCTTGTGTTCGCAACAAATCTTGGCTCGATAATAGTTCAATCACTTGCCTTGCCAAAGTATGAGCAGGATCAATAATCGGGATCGTTCCTAATACATTTTGTAATGACGCTCTTAGCACGGGAAAATGTGTGCAGCCCAATAAAAAGCAAGCTGGGCTAATATCTCCCAACTGCTTAAATAAGGGAGATAATAAGGTTGAAATAATTTGATCAACTAAGGCTCCTTGGCACCAACCTTCTTCTGCCAAAGCCACTAATAACTGACATGGCCACTCTATGACTTCTTGTAATGGCGCAAGTTCCAATAAAGTTTTTTGATAGGCATGCCATTTTGCAGTGCTTTCAGTTGCTAAAACGACAATGGGCCCTTGCGAAGGAAAAGCCAAGCACGCTTGTGCCCCAGATTTTATCACACCCATGACAGGCAAAGGATGAAATTTTTCTTGTAAGGCATCAAGTGCCACTGCCGAAGCAGTATTACAAGCAACCACCAATAACTTGATGCCACTGGCAACCAAAATTTCATTGGCATTTAAAGTGTAATCTCTCACGGTTTGCGGACTTTTGGTACCATAAGGTAACCTTGCTGTATCTCCAAGGTATAAGAAATTTTCATTCGGTAATGCTTGCTGCAAAGCACGTAATACGGTTAACCCACCAATGCCTGAATCAAAAATGCCAATGGGTAAATCTTTGGTAATTAAGCTCATAAGCTTTCGTCTGCCTGTTCATGTATTTACACTATTTTTCTTTTATACAGTATACACCTGCTGTAAATACTGCAAAATGATTTAGCTTGTGATTGTTAAACTGGAATTGTAAGCATTTAGCAGATCTGTTTTTTAGTTATTATAATTAATTCATTACTCAAACTTGATCTAATATTCGAGCCATTTTGATTTTAGGTGAGGCGCCAAGCGCATGAATCCCAGAAGTGCACATACTAGCTAGTGCATGACTGGGGTGAGTAAACGCAGGCAAAAGTCTAAATTCAAAATGGAAAGAGGGAATGTCATGACGCAGATAAGCAAAATAAATATCTCTATGCTTGCTTGGCCTCACCAAGTCAAAACAAACAAAGGCCTTATTACTCATGAAAAGCCTTATCAGCCACATCAAATCGATTTATTACTACAAAGCCAGCTTTTTTCCTCGCCTTTTAAATTGGCATTTCAATCCTTAGCGCCCAAAGAAAGAGCTGCTTTAATTCTACGTTACCAACAACATCATTCTCAATCGCAAATTGCAACCATGCTGGGTTTATCGACAGAGAGGTTTAACCAATTCTTTGAGAATGTCCTACATAAGCTTTCTCATGTTATATTCTTCCCAGTTTAAATTTAAATTGGGAAGAATATACTCGATCCACTTTAAAATTAGGAGTTTCAAGTCCGTCATTGCGAGGAGTCTGCGACGAAGCAATCCAGATTACATCTTGATATTTTCTGGATTGCTTC
>JAFECR010000023.1:56412-124862 GCA_018242045.1 Pseudomonadota bacterium | reverse complement strand
AAATTCATAGTAGAACGAGTATATATTCTCGATCTACTATCCAATAAATCGAGACCACAAAGCACTTAAAAAAGAATAACACTTTTTTGCTGGCAAAATTTGAGTAAAATGTTGGTATTGATGTTCTTGTTTGGTTTTTAATGCAATGGGTAACACAAAATCATCCAGAATATCTTGCCAAAATACTTGCCAGAGAATATCATTTAATTTATTTTCTTCAAAAGTAGGCGCATCAGGTGCTTGATTGATTTCTAATAACCACAGTCGGCCATTATCATCCAACATAAAATCAAAGCCAAATATCTCAAAAATTTTATTGCTGCTTGGCTTTAAATAATTTGGATAAGCTTTTATCAAAGCTTTAAATATGCTTGCCACCATTTGGCACATTTTTGCATAAATTTCAGCAAAGTTGTCAACTTTTTGCGTTGGACGTTGTTCAATTTGAGAGAATTCACCATCCAACACATAGTTTGTAATATGTATTTTTTTATTAACAAAGCCATCAAGCGCAAACGGAAAATGACTAATATTAATATAGCCATTTTTGTAAAAAAAAATACCGGCATAGTTCGTCACCACAGCGCTTACTCGAAATGTATATTTACGCCCATCTATTAAGGCGGGGTTTGTGATATAACGTTGTATTACATGCCAGCCACCCAGACGCTGAGATTTCGCATAATATGCTTTTAATTCCTCAACATTATTAAAAAGATGAATATTATCAGCATTGTTTAGCATGGAGGGTTTCAAGATCCATTTCAAGCCTTCGATGTTTTTATGATATTTTTGATCAACCATGTAATTTTCATAAATCATCTTAGCAAAGACTTGTTGGCAATTATCGTCATCAATGCAGTAAGTTTTGGGCAAGAAGTTTAAGTTATATTTTGTTAAAAGTTGCGCGAGTAAATGTTTATATTCTAAATGTTTGGATACGTCATCATTGAGCGTCAAATTAGTATCTGAGAATAACGCTTCAGATGGATTGGTATTTTGCCACCCCAAAGCCAGGAGCCTGTTAGCGATATGGAATTTAGTGGCGTAGCGAGAAGAAAAAAAATAAAATTGCGGTTTCAATGCCTACTCTTTATCTTATTCCCAATGGTAAGGCATGGGTGGTAATTTCTGCATATCAATGCAAGAGTAAATCATGGAATCTGTCACTTTTTTTCCACTGGCATCAAAACGATGATTCCGCAACTTACCTTCAAGATCATAATTTAACCGAATGGCAACTTGGGCACTTTTAGCATTATCTTCTTCACAATTGATTTCAACACGCTTGGCTTTTAGCACATGAAACAAATAGCGGGTTAAAACATTCATGGCTTCCGTTATTAGCCCTTTACCACCATAAGGTTGATTTACCCAATAGCCAATTTCAAAACTGGGAATGGCTAAATTCGCAGGCTTAATTCCCGTTGCACCGATATAAATACGGTTGGTAGGATCCATAATTTGCAGCGGTTGTTCTACGCCATCATGCGCTGGAGAGTTCCACAGTTTTTCACCATGCATCAAATACATCTCTGTGTCTCTTAAGGATGCCAAAGATTGTGCCCAAGGCATCCATCGTTTTAGATCTTCAAAGCTTTCTTTCATTGCTTCATGCATAAGCGACGCGTCGGTGGAGCGCACTGGACGTATTAAAAGTCGCTGTGTCTTAATGACTTTTAGGGGGATTGGTCCTTTTAGCATAATACTTTTAGCTACCTTGTTTGTTTTTGTTTAAAAGCTAACTGCATTAAGTCTTTAGTATAGCGTATAGTAAATGAATGTTGGTTATTTGCCTAGGCACCCTTCATCCAATTGGCAACGGTATTTAAGCGTGTCGATACACCCATTTTTGAATTAAGCTTTAAAAAGCTATTTATTTAACTTTTGTTGAAGTTATGATAGACTTCGGCAATTTAAAATCATTAATTAATTTGCGGGACGTGTGTATGATCACTTTTTACATTAAATTACCTAATAACCAAAGCAAACAGGTACGAATGTATCCCACTGCAACCATTGCTGAACTTAAACAAAAGATTTTTCAGCAAGAAGGTATTCCGGTTGAAAATCAGTCGATCCCGCATGCTGGTCGTATGCTCGAAGATAATATCACTCTCGAGAGCTCAGGTATTCTGCGAGGACCTTACATAAAAGTAATTAATTACGTTCCCCCGGCGCCAAGTTCCGCGACAGCAAGCGTTACCCCAACGATTGCGCCTAAAATTAATGTTCCCTCTGCTACCAATGAGCCAATCCCATCAGAATTTGAAATTAGTGTTAATGTTAGATTTAATGGCAACACAACATTGATTAAAATAGATAAGAGAGAAAATGGCGCTTATCTCAAGCAAAAGATTTTTGAACAAATGGGTATTCCTGTTGCAAATCAGGCTATCATTGTTGCTGGCAACGTTATGAAAGATGATACAAAATTAGACAAAATGGGCGCTATTCATTTAACTGATCTGTTGTTGCTTGTAGAAAATACCAAAATTGAAACTGTCACAGCAACATCCACAGCTGCGCCTATTGTTCGCTTTGCACCGACACAAAGTAAGAGCAGTTCTTCAAATAGCAACAATGCTTCAAGTAACAGCAACACTTCAAGTAACAGCAATGCTTCAAGTAACAGTAGTCCTTCAAGTGCGCAATTACTGTTGAACAAAAAACTATTTTGGATTGTTCATTATATTCCTCAAACAAAGGATGATTTTTACAAACTTCGCTTTGATTCTGAGTTTTTCTCTATAAATGGAATTGAACATAAAGCAGACAATATTGGAAACATCTTTTCAGCATACAAAAAAAGACTTACTAGAAATCAAGAAAATTTTATTGCAACTCAGATAGAAGAAAAAGTTTGCCTAGCATTGGTTGCCGTTCCAGATTTAACCTATGTAAAAGCAGAATCTGAAGATTTATATAACAAAGAGGTTGAAACCTTTTTTCATCCTGAATGCCAAACATTAGGCAAGCAAATTTCCGTGGATCTTATTTTTGCTTTTGATAGCAGCACCTACACTATTGCAATTAACCCAAAATATCAATTAGTTATTACAAAGGGTAATGTATTAGAAAGGTCTTATCAAGAATTAAACACCATCGTACAACAATATATCAACAGTTTCTTTACTCAGAATAAAAATGAAAAGTATGAACTTATTTATTCGCAAATCAAAGATGGTGGCTTTACCAATGAAACACTCCATAACATTAAAGTACGCTGTGGCAGTAAACTTAACGACACCCAGATATCTCAAATTGTTGAATATGTTAAATTAACATTTAGAAACACAATAAAGGATGCTAAGAACCAACAACAACTCAAAACAATCGAATCTGCTTTTTGGAAAATAATTAACAATGAAAGCTTATCAGCTGAAGAAAAAGCAGAAGCCAGTGAATTTGCACTTACAGAACCCGCACATTTTGCTCGGCTTCTACGAGGCTATGAAAGTATCAATTTACCTCTCGTACCCGAAATTAAAAAGTTTTATTATGCTTGTCTTTCACATTGTGCAAGTATTATCAAATCTCAAATTACCGATACATTGCAGATAGTTGAGCCAATCCCCGTCAATCCACCAACCAGGACTACCACTACCACCACAACAACAAATAGTGCAACAACATCAAGTAGTGCAACAACAACGACAACGACGACAACAAGTGCAACAACGACAACCACGAGCATAACAAGTAGTGGCGGTGGCTCTAGCGGTATTGTGAATACTGACAATAGGCCTAACAATAATACTGCTAACAATAACAATGGTAATGCACTTTATGCTGCATTTACGTTAATATTTAATTCTCTCTTATCAAATACCTCTCAAGCTGGTTCAGCAGCGACACCACTGGGCAATGCTCCTGGTGCCGGTTCCAAAAGACAAAGAGAAGGTGATGAGGATTTTCAACCTATTCGTACCCAACCATTTTTATCTAGCAATTTTTTAAATTCAAATAGTTCATCAGCAAATGGTTCATTAGCAAATTCTTCCTCTGCAGCATCGAATGAACCTAACAATAAATTCTTGTTCATCGCGCAAGATTTTTTAGACGGTTTTTATATTCCGTCCAGCGATATTATCAGCCCTGATGATTTGGTCATTAGTACCAACGAAGGATATGTTAACGTATTAAAATCTGGTGTTACCATTATCAATAATTTAATTAACTTAGTATCCGAGCATAATTATAAAATTGTTTTGCATTCTTTAAGTAACGAAAGCGAACAGGATGAAGTGATAGAGAAGCTAAAACTTGCTTGTAGGAATAAAGGCTTTGAATTCCCAATTCATGCAATGGCTGTCTATGATACTAACAAATATAAGAATGTTTCCAGCGCTAATCCAGTTATCGAGACTCGTACCGATGGCATTAAGCGCGTATGTTGGGGAACAAAAATAATAGTCAATCAAAAAATGGTAGCCGAAGGAAAGGATAAACTGCGCCGTGCTATGGAAAAAGCACTCAACATTCAAAATAATGATCGCAAACTTCATACTGTTATTGAGAAGGAACTCGTGACACCGGTTGCTGAACAAGAAGGTTATCAAGTGATTATGGTTACTGATGAACAAACATTTGCACAAGCCGTGCAAAAAATAGTAGATACACAGCAACGCCAAAACACACGTGTTGCTTCTATAGCGATGTGACACCCAGTTTGAATTTTTGAACCTCTATCAAATATGGGACGGATCCCGTATTAAATGCGGGAATTAGGCTAGGCGCTAAGCGAACTAATTCCCAGCATATAGCTTGTACATTGCTATATGACTGGGATAAGTACGCGCAACTTACAAACAACGAAGCACGCTCCGACGCCCCTTGTTAGCTTACATGCGCATACACCTTATTTTTATTTAAGTTAGCATCTTGAACAATTTGCAAAAAGTATGATAAATTCCGCATTCTAAAATTTAATCCTAAATCCTTGCGGAGCAAGCTATGCCAGAAATTAATGTTAAGCACAGATTTGAAAATCTACCAGTAAATGTACCAGAAACAGCAACCATAGCTGATGTCAAAAATGAAATTTTTAGACTTTATCAAATTCCAGTCTCACAACAACGTCTCATATTAGCAGGTAGAGTTCTTGAAAATCATGAAACGATAGCAAGAGTTAAAGTAGTTGCAAACACAGGCCTACACTTGAGTCTTGAAAGCCCAAGAGCAGCTGCAACACCATCTTCTACTTCGTCTTCCGCTACAGCTGCATCTGGAACTATACCGCTGGTTGAGTTCCAAGTGGATCCAAACTGTGCAACTACTCTCAACAACAAAAGATTATTTTGGATTGTGCATCATGTTCCACAAAAAGAAGATTTTTCCAACCTTCAGTTTGAATCTAATTTTTTTCAAATAGATGGGCTTAAATACGAACCAAACAATTTGAATTCTGTCCTTCAAGCCTTTAAAGCAAGATACAGAAAAAATAAAGAGAATTTTGAACGCACTCAAAAATTAGAAAAAACTTGTTTGGCATTGATAGCTGTTCCGAATTTGAATTATGTTGAATCAAGTGCAAGCGATCTATATCAAGGTAATGTTAAAACTTTTTCACACCCTCGTTTGGATCCACATGGAGATATGATTTCCGTTACTCCTATTTTCGCATTTGATAGTAGCACTTACACTATTGCAGTCAATCCATCTTTTCGAAACGCTGTTAAAGAAGGTGGTACTTTAGAAACGCACTATAAATTACTAAATAGCACCATAGAACAAAATCGAGAGTCTTTTCTCCCTCAAAATGAAGAAAAAAAATATGAGTATATTTATGCGCAAAAAAAAGATGGCGGCTTTACCCCTGAAATAGTTCGAGAGATTAAAGATAATTGTGGTTCTACCCTAACCGACTTGCAAATCTCTGAAATAATGCAAACTGTTAAATTTGTCTTTGGAGAACTGATAAAGAGTTTAACCACGCAGGAAAAACGCAAAATAACGGAAACTGCGCTTTGGAAAACGATTTGTAATGACACATTATCAGCGGAAGAAGCTGATGCAATCAGTGAAGTAACCATTACTGCTGCAAATTCAAATGAGGAGGCAACAAAATATGCTCGCTTACTAAGAGGATATGAGTCTGGTAATTTACAATTCGCAGCTGAAGTTAAAAAATTCTATCTTGCTTGTATGGAACATTTTGCAAATTATCTTACTTCACAGAATACGGCGACATTACCCGTAGCGCCAAAGCCATCAACCGGGACTACCACCACCACGACAACAACAAGTGGTACAACAACGACAAATGGTACAACAACGACAACAACCACTCCAATTTCTAATGCTGGCAATAGCTCAAACAACAATAGCTCATACAACAATAGCTCATACAACAATAGCTCAAACAACAATAGCTCAAACAACAATAGCTCAAATAGTACTGGCACATTAACTCAGGCTCAGGCTCAGGCTCAGGCTCAGATTCAAGCTCAAGCTCATCAGGCTCAGATTCAAGCTCAAGCTCATCAGGCTCAGGCTCAAGCTTATATGCAGGCTCTGCAGCAGCAGTTAAGTTATTATTCAACATTAAGTTATTATCATCTTATGTCAATGATGGCAGGTTACCAGCAAACGGCTACTTCTAATGCTGCAGCGAATCCTAATACTGCCAATACATTGTTAACCAACAATAGAACCACCAATGTTTCACCAACCGTTAGCAGTTCTACGGCTAATGCTGCACCAACCGTTAACAGCTCTACGGCTAATGCTGCACCAACCGTTAGCAGTTCTACGGCTAATGCTGCACCAACCGTTAACAGTTCTACTGCTAATACTGTCTCTAATGCACCACCAGCAGGTTCCAAAAGACCAAGAGAAAATGATCAAGGTGATACACAACGACCTTTCGCAGTGGTTCAGCCAAGTTTATTTGTAAACTATGTTCAAAATGCAAGTAATTCCTCTGCAAACAATTCAAGTGCTCCTACAAATTCATTAGCAAACATTGCTGCTAATACAACCGTGAATGATGAACCAGAAACTAAATTCTTATTTATCGATCACGGCGGCGTATTAGACGGCAGCTATGTTCCGCGTACTGAAACAATAAGTCCTGCTGATTTAATCATAGATAATAATAATGATCCTGAGTATATTAATGTATTAAAAAATGGCGTTGCCATTATTAATAATTTAAATTCCTTGGTTAATGATTATGATTATCAAATTGCTTTTCACTCTAAAAACCAAGAAGCTAACCAAGACGCAATACTGATGAAATTACAAACAGCCTGTACGAACAAAGGGTTTCAATTTCCCCCTATTCATTCAATGGCTGTTTACGATCCTAGCAAGTATCGTAATGTTTCTAGCAATAATCCAACCATCGAGGAACGCAACGGTATAAAGCGGGTATGCTGGGGAACAAAAAGCATTGTGAATCAAAGAATGGTCGAGGACGGAAAGGATAAGGTCCGTCGCGCTTTAGAAAAAGCGCTCAACATTCCAAGCACACAACGCAAGTTCCATGCCGTTTTTGATGATGGCCCATCCATACTTGAGGTTGCTAAAGAAGAAGGTTATCAAACGTTTGTCATTAATGAGACTCAACCATTAGATCAAGCGCTTAAAAAGGTAATTGATGCAGAACGCGCAGCGCGACAACGCAAACGCGCACGCATTGCGACACAATAACCCTTTATAATGCAGTATAAATAAACTGGTGCACGTCCCACGTGCACCTTTTTTTCAAAAACCATTCACTTCATACTTTATTGCTATTTCTTTGAATTTTAACTCAAAAATTCATACGTGCACTACCACTTTTCTTTTACAAATGGAAACTTTGCAAACAGGCGCGTTGTCAAATCAATACGTTGTAACCTAGCTGAAACGAATTCTTGTCCTGCTTTAGCGGCAGGATCTACAAAAGAGGTTTCACATGTTAACATTTGTCGAGAATCTTGATGAAAAACTTTATAGATTATGGAAAATTAAAGCTCAAAAAGTCATTAATCCACTTCGTGAGGCAATGAACAAAATCAATTTTGGCCAACCAGAGCCGCTAGAAGTTCAAAAAATCAGACAAGCCTTAGTGGTTTTACAAAACGAAAAAAAGTTGTCACAAAAAGAATATGTCGATGCTGTTAACACATTAAAAGAAAATTTAGATTTACTGGCAAGCACTAAGGAATTTAGGCCCGCTTCAATTAATAATTTCCTCTTTTGCGCAAGACGATCTTGCACCTGGTTAATAGGTAATCTTTATACCAAATACAACAATTTAGCAATTGCCCTTTTTAACCCATCAGCAAAACATGCCGAACAACATCCTCCCGAAGACTTGCAAAATAGAATAAAAAAAATGGGTGCCAACAAAATGTCTAAATCACTATATCGCGATATTGAAGAAGAAATCATAATAAAATTCCCCCTTCAAGCGCAGCAAATAGCTCCGATTACGGTTACTTCGGCAAAAAATACGCCTTCTATCAATATACTTGAACAAAAAATGGGAACAGAAAACTATCAAGATATGAAAAGCAAGGTCATTGTTAATTCCCCAACTGATGCCATGAATTATGTGAATGAAGAAATCTATGGTTTATCATTTGAAACCATCTATAGCCAAGTCGTTAAGTTACAAGATATTTTAGGCAAAATTAATCTTATTGCTGAAAATGAAAATAATGTGCAAAATATTATCAATAAAAAAACGCAATTATTAAAAAAAGCCGGTCTTGAAGCCCTTATTCCTGATGGTGTTGATTTTATTAATGCACTTGCTGCTCAGCTGGGCTTTACGAATGCTGAAGTACTTCATCAAAACTATCAAGCTTTAGATACACCGGAAGGATTAGCGCTATTCAAAAAAATAAAATCTGAATTTGTTGGTTTTGCGAATAAAGCCACTTCTAAAGAGGCCGACCCTTTAGAACAAGTTAAAATCATATTAGCCAAAGAACATGAAAGTGTTAAAAGTAAATCATCACAGGGCTTAAACAGTTCTAATTACACCATGATAGTCTCTTATCTTGCTAAAGATATCAATCTTGCTATTCAATCTGCGCAAGTTAAAAAAAATATTATTCAAGTTCTAACCAACGACTTCTTACCAAATTATAAATATGGTGATTTTGCTTTCAAATTTGGTGGAACAATGTTTGATTATAAAAAACATATTGAAAATACAATGCTAGGTGGGCTTTTAAAAGAAGCAGCTGCGTTATCGAAATGGCAAAACGAAATTGCTAAACCTATTAATACCCAATACACGAAAATTATGAAATCTCATATTCATAAAAAAAATCAAAATAGAAAAAAAATTCTAAGCAATGCGCCTTTATCTTTGCTAGATTCACCTTCTTTTATTAATAACTATATTGAGGTTACCCTAGCGAATGAGACATTTTCTAGAAATTTCTATGAAGCAAATGCACTGCCTGCCGATAGCCCAGCGCTTATATTATTAGAAAAAAAATTTAAAGAACATAAAGAAAAATATCATGATTTTAAAGATGCCTTTGACGACAGCACTGCAAGGTTGATATATGGTTATACCACTGAAGACCCTCTTAACCAGATTATCGATGCTCAAAAAACATCAATAGCGACACTATCGCAAAATATAGAAAAAAATCAACAAATTAAAGAAAAACTGGAAAATAAAATTCAAACCAAAGAAGCGAGTTTTATTGGTACGCTCACTAAATGGAAAGATAATATTGCTTCCTTTTTCGGCGTCAAAACCACTACAATAATTAAACGTGAAAATCAAGCACAAGAACTTAAGGAGTTAGCAAAAAAAATAGCTGTTGACAATGTTACAGTTAACATTCATACCGACATTTTAAATAGAGCAAGTGCGCAGAAAAAATTAATTGACAGAACCCGTAATCTCAACGTGGCACAATTAATGCCTTACACCACCAATTTATTGAATGATTTACAAAATTGTTATCAACAAATCAAGCATGACTTTGAAACAGCCACCATAAAAGATAGTAAAACTGACAAGATATTTGAGCATCAACAAAAGTTTAAAGCCCTTGAGAACAATTGCAATATCGTGATCAATGAATTCCTAGCAAAGTTAAAATTTTTGAAGCGACCAGATAACAATATGCCACCCAAAGAAATTGAACTCCTTTACACCAAGGTTAGTGAAGCTATTACCTTGATTACTGCCTTTAAACCTACTTTATCAGGCACGCCTAAAATTGCCTTTCTTGGGGCATTAACGGATTTAAAAGAAACATTAGGTGGCATTATCAAAGATATACAAAAGGCTTCTCAGCAAAAACTGTTAGATGATGCAATTAATCAGACAACTTTACATTTTCAAACATTTTCTCAAGATAAACTTAATGATCCTTTTGCTTTTATTGCCCCACTAATAAATAATCTTACACATGAAAGTAAAATTACTTTATTTCAGCATATTCAACAGCAAGCAACTGCGATGCTAAACAAAACTCAAAGCGATCAACTGTCTGTTAAAATGCTGCAAAATATTTATCTACAATTGCAATTAGTGCTCAATCGAGTTCAAACTTTAGAAAAAACCAAAGAGCAGGCTTCTTTGGTAAATCATTACCAACAAATAGCATCACAAGTTAAAGCTAAAATTGATGCTGATTATCAAAAAAATATGGATTTACCTTTTTTTCAATTAAAAGAAAAGTTATCCGTCTTAAACACAGAATTGGTCTTTTTCAACAGTCAATATGAACAGGCTCAAAAAGATACCCAATCCCTGAATAAATCTTATGGTTCATGGCTATCGAACCCAATAGGATTAATCACCGAAAATATGATAAAACAAGCCAAAAGCAACGAAATTGCAAATCGACAGCAGCTTGAAATGTTCAAAGGGCAATATATTACTTTTTTAAAAAATTATTTCGAAAAATCTCAATTATCGTTTGGTATTCTTTTTGAAAAAGAACTCACTGATCATATCGAAATGATCAAAAACAATTTAATATATTTATCTCAGTATGCTGGCACATTTAATGAAGCAATGATTTTGCATGAAAAAATTCTCAATGCCGCTTATGCTGCTCTTGATGCTCAAGCAGAAAATAAATTACTTGAAGCCTCTAGCGACAAAGAATTAGCAGATTTAACTTCACAGTATAGTGAATTGAAAAACTGCACTGATATAATTAATAAAGCACTTATCTCTCCCATTTCTTTTACACCAACTCAATTTTATGAAAAATATGCTGAGGTGCTACAAACCACGCAGGAAAAAGCAACCTTACTTGAACAACTATTACAAACTCTTAGTTTAACTTATAAAAATATCAAGGATCCTGAAAAACAACTCAAAGTAACACTTAAGCAAGCGCAAGTGAAAAAAATAATGCAGGATGTGGCAACAAATCAACAAAACTACGCAAATCAGCTTAAATTTTATAAAAAAATTGAAAACCATGAAGAGGTCGCACTTAAACCAGGTGAATTTGATAAAAAAGTATTAGGTAAAGCGCTTATTATCGCATTAACGCATCATAGTAAAATAGTGACATTTTTACTTGATCCGTTGCTTGCTAATGAACCCATTGAAATATCCGATCTTAGCAATGCCTTAATACTAGCTGCCAAGCAAGGAGAACTTGAAGTTTGTAAAAAAATTCTTAACTACCGACAAGACATTAACTTTAATTCAGCGCAAATCTTTGAGGCTGTTAGGGCCGGCTTCAGCAAAAATCATGAAGTGATCCAATATCTTGTGTTAAATACCGATTTTATACCAACTCAAGAAGCGATTGAGTTTATCATCAATCATACCCAAAATGGTAGTTCAACCCTATCTGAGGTGAATAAGGGATGGAAACAGACATGGCAAGATGCCGATGGTCCAAAACTTGAAAAGCTTCGTCAATGGTTTACTTTTCAACAACAATTGCTTGATTCTTTGAAGCTGTCTTTCGACTTAATTGAAAAAAATACAAAACCTTCCCCTGAAGATATTCAAGAATTGCTTGCCAAGATAGAGAAAATCGAAAAATTGAATGTGCTTTCTCAGCATTATATCAATAATATTTATTTTGAAAACCAACAGCGCAAAAATGAGCATCTGAGTAAATGGCAACAGGAAATTGAAACAGTCATAGCAAAATACAAACACACACTGCAGAATATTTTCAAGCCTCCTATTTCATTAAATGATAACTTGGCCAAGGCCCCACTTCCTGTGATACAAGATCAAAACCAAGCCTTAAATGAAGATAAAGCGCAATTTGAAATAGCGAGCAGGGCGCTTGAGGCTCAGATAAGTGATAGCATCACAACGACACCTGCCTTACAAGAATTTAAAATAACCTTAAATAAATTAAATCATTTTGCCCAAACCAAAAATGATTTGGTTATGACATTACAAGGTATCATCAACAAACTCGCAGCTTCTAATCAAACTCAAGCGCTTGACATTGCCTTAGCAGAATGCCCGGGATCTCATAAACAAGAAATGATATTATCTGCTTTAAGTCAAGCCATCGATGCCGGTAGTGTTCAGACAGCTTCTTTATTAATTAAAAAACAAGCTTATCTAGGGCATGAAGATGAATTATTATCAAAATTACTAACTCTTTATCAAGAACGCATTGATGGACAATTAGAAAAGCGTCATGTTCACGCAGCAAGCATGGCTTTTCTTCTTTTAACCCACACACCTGTTACTTTACTTGATCCCAAAACAGGACAACTGGATGAAAACATTATTAATTTAATAGAAAATTTCACTAACGACCCTGGCGGATCGGACATGTTTCCTGTTTCTAAAAACTGGTGGGACAATGATTATGCTAAATTAGAAGCGCTTCGCCAAACTTATATTTTTGCCCAAAAAAGTTATGAGCAGCTGACCAGAGATATCTATATTAGTTTACAACCGTTAAATGAGACAGATCCTTCCTTACTTTCAGAATTTGAAATTAATGCTTTTGCGCAACAATGGGATATCATCAATCGTGGTTATCTAGCACAATTGCAAGCTTTAGAAAAATTATCCACGTTATACCAAAATAGCCGCAAGAACGTTAAGTTTGACAATATCTCAAGAAGAGACCAATACATGAACGATGAAAGCACCGGTTGGGAGATAACTTTAGC
Organism: Pseudomonadota bacterium; assembly: GCA_018242045.1. GTDB lineage: Bacteria > Pseudomonadota > Gammaproteobacteria > Berkiellales > Berkiellaceae > Berkiella. The sequence continues at coordinate 111,782 of JAFECR010000023.1, read as the reverse complement.
TAACAAAAAAAATGAATGCCAAAAAGACATTGAAAAGTACCTTAACGAAGCAAAACACAACCTAGAGCAATTAGATGTAAAACCTGAAATGAAAGATAGCGTTATGAGGCAATCAGCATTATTCTCACAAAAACATAAAATCTCACCTCACATTAAATCCAACGCAATTTCACCTGATAATAATCAGTTTCAGCCCAAAAAACCCTCGAATTCCTAATTAAGACGTCCGACTTAGGCCATATTTTTGGACAAAGCTATCAAGTTGAATAATTAGCTGTTACAATGCATCACAATAATAAATCACATGGTAGTTAATTGTATGGATCGTAACCAAGCGCCTGCGAGAACTGATACAAATATCAATCTTGTTGCTCAATCTGCTAAACAAATTTCTAACATATTTAATGAGAAAATGAATCAATTTACCATTGCACCTTACTTGGTACAGGGGTTTAAAGAACAATATTTTCTTGGTTATGCCTCACGCAGCCCTTTGCAATTAAATAACCTGTTAGGGCCAACTTTTTGGCGAACGTTTGATCCGTTATTGAAAATTGCCATTGATGACATTAAATCAAGCGCTAATCTTGATAAGCCAAAATTACATGCCTTTTTACTTGAAAAGTATTTGGGAATTAAAGATATTTCGCTAAGTCTTGATACCACACTGACACCCAATGCATTTTCCAGCATTCCTATTAGCACAGCAGAAGATATTCAGTTACATAAATATTTTCTGCAACCATTTAAATTATTTGGTATAACTGAAAATAATCGCAAATTTCAAGGAAATGATCCGATCTTTTGCATGCGTGAATGGTTATGGGCCCCCAAAAAAGCAGGTTGCGATAGTGCTCCTTTATTTCGACAAATTATTCAAATTTACATCTTAAGTAGTATTATTCAAGATTACACTGATAACACCGAGCCTGTGTTGTTAAATCCTGCTTTAAAAGAAACGTTAGATCTCCTCAAACAAAAAAACCAGCAAATGCTTCAAGAATTAAATAATCAAACTGCCACAATTTTCAAAGCAATAGATGTTGAATATAAGCAAAATCCACTCTCAGGCAGTCCAAATGGCATATTGGGCGCTTCTAATGCTTCACAGCAAATAGATACCCAATTAAATGGATTTATGGATATAGCCAGCTTATATCCAGTGGGAAGGCTGTTTTTTGGCCAATCTAGCCATGAGCCACATCATGTTCTAGCATCGCAGAATATATCCCCTGCGCGCACCATCAAGACAAATTTAAATTATGCCTTTAATTGGTTTATTGCCCATTTAAATATTTCTACTTCCTTTTTTTGGGTAAGAACTGCGTTTAACATATTTGTCACAAAATGGAAAGCTATTAAAGAATATGCCACCAACCCGAATGCTGAATTTACGGATCTGCTTCGTCAAAGTTTATTATTTATACCTAATGCCCTAATTCTAGCGCTAACGCCGTTATTGATTTTACTTCCTTGGGTCTATGGTATAAGCTCCACCCCTTTTACTTTGCTTCGCTCTTTTTTTATATATGGGCCTTTTGCTCAATTAAGAAATTTTAATTACCTTAAAATGATTGATGTTCTGGAATTGCTAAAAGATAGTCTTATCTTTTGGTACATTGGCATTCCTTTTTTAAATCTTGTTATGGCTGGTATGGCTACTTTTATACCAGCAGCCCTACTCATACCAGCATATTATACGACCATTTTTGCAGTTGTTTTTGTACTTGCAATTTTTTCTTCGAATCATTTTCGTAGTGATGACATTGATTTTGCTAGGTTAATTGCTCAAACCAATTTTGGTATGTTCTTTGGCACTTCGATGTTTATTGGTGTTATCGCCTATTTAGGGTTAGGATGCGTCGGCCGAATTGTTTATCCTTATATACCAACAAGTGTTTCTAATCGGTTAAGACAGTTAACGACGCCTATTCAATTAAGTCTAGATAAAGCAATCAAATATCTTGTAAAAGATAAAAATAACTTTGATCCAACAATCATTATTCCTAAAGAAAATCAACAAACTGTCATCAATATGCCAAAAGTAAAAGTTACTATCAAAGTCCCTGAGGAAATAAAGGCCGAAATTCAACCTTTATTCTTTACACTAAGTAATTTGGTTCAATGTAATCACTTCAGCAAAGAAAGAAAAGCGCTGATAGTAGGATATCTTGATAAATTGAATGAAGATAATGTCACTTCTATCGATGAGTTAAAGCAAAATATCCAAAACGCCAAGCTATTACTTAAAGACAATTTTGATCCCGCTGAAGTTAAAATTATGGATAAATTAATCAAACATTTGAAATCCCTCGATGTAAGCATTGATGCAACTGAAAATGTTTCTATGATTAAAATGCGTGCAAACCCGAATGGCGCTTACCAACCCTCATGGAAAATGCTACAAAACTTACGCGAAAAAGGCATCATCACGCCGGATGGCTTATGGCAAGCGGTAGATGGAATTGATGTTCCTGAAAGCATGAAACAAAAATGCCACCACATTTTTGAGCTTAAAGCTAAGTTATCTTAACTTTAAGACTTTTGGAGGCCCAATGCTAAGTAATATTGAAACTACGGCTGAAAATATAGCGCACCCTGCAAGGGAAATCGTTGGGCTTATTAACGATGTTTTAAATAAAACGCCAACGCTAAAAGCCAGTGTACAGGGATATACCGAATTCACCGCCGACGTGTTTAATTGTAATCGTCCCATAGAAGTAAATAATCTCTTTGGTCCTAGATACTGGGCATCATTCGATCCTTTTCTAAAAATAGCAATTGAAGACGTTAAGAAAAACCAAGGAATAGATAAAACCAAATTACATGCCTACTTACTTGAAAAATATTTAGGCATTCAAGATGTCTCGGTTTGCCAGGCCCAGCCTGTCAACCTAACACCAAATGCCTATCACACCATTCCTGCTGCTAATAGTGCTGATATAGATTTGCATGCCTTTTTTTTACAACCTTATAAATTATTTGCCATCGCTGATGCAAACCGTAAATTTCGTGGAAAGAACATAGACTCTGTCAATCGAGAATGGCTCTGGATGCAACCTAGAAAAAATGATAAATACGACAATTTTCCCAATGAAAGTCGTGACAGCGCGCCAATATTTAGAAAAATAATTCAAATTTACATTTTATGTAGCATTATTCAAGACTATCAAGATAGCGATGGCACTCCTTTTCGAAATGATGCTATCCAACAGCAATTACCAACCTTAAAGTTAAAATATCAAAATTTAATAAATCAACTCAAAGAAGAAGCCAATCAATTTTTGCTCGATCTTGAGGTACAGACAAAGACAAACCCTTTTGTATCCCCACCTGTTAGTGGCTTAATACCAACCGGTAATCTAAGACAATGGTTTGATAACAACATCCCTGGCTTGATGGAAAATGCCCATTTGTATCCAATTGGTCGATTATTGTTTGGTCAACCCACTGCAGAACCTCATCACTTACTTGCCCAATATCATCTTTCAGATTCGGGCAAATTAAGCAGTTACTTATTTTATAGTTTATTTTGGATTATAGCGCATCTTAATCTTTCAACTTCATATTTATGGCTTGCGCTCTTTATCAACAATTGCTTGAAACAATATCGCGCTTTTCAGCTATACATTACTTATTCAGACTATACGTTTTATGAATTTTGTATCGAAAGCCGATCTTTCTTTACGAATGTCTTTATTTTTGTATCTAGCCCATTACTAATTTTGTTACCTTGGATTTATGGACTAACCTCTCTTCCCTTTTCACTGATTCGAGCATTATGTTTACATGGCCCTTTTTCTCGTTTAAATAATTTTTCATTACTCAAATTTCTAGATTTCATTGAAGCTGTTAAAGACGCTTTACTTTTAAGCTTTATCGCATTGCCATTTTTAGAAACGATCTTGCTATCTTGCATTTCTTTGTTACCAAAGGCAGTCATCCTCGGTGCTATTACAACGTCTCAATTTATGTTAGTGATACCAAGCATATTGCCGATGGTGTTGCCGCTAATGTTATGGTATTTTATTACTGCGGCTGTCCTAGGGTTTTTCTTCGCTACAGGATTAGAATTCCTTCGTGCCGTTTTATCTTTATTTAATATCACGATGACAAGAGAGCAAATGAAAACAATAGCGGCTTATCTTGTTGCCCCAATAATGATTTTTATCATCGGACAAGATTTTTGCTACAAGGCAAATATGCTTCATGCTGTTGCTTCAACCAGTTACTTTACCTTGGTCGGTGCTTCCCTCCAATTATTAGTACCTTTCTTAGGATTAGCCATTTTATTTCGTCTTGCTTACCCTCGTTTACCGCCATTTATGGTAAGAACCATTCAAAGACTTGCAATTCCTTTTAACTATGTTCTGTCAAAACTAGAAAGTTTTGTCGCCGATAGTATTGAAGAATCCCAAAGTTTGAATTTCAAAGGTATCATTCCTACATCTTTGCTAAAACCCCCAATTCAAGTTCCTCAAGCGAAAGTCGCACTGAAAATACCCGATGAGGTAAAATCACAAATTGATCCATTAACGCTTCAATTAAGCCATTTAGCACAATCTTTTCATTTTAGCCCAGAAAGAAAGAAAATAATCAGGGAACATTTAGCTGCCTTAGACGAAAACAATGCAGCTTCTCTTGAAGATTTGAATTTAGCGCTTCAAAACGCCAAAGAATTATTGTCCAACAATTTTAATGTCGATGAAATGAAAGTCATGGATTTGCTCGTTAAGCACTTAAAAGAAAATCAGGTTGCTATCGATAGCAATGAGAATGTTTCACTTATTCGAATGCGTAATAATGCTAGTGGTGCTTATCAACCTTCTTGGAAAATGCTCACGCTCTTGCAAGAAAAAGGCATTTTCAACTCTGATGGTTCATGGAAAGCCCCTAACAATATTGAAATTCCTCAATCTATGCAAGACAAATGTTCTCGCATAAAAGCATTATCCAAATCTTCGATTTGTTAATGATGTCCTTTTGTTTCAATATTGATGCGTCTGGGATGCTTTTTTAACTTGATAAAATTATCAGATACCTTGTCGTCAACTAAATCCTTTGCTCCAATCACACAGTTCTTTCCAGATCCCTTTGCCTCCATTAGCGCTGACTCTGCAATAGCAACCAAGGCAGAACTTGCAAATTCGACATTAATTTTGGAGCAAGCAACACCAATGCTGACAGTCATGGTGCCAAGTGGCGATCGCTTATGTTGCATTTGTAGCATCTCTACTGCTAAACGCAACCGCTCGCCAACATGGATCCCTCCTGCAAATGGCGTATTAGGTAAGAGCACTGCAAATTGCTCTGTGCTAAAACGTGCAGCAAAATCCAAAGGTCGATGTATGCCATGTTTTAAAACTTGAGCTAAGCGTTGCAAACAATAATCGCCAGCTTGATGTCCATAGGTATCGTTAAAGGCCTTAAAATTATCTAAATCAATCATAAGTAAGGAAATGGGTTCATTTTCACGAATAGCAGTACGACAATATTTTGTTAAAGTTTCTTCAAATAATCTGCGATTGCCTAATCGCGTGAGAGGATCTTTAAGCGATAATTCAGAAAGCAATTGATTTGCAGTGAGCAGTTTCTCATTGGCTTCTTTTAATTGCATATCAAAGCCAAGCAGGTTCGTTCGCATTTGAGCAAACCTTTTTAGAGAATTAATTTTTGCTATTAATATTGTTTTAGAAACTGGCTTTATGAGAATATCATCTATGCCTGCGTTAATTGCCTTTTCAACATTACCCTCATTAAAATTTTCACCCATCAAAATAATCGGAACTCGAGTTTTGTCTTCAAATGCTTCGCATAATTGACGGGTAATATTACAACCTAGCTGGAGGTCATTACTGTCAATCATCACTAAATCAGGTTGATGTTTATTGAATATATCTACAACTTCATCTTCATTATCTGAAAAAATAATATCATGTTCCATTGCTTGCAGGAGTTGGTGTATATCTTTGTGGCTGCCTGAAGGTGCAAAAATTATAATTTTCATAGTTGCAATATCACGCTTTATCAAGGGCTCTAATAAAATAATAGAACATTAAGATTGGGTTTTATTATCTTTTGTTACTTTTAGGCTTCACATAGCTTCCAGGTGCATCTTCAAGGCCGCCCTTGCCCTTTCCAGGCTTCCTTGCACGACAAGTACCACCACCATAAAGCTCGAGCCATTTAATCCAATGTTCCCACCATGAACCTTCATTAATTTGACTATGAGATAACCACTCATCTGCATTTTTATATTGTTTGGCATCAAGAGAGGTTCTGTAATTGTATTTACGCTTAAAGGGAGGATTCACAACGCCTGCTATATGCCCAGATCCACCAAGCACAAAGTGAACAGCGCCTTGAAATAATTGCGTGCCTGCATAAGTTGATTTCCATGGCGCAATATGATCTTGCTCTGTCGAAAGAAAATATGAAGGGGTATCAACACTACTTAAATCTAAGTTAATATTGTTTATTGAAAGCGCATCTTTCTTCACAAGTAAATTATTAAGATACATATTACGTAAAAAATAGCTTACCATCTTTTGCGGTAAATTGACCGAATCACAATTCCAAAAAAGCAAATCAAAAGCAAATGGATTTTTCCCACAAAGATAATTATTAACATAGTATGGCCAAAACAAATCGTTCGGTCGCAATAGATTAAATGTTGTCATCAACATCCGACCATCCAAAAAACCATCCTGATGCATTTTTTCTTCTAGAATCGTTAGCTGCTCCTCATCAATAAAAACTTCCAATTCGCCTGGATCGGTAAAATCAATTAACGTGGTTAAGAAAGTGCCACTCACGATTCGATTATCATTCTTCGCTTTAAGATACGCTAACGTCATTGCCAATAATGTGCCACCGATACAAAACCCTAAGGCATTAACTTGAGCCTCCCCTGTTACTTTTTCTATTGCATCTAAGGCAGCAAGAATACCTTCAAGCAAGTAATCTTCAAACAAAGTGTCTCTATAACTTGAATCTGGATTTACCCATGAAATCATAAATACAGTAAAACCTGCGTCAACTGCCCACTTAACTAAAGAGCCTTTTTCACTAATGTCCAGAATGTAAAATTTATTAATCCAAGGCGGTATGATTAATAATGGAACTTGAAACACCTCAACAGTTGTCGGTGAATATTGAATTAATTGCATCATCCTGTTTTGGTAAACAACTTTCCCTGGAGTGATGGCAACGTTTTTTCCAACTTCAAAGGCAGTCATATCAGTCATTTTGAAACTCCAATGACCATGACCATCAATGATATCTTTTAAAAAATTGTTATATCCTTGCGTGATACTTTCACCTTGTGTTTCACTAAGATTATTAAGAATTTCAGGATTGCTACAGATAAAATTAGTAGGTGAAATTGCATCAAGAAACTGCTTCGTAAAAAAACGAAGTTGTCTTGCTTTTTTAGGATTATTTCCTTCATGTTTCTCAATATATGCCATACAATGCTGAGAAAATAATAAATAATATTGTTGCAAATAATAAAATAACGGATTTTCTTGCCATTCTTTTGCTTTAAAACGTTTATCATGCTGCGCGTTAATCAACGGAAACACTTTTTGACCAAGCAGTAAACTTTGCACATTCTGGCAAAGCTTAAAATAATCTTGAATAAAACTAGATTGTGCTTTTGAGACAGCACTTATATCGCTAGTTAATATACTAAACCAATTTTTATAGATACTTTGTACGTTAAAAATATCTTGCCAAGTTGCGTGTTGGACTTTATTGTATTCGCAGTTAACGCGACAAGCATTAAGATAAGTATTGAAAAGATCAATTGAGGATTTATTAAGATTTTCAAAAGAAAGATGAAACGGGCTTTCTTTGCGATCCATAATAGCCTCTACTTTTGCAAATACAATACAGGGAACGCTCGTGCCAAGTGCTCATTTACGTATTGAAGCTTTAGAAGCATTTTCTGCGATGACCTTTGCTATATCCAAGTTGTGCGACGCAATATTAAATGAAGCTAGTTTAATTGCATGGGTTCAAGACACTAATCTCTCAAAACATCTTCAAGCAAGAGAGAAAATCTGTGAGCTTCTTAAAAAGCTGCAATATGAGCCCAATCAAGCACCTAAAGAAATTGTTATCTGTCCGGGCTTTGTCGGAGCCTCACTTCATACTATAAACTTAGCAAGTGAGGTCAACAACTGTAAAGAGAGATTTAAGAAAAGTATTCTTGAATTAAAAGCTGTAAAAGATACAACGCTGCTAAACGATGTGACCGACAAAATGCAAGGCATCATTTCACGTAATTTACATACAGCAACGACGCTAAGAGAGGCTGGCCTTGCGCGAATTCATCTCAAGCAATGCTATCGCAAAGTGCCTATTTTGGAAAAAGCGCCTTACAAAATTAGCTGGACATGGGCTCACACTCGCTCTATTAAAACGATTACCATTCAAAAAGCACAAGAAATGCTGATAAAAAAAGGAGAAGATATTGGTATCCAAATTCAATTAGCAAAGTTGGCTCATTTATTACCAAATGAAAAACTGGCTATAGTGCAAGAACTTGCACCTCATTTAAGAGCAAATATTGTGTACAGTAAAGCACACGGGTCGCGCTGCATGATAAATGGTCCAACTCCTATCTTCTTTCCGTGTCAGTCTGACACGCCTTATCCTAAATTTAATCCCCCGCATGCAAAATGTGGCCGCGATAGCACCCGTTCTAAACGCTCTGATGAGAAATTAGATCCTATTCCATTTCTGCCCGCCATTCGCGCACATCGATATATACTCGCGTCAGTGTAAATTTAGATCTGGCACAAGTATTTCCCAGTTTAAATTTAGGCTTTAAGCCTGTGCTGTAATTATATCTATATCATTGCTACTTTTTCATATAGACTTTTTCGACCAAAGGCCAAACATTATTGTATTAAAAAAGGTAACATTTTATGATGAATTTACAAATGTAGTATTTTTGCGAGGAATATCACGATGTTGCCCGGTATACAATCACAATTACAAGTTCTTTCAGGGCTAGAAATTCAACTGCAAAAAGCTGCACTTTTAGAGAATGATAAAGCTTTTATCAACATTCTTGATACTATTAAAAGAATATTTAAAGGTCACATTCCAAAAGAAAAAGTAAGACAATTATTTCACAACGAACATATCAGTCTGCTCGCCTCACTTATCGCTAAACCAGATCTTGCCAAACAAAATAAATTTGAAGATGAAACACCAACAGCCAAGATCATATACGAAATTCTAAACGTACTAAAAGATGCAGAAGTAAACATCGATAATTTAACTAACGTAGAAAAAATATTTATTGTTCAAGCCCCTACTTTAGGTTCAAATTCATCTCAAATTAGAGTTGATCCTAGTAATCTTGCGCCACCGCCTTATCACAGTATACAAGAATGGGCAACAGCAAATAATGCTGGCAAAGTATTTAATCATCCTTTAATACAACAAAGTATTTACAAGGAACAAATTCATGATTTATTTTGTATTGGCGATGTGCAAGCAGCAAGACAACTTTATGCCAATGTGAAAGATGATTTGCCATTAAAAGAACGAAGAATTTTTAATATTGATCTTGCGTTAAGACTATTCACTCAAGGTCGCGCTCACAGTATTCATGCAAATGCTCAAGGCCCGCGATTGCCAAACTACATTATTGATAAGCTATTTACTAACTTACTAGATTTAGATCATGTTGGATTTTATGAAAAAAATTACCCTCATGTTTATCCAATTAATTTATTTCACATAGTTAAAAATAATAATCAATTTGTGAAAACTCAGCAATCTCTTACATTTAAGCTTTATAATGCCGTCTTAACGCTAGAAAAAACCCAAGTTGATAATCAAATAACACTGATGGCATATGAGTTACTCGATGACTACTTTGATTCCATTATAGGCAGTGAAAAAAGCACTGCTTGTGCAAGTGATTTACTCGCCTTTGCATTTGAACAATGGGCAAAGCAAGGGCCTGTCAATCTTGTGATGAAAGAAGAAAGAAAATCCATTGTGAAGTACTTGCTTGAAAAAGGCGCACGAATGAAAAGCTTGGCTTCTCATTATCAGCAACTGATTTTTCTCGATGCAGGACAGAGTGAGTTGTTTGTTTATTTGGGGGTAACGGAGCCTTTTGAAAAGTTATCCTACCAAAATACATTAAGCAGAATCAACGAACAAAAGCAGTTAATCAATCAAGCCTTTAGTAGTGTTAGCACTAATGCCAATTCAGTACAAATTCCAGATCCCATTATTTTAAGAGCACTTTGTAAAAGTGCAAGCACACAATGTTTTGTAGCCAATGAATTAGTACCGATGATAGCGTTATTAACACCCAATCATATTCCACCATTGGATGCCCATGCCAAGCAAGCCATCGCATTATCAATTAGATATATTCTTGAGTATGATTTGATAGCTGATCTTGATAGCATTCAACTTGGCGCCTATCCTTTAGCGACGCTTGATCCTGAAACAGGCGCTCCTTATGATCTCTATCAACTTATTATGGACGATGTACAACTGCAAACAGGATATCTCATGGCACTTAGGGATGAAGAATTATTAGCTAATTTTTCTTTGATAAAGGCTCTCATTAGCAAAGAATCTCACACTAAAGAAGAACTTGAAAGATTAGAAAAATTAACAGTTCCGATACAACAAGGTGAACATCAAAACACCTTACCCAACGTTAGAGATTTTTTGCGAAAGCATCCTGAATTTTCTACAGGATTCATGGGGAATCATGATTCTTCAGACTTTGTATCACCCATCAGTCTAGCAAAATCGACGCTAAGGCAAGTGTCAAAATTGAGCGTAACCAAAGAGAAGATCCGCTTGAAATCAAAAAAAGAAGCTGTTATTCCTAAAAGCTCAAAATAACCCAGCAATGTTTTCATTTCCATAGAGAGAATTTTTTTGTTAATTGTGTTAACAAACCCCATTCTCCTGAAACAACAATGCCTATGAATGTTAAATCTATTTCTTGCATCGCTTGAGTTTTTATAATTTGATCTTCCCAAGTTCCACCTGTCATTGTATCTGTAAAGACTGAATAGGCCATATTAGACTCTATAGCGATTTTTCGTAGTTGATTGATTTTATTATTGTTGGCACTTAGAATGATAAAGGGCATTTTCGATATAGCAGGATAAATGTTGCCTTCTTTATCTTGATAATCTATTAAATTTAATTTTTCAACCCCTAATTTCGCGCCAAAACCAATGCACATGTGTGCTAAAGCATTCATCACTTTACCGGGATCAATACTTTTATTCATGACAGCGACTAATTTATTTTCAAAGGGAAACATAAAAAACTCCTTACGATAATTGAATTTGACTAGAGAACAAATGGTTTGCTTTGGCAATGATTTGAACTTGATAATTGTCTTTAGAAAGTACATATTTAACTTTAACGGACCCTGGCCTTTCAAGAAAATGCCCTTGTTCTATACCTATTTCACCTTTTTGTTGGGTAATGATTTTATTTTTGTATGCACTTACAATTAAACCTCCAATGACAGATCCCGTAAAAAGATCTTCATTAATCCCAACGCTTGGTGCAAAACAGCGCATATGGATTTGGTTATCTGAAGAAAAAGCCTGAGGCGTTGATACGCATATCACTGTAATATCATTATTTTTACAAAACTTATTCATAGCTCTCACATCACAATCAATGGCCTTGAGATCTTTGAGTTCTTGAACACTAATATAGAGATCTTTATTCGTTTGTTCATAGTATATTTGATGTTTTGTATTAATCGATTTAAGCGATAAGCCCAGCATTTGAGCAAGCTCACTGTAAGCAAACGGTGCAGGAGAAAGCACAATTTTAGGAGAATAGAAATTAACACTGATATCACCCTCTTTAGAAATTTCACATCCCATTGAAATAATTCCAGCCAAGGTTTCTACCTTAAATTGGTATGCGCCTGGCTTGGTCATTCTCATCCTTTTTTCTTTTGCTAACATATATAACGCCCCAACCGTTGAATGGCCACAAAAAATCATTTCCTGACCTGAAGGCGTAAAATAACGAAGCCTAAAATCAGCTTCTTTACTAGAAGAAATAAATGAGGTTTCAGCATTATTCATTTCTCTTGTAATGCTTCGCATCATGCTTTCTTCTAGAAGATCGGCGTCTAAAACAACACCTGCTGGATTGCCACCAAAAGGTGTTTCACTGAATGCATCCACTTGGTGAACGTGAATTTTACGCACAGATTTTGCCCAATTAAGATGATTGTATACCGTTGCCCTGGATAGGTGTAAACGATTAGCAAGCCATAACGTTGAATCTTTATAATTAAGTAAACCTTTCTCATAAAGCATCAAAATAAGTTCTCGTTTTTCGAGTCGATTTAACAAAGACAAGTTGAGCGATTTTTCTACAAGAAAAGTCTCTATCATTTGATTAGCCGATTCTTCCCAAGGGGTTTGAGGGCTTGAGTTATTTGAGCCGATAAAGCGATTTATTTCTTCAAAACTTGTTGTAAACCAAGTAATGTCAAACCGTAATCGCATGATTACTTCACCGAATTCCTCACTTTGTATTTTCAAATAACTTGTTTTCGTTTTCTTGCCGCTTTTTAAGCTTTCGATAAAAGGAACCGTTGGAATTTCCTCAGGACAATTTTCATCTTGTTTATGTGCACTTAAAGCATGATAAACAACAAGAAGCTGCCTGGTTTTAGCTGAAAACAGGCATATTTCAAACCAGGGATTTAGCAATTGTGCCAATGCTTTAAGATTGTCGGAGTTGAGATGTTCTAACATAGTCATCACTTTGACATAAACAGCATGTATAGAATAATATTCTAATTTAGAATTTTTTTCAAGCACTAGTGGCAAAATTTTTATCTTATTGATTTATAAGGGTTTTTTGAAAAAGCTAGCGCTTTGATACTTTTATAGTCGAACATCCAGCTTGGCTAGTAGGAAAAATTAGGTATTAAAAGTTTGAATAGAATCAATAATTTGCTTCATTCGCCAAGTGCTTAATCCCTCAGAGCCTGGCAAGATCTCTTCATTATCATAGCTTTTAAGTAGTTCTAATACTGTTTGGTAGTATTTATTTGATGCATGATAATGACCTAAACGTTGAGAGATGTTACCCAAAGTGAAATAAGGCAAAACAAAATCAGGGTTTAAATAGATTGCGTTTTTACATTCAAAAGCAGCTTTATCAATTTGATTTAATTCAAGTAAGAGCAGTGCTTTATAAAAATAGTATAATGAGTTACACCTATCTTGAGTTATCTCTGTATCAATATAAGATAGCGCTTCCTTTAATTTCCCTTGATTTGCTAAATAATGAAATTGCTTATTTACATTTTCACGAACGCTTAAAATATCTTTATTTTTCTTTATTTCTGATTTTTTCTTTTTTATCTCTTTAAAAGAGATATTATAATCTGAAAAATCTGGATTAAAAATAGTTTTGGTTATAGCGGCATTTTCTAGCAAAGCTAGAGAATTTTTATTACTTGCTTGATTATTGGCAATATCATGTAGCTCAGCTAATGATTTTTTAAAAACAACAAATTTAGGATAGTTAACAGCTGTAAATTTCTTGCTTTGTACTAATGAAAATTCACTTACTCCCACGACTAAATGTCCACCATCTACCAACGCATCATAGAATTGATCAACCACTTTTTCCCGATGCTCAGGTACAAAATACATCAACATATTACGACAAAAAATCAAATCCATGGCATTGGTGCCATTTAAAATCTGGGGAAAGCAATCTTGTGATAAGTTCAAATTAAGGGGCGTCACCATTTTTTTAATCTTTGGTAAAATTTCGTAAGAATTATTTTTTAATTTATTAAAAAAAAGACTTTTAAACGAAGGCACCGTTTCTCTAAATGACCAATCAGTATAAACACCTTGTTTCATTTTATGCAACGCGGTGGCATTCACATCTGATGCTAAGATAGTAATATTCCATTCTTGTATATTTGGTATCATGCTCATTAGCAAAACTGCAATTGAATAAGGTTCTTCTCCTGAAGAACAAGGCGCACTCCAAATACGCAATGTTTTCCCTTTATTTTTTTTTTGATTAATTAATTCAGGCAAAATATAATTTTCAAGCACATCAAAGCAAGGTTTTTCTCTAAAGAAATAGGTTTCGCCAATGGTGAGATGACGAGACAATAATTCAATTTGTAAAGGAACGGGCAACCGATACATTAACCAGTGAATACACGAGGTGAGATCAACAAAATGGTTTAAACGTGCAATTTCCTTAACTGCTCGTTCAAGATCTATCCATTTTTCTTCAGGAAAATTAAGACCGAGCTTTTGAGCCACAAACTGGCTAAAGTCAATTAACACGGCTACGGGTAATGAATACTTCACGTTTTATGACTTACCGCAACATTATTGATCAAATATGCTATTTCTTGTGGATTAAGTACTTTATGGGTTGAATCAAGAACAAGTGCTTCACCTGGCATACCATAGACCACAGAAGACTCTTGATCTTGTACGACGGTGACGGCACCTACTTCTTTAAGACGTTTTAGACCATCTGCACCATCCTTTCCCATACCTGTTAATAAAATTCCCATTGCATGACTTCCTTTGTATTTTGCCACAGAGTGAAAAAGATAGGACACAGAAGGACAATGTTCGTGTTCTTTTTTCTCTGGGTTTAATATTATTTTATTAAAAGAATCTATCCCCATATTAAAGCCATCTGGTGCAAGATAAATAGTATTTTGGCAGGCTTCTTCATGATGGGAAGCTACCTTAACACTTACGTTAGCAGACTGCGATAACCATTCTGTTAAACCCTCAAGAAATCCAGCAGAAATATGTTGAACCACTAATATAGGTGGAAATGTTTTATTTAAGTTCATAAAAATACTTTGTAGTGCCATCGGCCCACCCGTAGAGGCACCGATAGCAATGAGATTAATCGTATTGATATCATCTGCTATTTTTAAGGGTTCTCTCATTTTAGGGATATATCGCCTAACAACTTTAATTTCGGCCATTAGCTTTATTGTATTTCTTAAGGATTCCATACTTTCTGGCGTAAATGTTGCTCTATCTAATACACAAAGCGCACCTGCTTCTATTGCTTGAAAGGTATGCGATACTTCTTGCTTGGTACTACTACCACTGATAATTACAATTGGCAGAGGCTGACTTGTCATAATAATTCTTGTTGCTTCAATACCAGTCATCTTAGGCATATGAATGTCCATCGTTACCAAATCCGGCTTTAATTGTGCTACTTTGCGAATAGCTTCCTCACCGTCTTGCGCTGTGCCAACGACTTGTATATCAGGATCAGAATTGAGAATATAAGTCAACAATTCTTGTTGAACTAATGAATCATCGACTATTAATACCTTAATCATTATCAATTCCTGTTTGGCTAAACTTGTAATCTTTTAATAATTTCTAGCAATCTGCCACTATCAAAGGTACTTTTAGGCAAATAGGCATTTGCACCAGCATCAATTCCTCTTTCCTTATCATCTTGCGATTCGCGCGAGGTAATTAAAATTACTGGTAAATTTCCTAATTTCTTATCATTTCTGATTTTTTGAGTCAATTGAAAACCATTCATTCTTGGCATCTCAACATCAGAAACCACTATCGCATAATCATTGGTTTTAAGCGTATTCCAGGCATCAAGACCATCTGAAGCCGCTGAAACTTGATACCCACCAAGTTCCAGTATATTTTTAAGAAGCGTGCGTGTGGTAAAGCTGTCTTCTACAAGTAATATTTTTGTATTTTTCAGGCTAGGATCTTCTTTTGATGCTGTTATATGAGGTTTTGTTACTCTACATTGCAGCAGATCCAAACAATTTAGAATTGGAATTGGTCGCCCAGAGCTTGCAATTGCCGCAGCAGAAACATTTTTAACTTTAATTAGCGGTTTAGAAAAATTCTTAACCAAAATTTCTTGCTCATTTAGAATGTTATCAACAACAAAAGCTATCTTCTTATCAACAGAAGTGATGATGATGACTGATAGAAATAAACTTTCATTGTCATGGACATTATTTTCATTTCGTTTGATGCCCAACAAATCCGATAGCCATACGAGCGAAAGTGTTTTACCTTCATAGGCTATTGTTTCTGTATTTTCAACAGTGCTTATGTCTTTTTGATCAATTCTTAAAATGCGTTCAATATTTGCGGTAGGAATTAGAAATTGTTGGTTAACCGCTTCAATGAGAAGTCCTTTAAAAGTTGCTAGGGTTAAAGGAAGCTTTATTTTAAAAGTTGTTCCTTTATGTGCTTGACTCGTTAAAGCAATTTCACCGCCAATCTGATCTAACTTATCACGTATGATAGCCATGCCAAGGCCTCTACCTGATAAATCGGTTATGATTTTACTTGAACTAATACCTGAATTAAAAATCAAGTTAATGGCCTGTTCATTTGTCATCGTATCTGCTAAAGCTTTCGTAATCATACCTTGTTTTAAGGCTGAAGCTTTTATTTCATTTATATTAATTCCGGCGCCATCATCTGCTATTGTTATTTCAATTTCATTTCCACTTAATTGGTGAGCACTAATTTTAATCCTGCCCATTTCTGGCTTTCCCTGGCGCTTTCGTTCTTGTGGCACTTCTATACCATGATCTACTGCGTTTCTAACCAAGTGTAATATAATATCTCGCATAGTCTCTAAGATACGTTTATCAATTTCTACTTCAGCGCCTTCAATAACAAGGTTTATTTCTTTATTCATGCTATGAGAAAGATCACGAATAATGCGAGGCAGTACATATAAAATAGTGCTAAAAGGCCACAATAAAAGCTTTTTGGTGTCTTCTAAAAGATTATCAACATAATGACTAAACCCGTGCAATTCATGTTCTAGACTAGCAGTCACATCTCTTAGCTTTAACTCAATTTGTTTAATGCTTTCTTCGCTCCAAGCAATGTAATCTACAAACTTTTTTCGTAATTCTTGATCGTTGTTTTTCTTATTTTGTGCATGGGCTTCTTCATTTAGCAATACATTTTTTTCTCGATAAAATTTGTCCCACCGCTTTAAATCTGCTTCAATCTCGTCTTTAAAGGAAGATAGATCTGTCACTATTTGTAACAAACTTAAACGTGTAGTTAACATTTCCTCGGCATTCACTAAAAGTGCATTTACCTTTTCAGAAGATATTCGAACTGTATCTTCTTCTTTATGTGATTCAGCATGTTGTTTTGGTGCTGACTTTTCTACCGCTTTATAAGAAAATTCTTCGCCAACCAAATTAAGTTGCTGCAATTGATTAAAAAGGTGACTAATTTTTTCTTCTTCTTGCGTAACTTTATCTCTATCATGAGATCCGCTAATTAAACGATCAAGCACATCGTTTATTTTATGAAGTATGTCAAGATGTTCACGGGTTGGGTTTAGTTCTTTCTTGCTAAAAACTGAATAAACATCTTCTAATGCTTTGAAAATATTTTCAATATGAGGGAGATTAACTGAACGAGATGCACTTTTTAAACTATGGATTTCTCTAAATATAACTTGAATTATGTTTTTTTGTTCTTCAGAATCTTTCGTTTTTTCTAAGCTCATTAACAAATTGGCTATTTCTTGAATTCGTTCCTTTGATTCAATATAATATATGGAAACAAGTTTCTGAAAAAACGCTTCATCACTGCTCATAACGATGCCGAATCATTCAGTTTAAATTGTCCTACTATATTCTTCAAACGAGCTCCCATATCAATGATCCCTCTTACTGAAGCTTCTAGTTGTTTTGAGCTATCTACATTTTGATTGGATGTTTGTCGAATATTTTCCATTGCAAGTGTTGCTTGTTCCATCCCGACTAATTGTTGCTTACTCGATGCCGCAATTTGAGATGCTGCATTCGAAGCCTCGGATACACTTTTAACCAGCATTAAGATAGATTCGCCAGCTTCTTCTGATTTTTTAACGCCTTCATCAACAGCCTTGCTGCCTTGCTCGGTTGCCATAACCGAAGCACTGGTCGCTTTTTGAATATCTGCTAATATGGCACGAACTTGGTTGGTTGCTTGTTTAGATTGACTTGCTAAACTTTTTACTTCTTGTGCGACCACAGCAAACCCTTTTCCCTGATCGCCTGCTTTGGCTGCCTCAATTGAAGCATTCACTGATAATAAATTGGATTGTTGTGATAGATCATCTACTGTTGTAATGATAGCGCCGATAGCTTGGGTTTGTTCACTTAAACGCACCATACTTTCAGCAATTAAATTCATTTGATTTTGAATTTCATCAATCATTGAATTAATGGCACTCGCAGCCCGTTTACCTGAATCAGAAATTTTCGTTGTATTCTCAGCAGTTTTAGTAACCAATTGAGCCTTTTGATTTGCCACATGTGAAGTTTGTCTTACTTCTTCGATGGTCGTGGTTGTTTCATTAACTGAGGTTGCCGTTTGCGCGGCGCTTGCAGCGAGCTGCGAACTTGCAGCTGAAATTTCAGTTGCAGAAGATCCTAACAAGTTAACACCCTCTGTAATATCTTGAGTAATCTTACGTAAATTGTTAATCATTTGTTGCAAAGAGGCACCAAGAAAATCTTGCGATGACTGCAATTTAACGCTAATTGAAAGATCGCCATTTGCTATTTGTTTTGCTGTTTCAGCTGCCTCATTAATCCATTGATTCATTGCATAAAATGATCTGACAAGCACACCTACTTCATCTTCTCGATTTATTTCCGGAAGCTTGACCGATTTTAAATCTCCCTTGGCCATTTGTTGAGAAGCTATAGATAATTCATTTAAAGGTGTAGAAATTTGGCGATTTAGTATAAATATCCAACTAATTTTTACAACAACAGCTAACAGTGCTAAAAATATAAAAAGTGTGGTTGCATGTTTAACGTCTTCTCCAGATTTTATTAAGACTTCATTAGCTTGGTCGCGGATCAAATTTGTTAAGCTCTGAGCCGTATTTCTAAATTCATCGTACAAGGCTTTTTGAGCGACAAGTTCATTGCTTTTTGCTTCTTCCATTTTCCCTTCATAAATTAAAGGAATAGAGCCCTCTTTTCGTCCTTTTTTATGTGTGTCATAAATATTTTGCAATTTACCAATAACAAGGATCATCGCACGATTATCTTGCATCACATTTTGATTGATATTTCTTAATATTTCATCACTAAATGCTGCTTTTCCTTTAACTTCGTCAATGTATTTTTGCTGTTGAGCACGGTCTGTTGTTAAAAGTGCGCCTAACATTAATGTGCGTATTTCATCTTCAGTGCGGAGTAATACTTGTACTTTATCTTGCAGTTCCAGTGTTTCTTTATTAAATAATTTCTTATTTGCTTTTTCTAACAAAGTAATGGTTGAATATCCAACCCAAATTGCAATCAGCATTATGATTAGCCCACTGGCAAATCCAAAAGTCAATTTAACGGCGGTACGTTGATTGGCAAACCACTGCATTTTATTCTCCTTCACATACGCTATACATCATTCATTACAATCGATTTATGCGTTGCTATCTTCAAGGGATCAAGGATAATTGTTTGATGTGCACTAATGCCTTTAATATATTCAACTCTGATATCGGTTAGTGTTGGTAAATCGTGTTGAATACCTTTTAGGCCAATTTCTTCAAGACCTAAAACTTCTTGTGCCAAGATTCCATAATTTGCCTCATTAGCTGTGATAACAATGACCTTTTCAGTTGTTTTTTCAGTCACGGATAAGTCAAATATTTTTTTAAAATCAATTATAGGTAAAATGTGACCGCGAATATTGATAATGCCAACGATATGGGACGAAACACCTGGTAATGGGACAAGATCTTTAAGCAAGTAAACCTTATTAATATAAGAGACTTCTATCGCATACTTTTCAGTGCCAATTTGAAACTTTAAGACATTAATTTTTTCTTCCTTGCCTATGGACTGTGATACTTCTGTTGCGAGTTTCTCTGCTCTTTTTTTAAGAATATTTCTATTTTCATGTTCATTTGGTTGAGCTTTAAACAATGTCGCGCCATTATCTTTTAACTTTTGGTGAATTTTTTTCCAATCTATAATGATATGTTCTTTATGATCAAGAATTTTTCTCATGACGATAAATCCCTTTTTCCTATTTCTTTATCATCACGATTTTTCTGAGTAAGCTCTTGAAGTGTGTCCCAATCTTGTTGTTGTATTAATTGTTCTGCATCAAGTAAATAAATTAAACCTTGTGTTGATTTAATTACATTAACAGTACCATGGCATGAGATTTCGCGTTTTGAAACAGCCGCAAAATCAATGTCGTTCACAACAAAACCAAATGGACCACTTGCAGATTCTACAATAACGATAAAATCTTTCACGGATAGCTGGCTATGAGGAAGCCCAAAATGCTGCCTGATATCATTAACCGTAATTATTTCACCTTCTACATTAATCACACCCAAAATTGATTTTGGCATATTAGGTATTTCGGCAATTTCAACAGCTTGCAAAATACGCCGAATAACAGTGCACGCCAGTGCATATTGCTGTTCATCAAGCCTGAATATAACTATAGGGATCTCACCTGCCATAACATTCTATATTTTAAGTGCTCATATCTTGACGTATATAGCATATAGTGAGATAACTTTGGTGTTGCTGTTATTAAATTCAGGTTGTTTATACTCTTTCCACTTTGCTTCCCGTATCAAGTACGGGACAAGCTTTGGCGTTGTTGGCTACGCTCACTCACCCCAGTACCCCCTAATCTGAATAGCGGCCTTTTTTGTTGGATTTACTTAAATCAGTTTGTTGTTTTTCACTAGAACTGTTGGATGTTTGATTTTTTCGAAGAGAAGCTCTGCTTTTACTTAAGTCAAAACTTCGTACTTGGCTTTGACTGCTAGGTTCATTCTTGCGATAAAGATTTGCCAAATCGATGCCTTGCGATTGACTGTTAAAATTTATTCCTTGTGTTTTGCTATCAATAGTACGTTTTAAATTAGGACTACTTGAATTTGAGCGATCTCTTCGATGTACGGTTGTTCGCGCTGTTATTGAAAAAACCAAAGTATTTTGTTTTTCATCATCAGTGACAAATGATAAGATTTTTGGTTGACTAAGACTACGTCCTCTTGATGTGCTTAATTGATTATCTTCATGATTTTTTTTCTCTTCCTGTGAATCAGATAAAGAAATGATAGACATTGGCAATGGTTCTGTAGATTTTATAGCTAGGTCCATCATTTCATTTTTCTGATTATATTGATTCTCCACGACTTGATGTTCGCTTTGAGACAACAGAGAGGTTGTAATAGTAGGTGATTGTTCCTCATCGTGTACCTTGTTATTTTTAATTTCATATACTTCTACCTGTAGTTCTTCAAGTACATAGGCTAAATCGCTTTGTTCAATCCGAGGAAAACTAACAACACTCTTTATTGCCTGACACATCTGCTGATTAATGATACCTAATGATTTGTAATGGTGCACATCATCTGCGCTTTTGGAAAGACTTTTTTCATCTTTTTGATATTGGTTATCTTTAAGAAATTGAGCATAATACGGTAAAATTGGATAAAGATAGAAAGCTTTTGCTATTTTTGCAAGGTTTGCGCAATCCGCTCTAGGGCTTGAAATTTCAAAAAGTTGGTCAAGCAAATTTTTTGTCTTTTTTAATAGGTATGGTTGAATTTTAGCTAAGGCAGGAACTTTACATAATCCTCCCATTATTACCATAAATGAAGCAAAATCAAGCACGATATCCTCATTTTGCGTTGGTAAGCATTTATGTGCCGCATTTACAAACAACGTAAAAATGATTGCTTTTTCTTGTTTCGTTTTTTGCTTCACAATTGACGTATACACGAAATCAGCTAAACGATTAAACATTTTCGTAAAAGTGATAACATGTGGTTTTATTCGTTCTTTTTTATTCTTTTGTGCCTTTTGTCCTATCAGCTCCTTCAATTCCCAAGATTGTAGAGACTGTAGCATAATATTTCGAAACTCTTTTGCGATATACATTGCATTCGCACCATCATTCTCACCATTTTGAACTATTTGGCTAATGAATTCCGTAATCGATTTTTTATTTTCAAGACTTTTAAAGTCAGATCGGTTTAAATAAATTAAATCCGTCAACTTTTTATGATTTTCATGTAACGTCCTTTTTTTACATACCAAACTATATAAATCTCTGCATTCTTGTGCTAATTTTTTTTCAAGTCCATTACATTCTTCGCTTAGCTCAAGAGTACCTAATACGTTGTTGAAATATTTATTAAAATTATTTCCAATTTTAAATCCATATTCTAGATTAATGATAATCATTTCCTTTATAAGATAAATAAGCATTAATTTCTGCATTATATGATTAACTTTAGGAAGCAATTCCGAAATAACTTCTATAATATCAATTGGTCGAAATGGACCTAGCAAACCGTGCACCATCACTTTCAAATTCAAACTGTCAAATTCAATGTGAGTAACACTCCCATATCCGTTTATTAGCTTAACAATAATCGGTAAACAAGGTTTAGCTTTCTTCTTTAGAAGAAGATCATAATTATCTTGCTTTTGTTTAGCAATTTTTTCTACCAAACCACATCGAATGAGTGTGCTATGTATATTGTCAGACTTATGGAGTATTTTTTCGTCTATTTTTTTTAGTTGATTTATTGTTGTAGAAAATAATTCCTTTTCCATGCTTAAGATAAATTTGGCACGCATTTTAAGCGGATCATGATCCATTTTAATTAATTTCTGAAAAGAGGTGAGGTTATTAGCCATCGATGCACCATTTAAAAATAGTAATTTAAAAAGATCTTTTCTCAAAAAAGCAAAAGCCCAGTATAATATTGAATTATTATTCAGGTTATAGTTGGGATCACCCCCATTTTGTAAAAAACCTTCCATCTTTTGCATGTTTTCAAGACAAATATCATCGAGGTTAATATCTTGATCCACTAAATTATTAGACTGTTGATTCGAAATTGAGGATTCCATTAAAGAAAATTGCATTATGCTATCATCTGATACATTGGTTGTTAGCCTTCCTGGGCTATGACTACTGGAATTGGACGCTATTATGCTAGTTTGTCCAATAAGACTTAACTCACTAAATAATTTGTTCAATTCATTGATTTCATCCTGATCGCAGAATTTAATTTGTTCGGGAAATAATTCTTGCTTATAACATTGAAAAGTTCTATCTAGCACTTCAAACACCTTTCGAAGTTGCTCTTTTATTACCGGATTTGTAACAGCATTAACAGTATCAAATGCTGTCATTCCGCTTTTATTAGGAATATCTATAATTGTTCTTTGTTTTGCCAATAATGATAAAAATGCGATAATTGGGTTTTGCATAACTTGCACTGCTTGCTTCTCTTCTAGCGTTAAACCAGCAAGAGTAGGATTTTTTAAGAGTTGTACAGCTTGACTCTGTTTCTCTTCGGCATGTTTATCTATTTTTATAGTTTCAATAGCATACTTAACTGCTTTATGTAACGCAGTTTCACCTTGCTTATCCATTACATTGATCAGCAACGAAGACTGCTCGAGCAATTCCTGTAATGATTTGTCATCACCATACATGGCTGCGTAATGAATCGGCGTTTCGCCCAAAGTATTCGCTTGATTTAAAATCTCCTGATTAAAAGTAACAAAACTATTTACAAAAATGGCTTCTGTCAATAATTTTACAATTTGAGGCAGTTTATTTTGTATTGCTAAATGCAAAATGGTATTTTCTTTGTCAGTGTAAACCACTGTAAGAAGATCATAATATCCTCTTTTGTAAATAAGATTATGTACAACCTCATATTTATCTTCCGCAGTCAATCTTTCACTTGAAAAGATTGTTGGGATTGGAAATTGTACTATTTCATCTATAAAATTCTTGTCTTTGGGTATAAATGGCTTTTTCGACACGGGAATTGCTTTGTGCATTAATGCTAAAATTGCTATATATTCTAAAGAAACACTATTGATCGCTAATTGAAGTGGTGTTTGCCAATTATTATCCTCTATCGCTATTTCTATTTTTTTTTGTTTGCACAGAAGCAGCATAAAAGGCATTAAACCAAGATCAACTGCACGATGAAGCGGTGCTTTTCCATCTGTATTTTTCACATTAATAATAGATTCGCCCTGATTTTCGACTAAATTCTTAAATAATTTAAAATGTTTTTTTTCAATTGCTAAATGAAGTATTGTATTTCTTTTTTCACCATAATATTCTTTAATAACAGAATGATCTTTATTAACAATTTCTAGCACACGTTGACAAATAGATTCTTCATCTGAATTTTCTGCAATAATGTTTGCAATATTATCCTTCGCTGACCCTTTAAGTGCCATTGCTAATCTCCATTATATTGATTTAAGAACCTTTGGATTGTATCTCTAAGGACATCCTTTGAGTACTAGACACATATTCAGCTGGTAAATTTCCCTACTTACACTGCATCGCTGTATTTAATATTTTTAATTTCATTGGTTGTCTTATTTTCATAAATATTTAAGCTACTTTTTTTATGTGGCTTTATAAAATGAGCCAACGCTTACACTGATTTTATATCGCCTTTAATTAAATTTATAACTTTGGAGGATATTTTTATGGCTAATGATCCAAAAAGAGAACAGGAAGAACGTGAACGCCGCGAAAGAGAACAAAGACAAAGACAAGGACAAGGCCAACAACCAGGCCAAAATCCTTCTCGGCAAAAAGAGTCCGATTATGGGAAAAAAGATCCTGATCGTAATCGACCATAATTGAATTGATGGAAGAAATATAATTTTCTTCCATCATTTTTTTTGCTAACCCTATTCATACCTAAAACGTAAAAACCCACTTGTTTCAAAATAATCATCGGCACATTCTACATCTACATGTGCAGCAAAAACCAAACCTAAATTCATTAAATGATCAGCTAATGATGAAACATTAAAATGCTATATTGTTTAGAATCAACCGGAGGCAGCTCATGGAATATAGACAACTTGGTCATTCGGGATTAAAAGTCCCTGTACTCAGCTTAGGCACTGCGACTTTTGGTGGTGTTGGAGATATGTTCAAGCGATGGGGTAATACAGACATCAAAGAAGCCACGGAAATAATTAATCTTTGTTTGGAAGCAGGTATAAACCTATTTGATACCGCCGATGTCTATTCGCAAGGAGCATCAGAAGAAATATTGGGACAAGCACTTAAAGGTCATCGCGAAAATGTGCTTATTTCAACTAAAGCGAGCTTCAAAATGGGCGACAATCCAAATGAAGAAGGTTCTTCTCGCTATCATTTAATCAAAGCCTGTGAAGCAAGTCTAAAACGATTAGGCACGGATTATATCGATATTTATTTTCTGCATGGATTTGATAGTTTAACGCCAATAGAAGAAGTGCTAAGAACCTTAGATGATCTTATTCAAAGCGGCAAAGTAAGATATATTGGGTGCTCAAATTTTTCTGGTTGGCATACAATGAAATCGCTTGCTTATTCGCAAAATTTTGGTCTTAATCGTTACGTGTCCTACCAAGGATATTATTCATTGATAGGACGCGATTTTGAGTGGGAATTAATGCCGCTTTGTTTAGATCAAGGTCTAGGTTTAATGGTGTGGAGTCCCCTGGGTTGGGGCAGGCTTACTGGAAAAATAAAAAGAGATCAACCTCTTCCTCCCGGTCGAATACAAGCAGGCGGTGCACAGGGTGGGCCAACAATTGAAAACGAATATCTTTATACTGTCATCGATACACTTGAACAAATTGCAAAGGAAACTGGAAAACTCATTCCTCAGATTGCATTAAACTGGCTATTACAGCGACCTAGTGTCGCCAATATTGTTATTGGTGCTCGCAATAAGGAGCAGCTCCAACAAAATCTTGGAGCAATAGGCTGGCAATTAAGTAAAGAACATATTTCCATCCTTGATGAAGCAAGCTCAAAACTCCCTATTTATCCCTATTGGCATCAAATGGGTTATGATTCAAGGAATCCAAAGCCCATTAAGTGGTAATATAATTTCGATTTTCTTTTCAAGATCCAATCATTTTTCGCAAAGAGTTTTCAATCTTACCACCACAATATACTTTTCCATATTCTTCTCTTTGTCCTTGAAGAAAAGCTCTAATAGCGAGGCGATTTTCAATTCTTTGACAAAGTCTCTTAATAGAAGGTGCATTTTTATGTAGGTCATTTTTTAATTCAGGGAAACAGTAAACGAGTGTTCCAAACAAAGCGGTAGTAGCAATATCAGCTACCGAAATAGTGGAACCAAGTAAAAATCCTTTATCTTTTTTTAGTCCATTTTCGAGCCCTGTTTTTTCAAAAATCATCATCCAGCGCGATAAACGATTACACCTAAACTCTTTCCAATTCTTTTTGCTCCACATCTTTGTTCCATGATTATTGGTGATTTCCATCAAAATATCGTTGCAATCTAAAATTGTTTTTAAAGCTAAAGTCAGCATTCCAGATCTTTTAGGTATATAGTTGTATATTTTACCTAAATGCATGAGAATGGCTGGCATCTGCGCAAAATATTTCTTGCTTTTGCAGTCATAAAGATAAGGGGGTGCCATTGCTGGATAGCTAATATTTATACGATTGTTAGGATAAATTTCTGAGACATCATATCTTTTATATTTTGCGTTCACTTCTTCTAAAAATAGCTGTATAAAATTTCCTCGAAACGGTACATCCCAATAATATAATTTGTACTTTAGCATGATTTTCCTAAGGTGGCTTCATGGCTTATATGAACTACTCCCTCTGCTCGTTAGCTAATCACTAACTCGACAGACGGAGTTTCTTGCTTCAACGTGGCAAAACTTCTACCACTTCACACCTCGGCCAGTTCCTGACCGGCGACACTAATGCCCAATTCAATATAACACTAGCGTCATTTTCATCACGTGAGCAACTTGCCAATGTCGCTGTTGCAATAAGACAGCTCTTTTTAACAATTTTGCACGTCTCTTGATGAGCAAATTCTTTTCGACGACACGGTTCAGCAACTTGCTTCCCTAATCTGGGATCCTCTATCTTTTGGACGATGTTTTGAGCATCAACAATGGTGGCAAAGGTCTCAACTCCCCAATCTAAGCCAATCGCCTTATCTCCATGCTTTCTTGCAGGTTCGCAATTGTTAGTCATGAAGCTCATATGCAATACTATCATCATCTGCATTGCTCGCAGAATCCCTGCTTAATATATGCGAGGTAATGAAACTATGCATCGAGGTTGTTGATGCTGGTTATAATAGCGTCATCTATAATCAGTATAAGAAAAGAATACAACAAGGTGTGACGTGAAAAACAAACTTAGAATCTTACCTAAGTGCTTGCTATATACTATGCTGATTTGTGCAACACCAGCAATACAAGCAGAAGCAGGTTTTGCAGTGGGACCGCAGTATGATACCACTCATGTTTATGTCGCCCCTGAAGATTTTGATCGATTTGTGAATAGTTTCATTAGTACTTTTGGTGGTACTACTTCAAAGCAAGGTGTATTTCAAGTAACACCCACTCCCAGTCAGACCATTTCACAATTAGTGTTGACTCCAGTAGGCACTTTGTCAGTTTTTGGCTTTAAAACACCGATCCCTTACCCTTTTGGCAATGAGCGTACAGGCTATTTGGTCAATGATTTTGATCAAGCGGTTGACGCTGCAAAAAAAGCAGGCGCAGATATTATTGTCGCTCCTTTTCCCGATCCTATAGGTCGTGATGTCATTATACAATGGCCAGGTGGTGTGGGGATGCAACTATACTGGCATACCAGTGCACCTTCGTACCAAGCTTTAACGACCATTTCAGAAAATAGGGTTTATGTATCACCAGAGAGAGTGGATAGCTTTGTACAAGCTTTTATTCAATTTTCAAAAGGTAAAGTGATCGCTGATACTAAAGAGGCTCCAGGTATTGAGATTGGGCGTGCCAATGAAAAATATCGCTGCATCGAGATTGAATCGGGCTTTGGTAAAATGCGGGTGTTAGTGACAGATGGGCATTTGCCTTGGCCTTATGGTCGTGAACTTACCGGCTATGAAGTCAAGGATCTTAAAGCGACGCTAGAAAAAGCAAAAGCAACTGGAGCAACAGTTTTGGTTGACCCATTTATTTCAGGTGATCGCAGTTCAGCAATAGTAAAATTTCCTGGTGGGTATATCGCGGAGATCCACTCTGTTGCAAACAAACCTTAAAAAGAATTTTTTAGATAAAAGCACAAGCAAAGTTTGTAGTTATCATTAATGATTTACATCGACATATTTTCTCTTATTTTGGTATCAAGCTCTTATCAATGATATGCAATTTATCTACTATTACTGAAATGTATGGCCATATCTCAGTTTTAAGAGACTTTAAGAAAAATGAATTAATTGATCTACTGCAAACATCAAGAATTAAATCATTTACGATAAAATGGACGTGGGCGTTAATAATATGGTGTCAATAATCATATTTGTTCAGACAAGTAAATCAACCCAGTCAAATCATGAAAAAATGCTACGAAAAATTTAATATCAATGGAATACGGTGTCGACAATTTGGAAAGAAGTGTGCGGTCCGCATATTCATCATGGCTATACTTTTCCCAGCATCATGATGCGCTTACTCCCCAAGAATTGACCGTTCGAACGCGGCCTTAGCTCCTTCATAATTGGCACCCTCAACCCAAAGGAAGTAGCGGTATCGAGCAGGCGATATCCTACCTACCACCAAATATCCTACATTAAGCGCATTTATAGGGATAAAAATCCTATTCATAGTACTTTGGTTCAATATCGTACCTATCAAATTTCCTATTTAATATTACTTAGGTGAAATAAAAGTACTTAAAGAGTGTATATTCACCTAAGTGCTATAAAAGGTAACAACAATGGGCAATACTAATAAAATTTCTTCGTCCCTTAAAGCAAATGATTTATCAGTGAAAGCATCGGACCAAGCTGTCGATATGAATGAAAACGCTTCTGATATGCCGATTGCCGCAGAGAGCGATGAAGCACAAGGTGCATCTAATGAATCTGATCAAAATCCACAAGATAATACGCAACCCATAGATCCTGAAAGCGGACATATTTCAAGCCAGTTCAATGTAGAGCAAGCTGAAACGAATGGTTTCGGGGAAAATGACGGCGACATGAGTCATAGCAAAGAGGGATCTATTCCAGCTGAATTGACGCTCGAAGATATAGAGAATATGTACGCGGCTGAAGCTGGTGCAGAACAAGGCGGGCATTCAGAAGATCTTCTTTATTTTTCCTATGGATTACCCTACGGTGTTGATAGCATTCCACGTGATTTAGGTATTGGTTTATTTAGCTTTGGCAATATACCAGTATATATTCCAGTAATACCTCCCCCTGTTATTCTACCAACAGCACCACCTATCAACCTTATTCCTGAAGGACATAATGATCTTGTTGGTGCTAATGGAGAAGCCTTAACCTTTTATGAAGAAGCTCTTCCAAAAGGGACAACCCCTGGTAGTTTTCCGCTAGAAATTAGTGGCAATGTTTTAAGTAATGATATCTTGGGCGATCTGCCAGACACTTTTACCAATCTTACCTTTCCTGGTGCTCAAGTTGTTAAATCAGGAGATGTTTGGACCATAGACAATGGTCATGCCATTTTGACACTTTATGTTGAGGATACTGGTACGCATCTTAAAGGAGATTTTAGTTATCAATTATATAACAACGTTCTTGAACCCGATAATAAAGGCCCTATAGAGCTACAAGATATTTATACGTATGCTTTTATGGATGCAACGGGAGATCTTGCAAGTGCGGAGATTATTGCTTCTATTGTGGATGATAAGCCTCTCATCAGCTTAACTTCTAATATCGTTGAGCCAACGGCGACGGTAGATGAACATGCGATTAATGTTCCTCAATCGGCTGATTTTTCGGGAGGTTTTACCGATATAGTGAATTTTGGTGCCGATGGCCCTGCTGCTAGTTCACCGAAGGTTATCAATTATGCTTTATCGATTTCAAGCCCTGGTGTTGATAGTGGTTTAGTTGATAGTGCGACACATCAAAATATTTTCTTAACAATGAATGGCAATGTGGTTGAAGGCCATGTCGGCAATATCGCCGGTGCCTTGGCTTTCATGGTCTCTGTAGATAGCAACTCTGGCATCGTCACACTGACACAAGAGCGCGGTATCGTTCAATCCATTGAAAGTAACCCTGACACCAATGAACCAGTTTTTATGACCCTAGACAGTTTAATACAATTAACCCGCTCAGAAACCGTCACCGATGGGGATGGGGATAGCGCAACAGCTTCAGCCGCTTTGAACATTGCCAGTAACTTAATCTTTAAGGATGTCGGCCCAACGGTAAGCGTTAATACCACGGGAGTAGAGCCTAATATCACCGTAGATGAACATGCGCTTAATGTATCAAGCGCCGCAAATTTCTCCTCCAACTTTAGCGATAGCATTAATTATGCAGCAGATGGTCCTGCCGCAGTCAATCCTCTCTCTATCAGTTATGCTTTATCGATTTCAAGCCCTGGTGTTGATAGTGGTTTAATTGATAGTGCGACACATCAAAATATTTTCTTAACAATGAATGGCAATGTGGTTGAAGGCCATGTCGGCAATATCGCCGGTGCCTTGGCTTTCATAGTCTCTGTAGATAGCAACTCTGGCATCGTCACACTGACACAAGAGCGCGGTATCGTTCAATCCATTGAAAGTAACCCTGACACCAATGAACCAGTTTTTATGACCCTAGACAGTTTAATACAATTAACCCGCTCAGAAACCGTCACCGATGGGGATGGAGATAGCGCAACAGCTTCAGCCGCTTTGAACATTGCCAGTAACTTAATCTTTAAGGATGTCGGCCCAACGGTAACAGTAAATACAGTTGGCTCAGCACCTACTTTAACCGTAGATGAAAATTTCTTGGCTGTCCCTGCCTCTGCTAATTTTTCAGCGAATTTTACAGATACTATCAATTATAATGCTGATGGCCCAGCAGCCAGTTCACCCTTAACAACCAGTTATTCTTTGTCAATTTCATCTTCTGGGGTAGATAGCGGGTTGATTGATACTGCTACAGGACAACATGTGTTGCTTACCTTAGTGGGAGGTGTTGTACAAGGTCGCACGAGTGGTAGCAATGATCTTGTTTTCACATTATTCATCAATAGCAGCACAGGTGTTGCTTCGCTTGATCAACTTCGTGCTGTGAAGCAATTAGTCGCATCTAATCCTGATACGAACGAAGCCATCACATTAGCTTCTGCAGGATTAATTGGTATTATTCGAACTGATACCGTTACAGATGGGGATGGGGATAGTGCCACCAATACTGCATCACTCAATATTGGCCAATCTTTATTCTTCAAAGATTCAGGCCCAAGTTTTACCAACGTCAATGATCCAAATCATGACAATAGTATTGATATTGTTGCTCAAAATCCAAGCTCAACTACCGCGAACACAGTTCAATTAGCAGATTGGATATTCAGGGCAGACGGATCAGGCGCAAATCCTGCGTTGCAATCCGTTACCGGCAATGTACAGGTAGTCAGCAGCTCTCCAACCCAAGTGACTTTGAATTTCTTAGATGCTTCATCCAATATTGTTGCTACCATGATATTGAATGCTAATGGAACGGATAGTATCGAATTTTTCCATAGAAAGCCTACTATTGTCGAAGTGTCATTAGCGACGGGTAATGCCAACCCTGGTGGACCAGAACCCTTGAAATTCATTGATAATGCTGGCACAAATCTTCATGTGGAAATTACTGCGGATAACAATCAACTTGTCAATCCAAGTACACAAGGTTGGGCGGTTAATAACAACCTTATCGATTCCGGTGAAGGGATCATATTCAGTTTTACACAATTAAGTAATCCTGCGCATCCGCCGCTTCCTGTTCAGGAATTTCAATTTGACGCAGATGGTTTTACGAAAGGCAAAAATACCAACGTGTTACACTTGATTGTCACATTGGATAATAACACAACGCAACAATTTAATGTATCGGTTCAATCAGGTCAAGTTATTGATATCAAATCTCTCAATGGGCAATTGGTGGTGTCGGTCGATCAAGTGATAGTTGATACCGTTAATACGACGCATTTAATTGATTCAGTTGATGTTGAGAATTTAGCAGCTGCAAATGGCAGTTTTCGATTAAATGGCGTGAATGTATTTGCTCAAAGTACATCGCCCCCTCCGGATCTAAATTATGATTTTACCTTACAGATTACCGATGGCGATGGGGATTTTGCGACACAAGCCTTTAGCCTACTGCTTCAAGGGGTGGATACGGTCAGTTCACCAGGGTATACAGTAGATGGTCCTATCGCAGGGGCGACGATATTCCAAGATCTAAACGCCAATGGGGTGTTAGATGCTGGAGAAGCTTCAACCCTATCGAGTGCAACAGGCGCTTACAATATCATGCTTGTTGATGCTAATCTTGACGGTTCCTTAAACCACCTTGATGGGCGATTAGAGTCTATAGGCGGAACAGACATTCAAACTGGGTTAAGTTATAACATACCCCTATTTGCCCCTATTGGTAGCCAAGTCATTACACCACTTACGAGTATTTTGGAAATGCAATTGGAACATGCTCCATCCTATCAGCCGCAATTGATCATGGCTAATCTTGTGAATGCACTTGGGCTTGCTCAAGGAACGGATCTGACAGAGATTAACCCCACACAAGGAAGTAATATTGCCCTTGAAGAAGCTGCTGCCATTATGACATTGAGCATACAATTGAGTAGTGCTTGTGCTCAAATACTAGGCATGTCCCAAGCACAAATGGCAAGTTATGTTTATCTTGCCATAGGGGATGAGTTACTCCATTTACCTAATGGTACCCATGCTGATTTTAGTAATGCTGATTTTATCAATGGGGTGATTGGTGATTTAAGCCAGCAATTAGGATTAGATGCTCATGTCTTTGATCCTATCGAAAACTTGTTAATGGCAAGCCAAACTGCCCTTGAAACAAGTCTTAATCATTTGTCTGATGGGAAGAATGCAATGGACACCATCAGCGCAATACAACAGCTGACACAAGGTACCTTATCCGATGCTATTTCAAGTTTTTATCATGGGGATATTTCAGCGATGGCGTTGAATGACATGGCTGCCATTTTATTGCATTATGATTTGTCATCTGCCGATTACCTCAATGTTGAAAATGAAGCCAAACCCGAATTAGTAGTAGGCAATGTTTTGGAGAACACTATTCAGAACGATAATGCACCATCAATGATGCAAAATGATCAGAATATTACCTCGTTTAAATACTACGATCCGCAAAATCATTTTGTGGAAGCTGCTGCAGGACAAATGGTGATCACCCATGAAGGAGCACATCTTACCATTAACACAGATGGTAGTTTCTCTTATCTTCCTGGAAAGAATAGATCCTTTAATGAAATGATTGAATATACTGCCAAAGATAGTCATGGTAAACAAGAAATATCAAGTTTAAGTATTCATACTGCAGATATTGCCCCTGACTTTAATAAGCTACCTGATCACGCCAGCATGGATAATCATGAGAACTATATCGTTGATATTAGTGAGATCTCACAATCCATACAGATTTCAATGAAGGATCTTGGAATACAAACCGCACTCACTCATATGCTTGATGATGCTAAAGGAGTAGCAAGTGCAGAGACTGTATTGAATTCAATGACCTCAGGTTCCAATGATCATCAAAGCGCCTCGAGCCCTACTTTAGAGCATGCCAATTTTGCGCCTCCTTCTCCGATTGAGATGCACACTTTGGATCAACATATACAACAAGCTCAAGAGATACATCCTATAAAATAAGGAATGTATACTTTCTAGCTAATAAAAAACGATCTTCTTATTTTCTTCCCTTTGGCATTCGCGAGCAAGAACGTGCGCGTATTGGATAGCAATTGTACTTCTCTAAAAAATGATGAGCAGGAAGTATTAGCGACTGCCTATATATCTCTTCATTTCAAAATATTAAATCCACGGTTGATTTTCAACGAGTAACTCACTCTCAACTCCTCCTGTTTGCTCGGTTGATTTGGGCTCAAATAACATTATATGTGCCTCTTCATCAGCAACAGGTTTATGTTCAACACCCTTGGGGATCACACAAAATTCACCTTGCTTTAAGGTGATTGTACTATCTCTTAATTCAATCCTTAATGTTCCTTTAACAACCAAGAACATTTCATCTTCATTTTCATGGCTATGCCAGGTAAATTCGCCTTTAAATTTAGCTAGTTTGACATATTGACCATTAAGCTCACCTACAATTTTGGGTGACCAGTATTCGTCAAATAAATTGAATTTTTCTGACAAATTTACTTTATTCATTTTAAACCTCATTTTTACAAACTATACTCAAATGGTTTGATTTTGTGCTTATTTTTCTTACACTATTTTTATGTTGACTGAGCTACAAAATGGTATTCTTGCATAAATTTTTTAACCTCGTTTACAACAGTTAAAATATCTTGTCGCTGGATATCCAAGTGCGTTACTAATCGGATCCTTTTACCCCTGGGAAAAATGATCCCTTTGTCTTTAAGAAAAAGGGAAATAGACTGTTCATGCTGCGCAGGGAGGTTAACGTACATCATATTGGTCTGGATATCTTGAGTTTCAACCTCGATACCATCAATCTCGTTTAGTAATGTAGCAAGCAACTGTGCATTTTCATGATCTTCTTGCAATCTTTGAATGTTATTTTTTAGTGCATAAATACCCGCCGCAGCTATAACCCCAGCTTGCCGCATTCCCCCTCCCAACACTTTACGCCATCTTCGGGCTTCTTTAATCTTATCCTTTGAGGCACATAGTACTGAACCTACAGGCGCCCCTAAGCCTTTAGATAAACAAATCGATACTGAGTCAAAATGCTCGGCTATTTCTTTCACATCGACAAATAACTTTACGCTGGCATTAAAAACCCGTGCACCATCCAAATGATATAATAAATGATTTTGCTCACAAAAATTTTTCGCTTCTGTTAAATATGATAAGGGTAAAACCTTTCCTGCTTGCGTGTTTTCCAAGCAGAGTAATTTTGTTCTAGGATGATGCTCATCCAGCGGTTTAACATAATTGACCAATTTGTGGAGATCTAACGATCCATTTTTTTCAAAGTGTACTGGCTGGGGTTGAATACTTCCTAAAACTGCAGCACCACCACCTTCCCATTTATAAGTATGCGCTTCTTGTCCTACAATATATTCATCCCCACGTTGACAATGGATCATGATCCCAATCAAATTTGATTGAGTTCCTGAGGGTACAAATAAAGCTGCTTCTTTTCCAAGCATCGTCGCTGCCAGTTCTTCAAGTTGATGTACCGTGGGATCATCACCAAATACATCATCTCCCAATTCAGCATCCCACATTGCCTGCTTCATACCCATTGAGGGTTTGGTTACTGTGTCACTTCTTAAATCGATCATTTTCATATTACACCCAATTATCTAAATTTATTTCAGACATCCACAAACTATATAGTTAACTCTAGCGATCGCGCTTTAATTTCATTGGCTATTTTTTCAATAAACTCATTAATCTCTAAATTATTGACTACAGCCCCATCCCGCCGACGGATAGAAATCTTGCCTTGCTCCATTTCTTTATCGCCAATAACAAGCATATAAGGAATTTTACATTGTTGAGCCCGCAAAATTTTCTTTTGCATCCGTTCATCTGACCAATCAACATCAGCACGCAAACATCCCGTAGCCGTGGAGACTTGCGCCTCATTAAGAGCCGATAGCAGTGCTTTCGCATAATCAAGTTGCTGCATGTATTCAATGGCCTGTTGAACAGGCCATTCCATCCTCTCAAAAAGCAGAGCCTTGGCTTTTAATTCATGCATCTTTAATTCAATTTGAGCTGAATCACCCTCACCAATTGGATGAGGGAATTCTACGTCATAGTAGAAGCCGTCTTTCGTGGTAGGACCTACCCCAAAACGAGAGCTTGGCCATAAAGCATGAATTGCAGCAGCAAGTAGGTGCGCGCAAGAATGGCGCATCATTTCAAAGGGTAGCGAGGATTGATTCATAACCGCTCCTAAAGTACTGGTTTAACAATAATCTCCGCTGCCTTTGGAGTTTGATTGTTACCAGTTACACCAGAAGGCAGCCTTTGTGGCTACCTTCCGCGCATTGCCTAGGTAGCCGCGGTGGTAGTGGTTGTAGTCACACACATAGAAAAGCCCTGCGGCTGGATCGGCAGATCATAAGACTGTCTTGCTATGTCATGTGCTTTCTTCATAGTTTTCAGTGTAATCAAAGGATTAAGCCAAGTAAATAGAAATAGCTTACAGACTATGTTCTTTCGAATGAACGTGCCTAAACCGCTGATGGGTGGAGTGAAGCTCAAATTGTGCATTTTGGTACCCAGTGGTACCCCGCAGGATTTTTAGGTGGTTTGCTTAAAAATTGAATTGTTAAATTTGTTGATTTTTCCAGGGATTTTTTGGTCGGGGCGAGAGGATTTGAACCTCCGACCACATGCACCCCATACATGTGCGCTACCAGGCTGCGCTACGCCCCGAACTAAGGGAAGTTATTTTACAAAAAATGTGATTAAAAAGAAATGCTTATTAAATAAAAGGAGTTAAGTTAATCATCCGATTGCGCCTCAGGTACCCCTTCATACCCTTCAACGCGTACTTTTAGTTTCTGACCTGGCTTGAAAGTAACAACGCGTCTTGCACTAATAGGGATATCTTGGCCTGTTTTGGGATTTCGCCCAGGTCGTTCGCTTTTGTTACGCAGATCAAAATTACCAAACCCAGAAACTTTAACTGATTCGCCCTTTTCCAATGCCAATCTCACCTCTTCAAACATTAGCTCGACTATCTCTTTGGCATCACGTTTGTTCAATCCTAGCGATTGAGATAATGCTTCTGATATTTCCGCCTTTGTTAAAGCCATGGGCTATTCCCTTAATTCGGCACCAAATTCCGTTTTCAAACCTAAAACGATAGAATGGATCAGATCTTCCACTTCTTTGTCTACTAGAGTGCG
Organism: Pseudomonadota bacterium; assembly: GCA_018242045.1. Lineage (GTDB taxonomy): Bacteria > Pseudomonadota > Gammaproteobacteria > Berkiellales > Berkiellaceae > Berkiella. Next base: position 74,785 of record JAFECR010000023.1, on the reverse strand, counting down.
TGATGGATGCTGCAAGATCAACCCCATAGCAATACTTTTTCTTCCAGAATCAATACCTTTGCCCGTATAAACATCAAATATTCTCACGTCGCGTACAATTTCAACAGCCGACTCTCTAACAAAATTTATTAAGCTGTCACTTAAAACATGTTGATCAACAATAACAGCGATATCTCGATGAATTTCTGGATAACGCGAAGGGCGCTGGAACACTGGCACCTGACAATGTGCTAATAATGCAATATCCATTTCAAATAAATAAACCGCACCATCAATCTCTAATGCCTTGCAAAGGGAGGGGTGTAATCTACCCAAACTCCCCACTTCTTTGGCTTGCCACATCAATAACGCACTTTGTCCTGGATGAAATGGATAGCAACGGCTTTCATCCGATCTTTGAAAAGTTAAATTTTGTTTAAAACCAAGCAGCTGCCAAACAGCTTCAATATGTTGTTTCATATCAAAAAAATCAACACTGCGTTTTGCAACATCCCAACTGGGATGGGCAAAATCACCTGCCAAAAGACCACCTACTTTATTAATCTGTTTTAAAGTGCCATCGGCTTGTGGTAAGAAACAAAGCCCAACTTCAAAGCACTTAAAACGTTGTTGTTGTCGATTTTGATTGTATTGCAATGCATTTAATAGACCCGGCCATAAACTTAATCGCATTTGATCCATATCTGCAGAGATAGGATTCATTAGAGATAATCCAGCAAGTTCAGGAAATAATTGCTGTTGCAAGGCCCCGTCCACAAAACTGTAAGTGATAAGCTCTTGATAGCCCATGTCGACAAAAGCGCGTTTAATACGAGCAACACTGACATTAGTCTCTGAGTCTGGAATAAATTGCGTGCTCATAACAGGCATATGATTGGGGATATTGTTGTAACCTATCAACCGGGCAATTTCTTCAATAAGATCGATTTCATTAGCTAAATCTGAACGATAAGGCTTAGGTTTAACAAGTAATGCTAACATATCGTTTTCAACATACTCAGATAATTCGCAATCAATCGCAAGCAGATGATTTCTTATTGCAAAATCTTCAATTTCAAGACCTAAAATTTGGCGAACCCTATCGAAGCGTAATACAATTTCAGCCTGGATAGGCATTGCTTTTGCATCCATGACTTGAATGACTGGACCAGGTTCTCCGCCACAGATTTCAAGAATAAGCGATGTTGCTCTTTCTAATGCTCTTCGTTGTAATTGCGGATCAACACCCCGTTCAAAACGAAAAGAAGAATCAGTGTGTAGCCCATAAAGACGAGCCTTACCTGCAAGGAGTTTTGCGCTAAATAAAGCACTTTCTAAAAAAATGTGCTTTGTATTTTCACCCACACCACTTTCAATCCCCCCCATAATGCCGGCAATGGCTAGCACTTGTTGGCTATCAGCAATAACTAAAGTATCTTCCTTTAATATTACTTCTTGCTCATTAAGCAGTTTTATTGTTTCGCCAGCGATTGCCGTTCTGATAACAACAGGCGCCTTAAGTTTATCTAAATCAAATGCATGCATGGGTTGGCCTAACTCTAGCATGACGTAATTCAATACATCTACCACCGGATGCACCGCTCTGATATCACTTTGTTCTAAACGTTGTAGCATCCACTCAGGCGTCGGATTTAGATGGGTATTGCGGATAACCCTACCTAAGTAACACGGACATTTATCAGCGGCTTTAAGCTCTAACTGAAGTGACTCTTGAATTTGCGGTTCAATGCTTTCAATTTGAATAGCCGTTGTCTTGAGGTTATTGAGCGCGGCTATTTCTCTTGCAATACCCATAATGCTTAAGCAATCTCCCCGATTAGGGGTAAGATCGATTTCGATGATATTATCGTTATCTTTTGTCTCGATACTATCTACCTCAAGGCCTGCCATGGTTAATTGATCACAAAGCGCTTTTATTGAAAGTGCAGGATTAACCCATTCACGCAACCATTTTTCACTGATTTTCATGCTAAACTCCGTTAAATTGCTTGAGGATTCTCAGGTCATTTTCAAAGAAAACCCTTAAGTCATCCACTTCATAACGAAGCATGGCAAACCTTTCAATGCCCATTCCAAAAGCAAAACCAGTAAAAGTTTCAGACGATATGCCACCATATTCCAAAACCTTAGGATGTACCATGCCGCAACCTAACACTTCTAGCCAACCTGTGTTTTTACAGATCCGACAGCCTTTGCCCTGGCATTTAACGCAACTAACATCTACTTCAGCAGAAGGCTCGGTAAAAGGAAAATAGGAAGGACGAAAGCGCGTTGCCACATCAGCTTCAAAGAAAGCACTTAAAAATGCAGTTATTGTGCCTTTTAGATCTGCAAAAGTGATGTGCTCATCTACCAGTAACCCTTCAACTTGATGAAACATCGGTGTATGTGTGACATCGGAGTCACAACGATACACTCGACCAGGTGCAATGATTTTCAGCGGTGGTTTGGTTTTTTCCATCACCCTTATCTGAACTGGTGAGGTATGAGTGCGAAGAAGATGACCATTTGGAAAATAAAAAGTATCATGCATCGCACGCGCAGGGTGATGAGCCGGAATATTTAGTGCTTCAAAATTGTAATATTCCGTTTCCACTTCAGGGCCTTCTTCAACCTTAAACCCTAAGGAAGCAAATAAACGGCAGATCCTTTCTAAGGTAATGGTAATTGGATGTAAACCACCTATCTCTACTAATCTGCCTGGTAAGGTTACATCAATTTGCTCACTGGCTAATTGTTTAGCAATGGCTAATTTTTCAATGATTTCTTTACGCTGCTGTAATGCGATTTGGATTGTTTCTTTAGCATCGTTAATTACTTTACCAACAGCTTTGCGTTGATTTTCTGGAATATCTTTAAGTGTTTTTAAACGTTCAGTCAGAATGCCTTTTTTGCCAAGATATTCAACACGAATTTTATCCAAACTCGCCATATCGGTGACCGCATGAATTGAAGCATGCGCAGTTTTAATTAGTTTATCGATTTCTTCCATTGCTTTCACCACAAAAAAAGGGAAGACCAAGGTCTTCCCTTTAGATTATGACATATCCTTCATTAGCATTAGGCTGCCAATGCTTCTTTGGCCTTATTTGCAATATTAACAAAAGCAGGCTTATCGAATACTGCCAATTCCGCAAGGATTTTGCGATCGATATCAATGTTTGCTTTCTTTAAGCCAGCAATCAACCGACTATAAGAAAGTCCACACTCACGTGCGCCGGCATTGATACGCACTATCCACAGTGCGCGAAACTGACGTTTGCGCTGCTTTCTATCGCGATAAGCATATTGCCCGGCTTTTAGTACTGCTTGGTTTGCAGTCTTAATGCAACGACTGCGCGCACCATAATAACCTTTAGCTTGTTTTAAGATCTTTTTGTGACGTCTTCTAACGGTGACACCGCGTTTAACTCTTGCCATCTCATTCTCCTCAAATCTACTTTAAATCAATTAATCGTAAGGCAACATGCGATGAACCAATTTGGCATCACTGTCACACATCACCCCGTTTGCTCGGGCATGTCTTACTTTCTTGGTAGATTGTTTGGTTTTAATGTGGTTGCGATTTGCACGGCGAAAACGAACTTTACCAGTGCCTGTCACCTTAAACCGTTTGGCAGCGCCCCGGTTAGATTTTAACTTAACTTTACCTTTGGCTTTAGAGCCCATAATTCACTCCGCATTGTCTGTATTTTAAAAGTTTACTTTTTAGGAGATATCACCATCACTAATTGTCGACCCTCAAGTTTTCCCTCTTGATCAACAATGCCAACACCTTCAATGTCGGTTTTAATACGTTCTAAAAGTCGCATCCCCAATTCCTTATGAGTAATTTCTCGACCTTTAAAGCGAATCGTGACTTTTACTTTATCTCCACGTTCTAAGAAGGCGATAAGGTTGCGTAGTTTTACCTTATAATCTCCTTCGTCCGTGACTGGACGTAATTTAATTTCTTTAATTTTCTGGACTTTCTGTTTTTTCTTAGTTTTCTTTTCATCAAACTGGAACTTACCAAAGTCCATCACTCGCACTACGGGGGGATCTGCGTTTGGGGAAACTTCTACTAAATCTAACCCCAAAAGATCGGCTTTACGCTGTGCCTCTCGTCGACTCATTATCCCCGTATGGGCTCCCGGTCCAAGCGTACCACTATTCATTGTCCCGTCAGGATCAACAAGTCGCACACTTTGTGCGGTAATGGCATCATTAACACGGACCCGCGGCTTTTTCGTTGTATTAATAGCCTTATTCCTCCCTTTGAATCATAGACATTGCATGGCACTCAGAATGAAGTTTACTAACGAACTCATCAAAGACCATACTTCCTAGATCTTCCCCAGTTCTTGTTCGAACCGTTATAGTTTGCTGAGCAACTTCACGGTCACCTATTACCAAGAGATAGGGTACACGCTGTACAGTGTGCTCGCGGATTTTAAACCCTATTTTCTCGTTTCTCAAGTCAGTAACAGCCCTAAACCCTTTTGATTTAAGCATATTGCCTATTTTTTGTGCATAATCTGCATGAATTTGAGTAATGTTTAGAACAGCAACTTGAACTGGTGCTAACCAAGTTGGAAAATTACCCGCATGCTCTTCTATTAAAATCCCAATGAATCGCTCCAAAGAACCCACGATTGCCCGGTGAAGCATGACTGGAGCATGCCTTGAACCATCTTCAGCAACATATTCAGCACCCAATCGAACTGGCATGGAGAAGTCTATTTGCATGGTACCACATTGCCAAACCCGCCCCATACAATCTTTTAAAGAAAACTCGATCTTAGGACCATAAAATGCACCCTCTCCGGGGTGGTGCTCCCAAGCCAATGCCTTATCATTCAATGCTTGGGCTAAAGCTTCTTCAGCCTTATCCCAGATCTCGTCACTTCCGACCCGATGCTCAGGTCGCGTTGAAAGCTTAATTAAAATCTCTTGGTAACCAAAATCTTTATACACTTTAAAGAGCAAATCGATAAAGGCAGAGACTTCATTTTGAATTTGATCTTCTGTACAAAAAATATGCGCATCATCTTGCACAAAATTGCGAGTACGCATAATGCCATGCAAAGCCCCTGATGGTTCATTGCGATGGCAAGAGCCAAATTCTGCTAAACGCACCGGCAGATCTCGGTAACTTTTTATCCCCTGATTATAAATTTGCACATGGCAAGGGCAATTCATGGGTTTAACGGCATATATTCTTTCATCAGTATGAACCGTAAACATATTGGCATGAAACATTTCCCAGTGGCCAGAGCTTTCCCATAAACTTCTGTCGACAATTTGCGGGGTGTTTACTTCCTGATAACCATGTGAAACTAAAAGCTGCCTGATATATTGCACAATTTGCTGATAAAGTACCCATCCCTTGGGGTGCCAAAATATCATGCCGGGCGCTTCTTCTTGAATATGAAATAAATCATATTTTTTAGCTAACTTTCGATGATCTCGTTTTTCTGCTTCTTCTAAGCGAAACAAATAAGCATCCAGATCTTTTTTGTTGGTCCATGCCGTGCCATATATTCGTTGTAGCATTTCATTTTTAGCATCGCCACGCCAGTAAGCCCCTGCGACTTTTAATAATTTAAATACTTTCAGTTTTCCCGTGGAAGGCGCATGCGGTCCACGGCAAAGATCGATAAAATCTCCTTGCTGATAAAAGGTTAAGCTTTCTGTTTCTGGAATATCACGAATAATTTGCACTTTATAGTGCTCGCCCATTTTTTTAAATTTTTCAATGGCTTCATCGCGTGAAATCTCATGGCGTGTCACTTGCAAGTTTTGTTTAGCAATTTCCATCATCTTTTCTTCAAACAAGGCGAGATCTTGCGGAGTAAAAGGACGACCAAAGGCAAAATCATAATAAAAGCCATCTTCAATCACTGGGCCAATAGTGACTTGAGCTTGAGGATAAACAGACTGCACGGCGTGCGCCAATAAATGCGCACAAGAATGTCTGATTATTTCCAACCCTGCCTTATCCTTTTCAGTGATAATAGAAAGTTGGCTATCTTCTTCAATAATAAAAGATGTATCTACTTGTTTGCCATTAACACTGCCAGCGAGCGCTGCATCTGCTAAACCTTTGCCAATACTCGCTGCCACTTGTTGGACCGATACTGGTTTGTCGAATGACTTTTGGCTTCCATCGGGTAAAGTAATGATTGGCATGAACCTCTTCCTACTCAAATCTATCAGGATACGAGAAAATCAAAGCAATCTGCAATTGGAAGTGGTAAAAACTGATGTAGCTCATTGCAAAACAGAATTTTCAATGAGTTTGCAAATTGACTTATTAGAGATATTCCCTTATTCTAACCGCAATCAGGTTAATTGAGGGACAATAATGATAACCTTACCACAAGATATTCTTAATACAATAATGAGTTATCTTTCTGAGGATGATAAAAAAAACCTACGCTTCACCTGCAATTTATTTTATGAAACCGTTGGTAAAGAACCTTCTATCATTATTATACCGTTGCTCAATCGCTTAAAAGCTATCGATAAACATGTTTCTCTCATCCCGCCGGTTGATGCGGCTAAAAATCCAAAATGGGCAATGGAGCGCTTTGTTGCTGAATTTAATCGAATAGCCAATTTGCAAAGCCAAGAGATCTTGAGCTTACGTGATAATTTGGGGTTTGTTAAATATTTATCTCGCACTCAGCGACAAGTTATTGCTTTAAATCTCAATCCTGCGACCACCCTTAAAGAGTTGGAAGCGCGCGAAGAGATCCTTGATGAAATTAATGCAAAAAAGATAGATGGTTATATAGATATAAATTACCCACATCAGCTGGTTATCTCAAATCTTGGTCTGACACGTTTTCCAGAAAGTGTTTTCAAAATGCACCCTCCTGCTTTTTGGTCAATGTTAACTGAGATTGATTGTCACAGTTATCATGATAGAAACACGGCTAAAAATAAAATCACCGAATTGCCAACATCATTAGCAGAACATTGCCCAAGACTACAAAAAATTAATTGTGCTGATAATCATATAAAAGAATTACCAGATTCTCTTGCAACTTGTGCACAGCTTCAAACGCTTATTTGTGATAACAATTACCTCAGCTCTCGTGGGATCCCCCCCGTGCTTGTTAATAAACTTGGCACACAATGGCAACAAAGAACGCTAGCCACCCAAAAGCAAAAACCCTCTGCATTTGCAACTATAAAAGAAAAAACCAAATCAGCTTTTAAACGTCCTGATATCTTAATCAATCGAATCGAAATGCTAATTGATGCTTTCAGTTCACGATTCGGGATGCTTGGCAAAACGTTCTACTGTATCACTCGTGTCTTTGATTTGAATGCAATCAAAGATTTTGATTCTTTTTCTCAGGCATTAGAACAACATGCACTTCGCTATTCTTCTGAAAGCCCTTTTCATGGGGATATTATTTTTTACCCCTTTGAAGATATTAAAAAAGCTAATGCTGTCGCCCATGAATTGGCTCGATCCTGGGATAGGGCCGCCTTCATCATCACATTGAACATGAAGCATCTGCTAACAAAAAAAGCGCAAAAATATGTTCATGAAGGATCTCGTTCTAGCGTGCTATGGGAAGATGAAAATGTTACTTATTGGTCTATTAACAAAATACAATATTATAATTTAAACGCCGCTCGCCCTCTTTGGAGTAATAACCACATTGCCAGTAAGCCAATCTTATGGAAAAACAACTTATTTAAAGTGCTATTAAACATCGTTTTTCTTCTAGCAAGCACCTTGGTCGGCGCTGCTGTGTGTTTTGCAGGATTAGGTCTTAGCACAGGAATGTCTTTCTTTGGTTCACTTATGTTTTTCTCCGGGTTTCAATTTTTGAAAAATAAGCTTGCATGTAACGCTTTTTTTGAATTTATCCCTAATCTAAATAAAGTTGATGCAGATTATGTTTTTGAAACAAAAGGATCGCAAAAAGGCTCTCTCAAAACTTATTTTGATCTTGGCAAAGAAGCGCAAAACAGTTGGAATGCGTATGTTAAAAGTGCCTGTTATCAAACCTATCTGCCAACCAAGCATGGACGAGCATTTAAAGCAGGTCGCAAAGCGCAAGAAATAACAAACCGAGCAAAAGCCAAAAATAAACCGTAACAAGATGAAGGGCAAAATACGCGCAATATCCAATGCTACGCGCAGCAAGGCCTATTTTGTGCCAATAAATGGATGATGATGAAGGTTGTAGTAAGTTTGAATATTGACTATTTTGGGGATAATCATTACCATATGCTCACTTTCAGTTCATTGAGGCAATGTGATGATAAACCTACCCCGAGAAACTCTTAATATAATATTTAGTTATCTAAGTGATGAAGATAAGAAAAATCTGCGCTTCACTTGCAACTTATTTTATGAAACCATCGGCAAAGATCCTTCTATCATCATTATGCCATTGTTAAATCGCTTAAAGGCTATCGATAAGCATGTTTCTCTTATACCTCCTGCGGACACTGCTAAAAATCCAAAATGGGCAATGGAGCGCTTTGTTGCTGAATTTAATCGAATAGCCGCTTTACAAAATCAAGAAATTTTACATTTTCGTGATTATCGTAGTCATGATCACTATACCTCTGACATTCTTAAATGTCTTAACACAATAAATCATAAGCCTGCGACCACGCTTAAAGAATTAGAAGAGCGGGAAGATATGCTTGAGGAAATTAATGCAAAATTGATAGATTTGGCCATAGATAGAAATTATCCGCCACGCCTAAATATTTCTAACCTGGGTTTGACACGGTTTCCAGAACGAATTTTTAAAATGCACCCACCTGCTTTTTGGTCAACGCTAACTGAGATGTCTTGCTGTGGTTATGAAGACAGATGGAGCGAAGGAAATAAACTTAAAACATTGCCAGAATCATTAGCCGAACATTGTCCCATGTTACAGCATCTATATTGTTATGGAAATGAAATTAGCACTTTGCCGAATTCTTTAGCAACTTGTGCAAATCTTCAAAACCTAATTTGCCATAACAATTATCTCACGGCAAAAGGGATCCCAACGGCGCTTATCAATAAACTGGGTACGCAATGGCAGCAAACAACTCTCGCAGATCAAAAACAGCAACCCACCCTGATTAGAAACATGCAAAACAAAACGAAAGAGACGTTTAAAAGCCCTGAAGCTTTTATCAATCGCCTCTTGCTGCTTATTGACTCTTATTTGCCACGCTTTTCAGAATCTGGCAAAACATTCTACTGCCTCACGCATGCTTTTGATTTAAATGCGACTAAAGATTTTGATAGTTTAGTAAAAGCACTAGAACAAAATGCTTTTCGCTACCCTACTGAGAGTCCCTTTTATCAAGATATTATTTTTTATCCTTCAGGGGATGAAATAAAAGCTCAAGACGACGCTCATAAATTTACCCAATCCTGTGGCAAGGCCGCCTATATCATACAATTAAAGCTAAATCATCTACTCACAAAAAAAGCACAACAAAGCATCGAAGGAAGATCCCAGGCTAGCGTGTTGTGGGAAGATGAAAATGTGACCCATTGGTCCATTAAAAAAATAGAATACAACGCAACGCCCCCTTGTCCTGCTTGGAGCCAAGGCATCGTTGCTAGCAAGTCAAATATGTGGAAAAATTTTCCTAAAGCCTTATTAAGTACCGCATCTTTTGTTGGCAGCACGCTGGTAGGTGCTGCTGCGCTATATGCAGGATTAGGTCTTGGCACAGCAATGTCTGCTTTTTTTGCTTCATCTATGTTAATTCGAAGTACTCAATATTTGAGAAATAAAATCGCCTCTGGTGCTTTCTTCGAATTTATGCCTAATCTAAATAAAACGGCTACTGATTTTGAATTTGAAACCATCAAATCTCAAAAAGGCTCTGTCAAAACTTATTTTGATCTTGGCAAAGAAGCGCAAAACAGTTGGAATGCGTATGTTAAAAGTGCCTGTTATCAAACCTATCTGCCAACCAAGCATGGACGAGCATTTCAAGCAGGTCGCAAAGCACAAGAAATTTTAAACCGTACAAAAATTAAAAACAAACTATAATTTAAAAGATATAACTTTCACTTAAGGAGTACTTTCGTGCTAAAAAGCAACATTATTGTATTTAGAGATCAGCAAGATATTAAGTCAATAGGAGACGACGAACAGGTTAAAGCCTTTGCCCCAGCTTGGGTAGAAAAAGCACTAGAAAAAATTGCGCCTAAATTCTATGGAACTAAATTCGAAATTGGCTCCTATATCAATGACAATTTTGAACCCTCTGGCAAGCAATACGAAATTAAACAAAAAATGACTTTAATTGATCTTATTGCGATTGCCAGAAATGAAAGGGCAAATACCAACGGCATCATCAAATACGCACAATACCCAGGGATTAGCAATGAGACAATTATTGCCTTGCGTGATTTAGCCAAACATTGTGTGATGGTCGGGAAGGATATCGCAACACATTTTGGTGGCTTTCCAGGAGGTGAACCTCAGGAGCTCAATCAAGAAGTTTATATTTGCGATCTGCCAGGATTACAATTTCAACAGCTTGATAACACAGGTCGGCATGTTCTTATCAGTCAAGAAGGAGATTTTCCTAAAGGCGCGCTTGATGATGAAATTTATGAAAATACCGTCGGTGAGAAGAAATTTACATTAGAAAAAGCACAACAAGATACGCAAAGCCGCTTTTTAACGGGAAAGTTTAAAGATAAAGCTGTTTTATTTGATACTATCGCTTATCAAGCGTTTATTATGCAAGACTTTATTCTGGCTGCAACTACACTTAATGCTCAAGCAAAATCAGCAGCACCGCAAGCTGAATTAAACTTTAAATTTCTTAAGTACGGTGCTGGTTTTTTTCTCAATGGGCTAGAAGGCGAAGCTAAAAATAAGCTTTCTGAAAACCTGGCGATAGGTGTTCTTAAAGGTATTCAGCAATTGCTTAAACTTTCACCAGAGTCAAGAAGCCAAATCAAAAGAATAGAACTGCCATATTACCGTGAAACAAACAACCAACGTCTGGATGAAATATTAAAAGAGATTGAAACCCTTTGCACAAAAAATGGGTTAGAATTTGCTAGCACCAAGGATGATATGCTAGCTCAAACTTCAAAGAAATACAAAACAGCAACAACTAACTGCTCCGATCCTCACGCACCTTTTGGCAATGAAATGAATTATGGTAGTGTTGATGCTGCTATTGCAGAAAACTTAGCAAGAAAGGGAAATAATTTTAACCCCATCTTTAATACAAAAATGAAAGAAGCCTATCTCACAATCTCTCATTTACTGCATCAAATTCATAATAAGCCCCTAGAAGTGCCGGTCGTTTTAACCCCTCAAACAAAACCAGCACTCTCTATCTTATCTAAGATTAAATGGTCTGTCATTTCAGCATTATTTGTTGGTGCTTTGGTAAAATCAGGTCAAGCACTTTTAATTGGCCTTACAGCAAGCTGGACAGCAACCCTTGCAAGTGTTGTGATTGCTTTTGTTGGTCTTGAAATCATAAGGCTTGCACGTAACGAATTTAAAAAATCGCAACATCATCAGTACCAGCAAAAAACTCAACATGATTTAGACAAGCTAAATAATATTCAATTAAGTGCCTTTAACATTGGACGAAAATCAGCAAAAAGTACCAAAAACCAAATTTTTGGTCTTTGTTCATGGCAAGCTTATCGATCGCCAAAAGCATTTTACGCAGGTTACGAAGCACAACAAAAGCAAGACAAATCCTTGCTAGCGCGGGTTCCTCTTACAAAATTAAACCGAGCTTAAAATTGAATTTTGCTTGCCCTGCATCGCTTTAGCGAAGCCGTGATCTAAATTTAAACTGGGAAGCGTACATATTCTTTCCAGTTTGAATTGCGCATCAAATACGGGGCATGCTTAGGCGAGGATCTATACTTATATTGTAGCATTAACCCACTGAGTGGATATCGAATTATTTAAGGAAAGATTGATGACTAAAAGGATTGGTATTCTTATCGTCAGTATCGCAATTACGGGATCGCTTGCGCTTTATTTTTATCCACATTACCAAAATTTTATTTCCCCAAAAGCAACATCATCTATGAAGTGGATCCCAGGAGGTGAATTTACCATGGGAACAAACGATCCACTAAGCATGCTCAATGAGAGACCTGCGCATCAAGTTAAAATCGATGGTTTTTGGATGGATGAACATCTTGTCACAAATGCTGACTTTCAAAAATTTGTCAATGCAACTGGATATATAACAACGGCTGAGAAAAAGCCAGATTGGGAGCAATTAAAAGCCCAGTTACCCCCTCATACACCTAAGCCTGATGATTCAAAATTAGTGCCTGGATCTCTGGTTTTTACACCACCTGCGCATCCTGTTCCACTTAACAATCTTACCCTTTGGTGGCGATGGACCGCTGGTGCAAATTGGCGTCACCCTGAAGGGCCAAAAAGTGAAATCAAAGGACGTGAAAATCATCCTGTGGTTCATGTTTCATGGGAAGATGCAAACGCTTACGCTAAATGGATAGGTAAAAAGTTACCCACCGAAGCACAATGGGAATTTGCAGCCCGAGGTGGTTTGAAAGACAAACGCTTTCCTTGGGGAGATGAATTTAGACCCCATGGCAAATTTATGGCAAATACTTTTCAAGGGCAATTTCCACATCATGGCGTTGCAGAAGATGGCTATATAGGCACCTCTCCTGTTAAAGCATTTGCGCCAAATGGGTATGGATTATATGACATGGTCGGGAATGTCTGGGAATGGACAAATGATTGGTATCGCGCTGATACCCATGCAAATGAAAATCCGATCTGTCATAATCCAACGGGACCTTCGAATAGTTTTGATCCACTAGATATTTATACAATAAAACGCGTCATAAAAGGCGGATCATTTCTTTGTCATGTTGATTATTGTGAAAGTTACCGCCCTTGTGCTCGACGAGGTGAGACTCCTGACACAGGCACATCCCATATTGGTTTTCGCTTAGTGAGAAATGCTCAAGATTAAAAAATCCTGCTAATACTTATATCTATTGTCTTATCACAAACAATACTGGATGTAGATATAAGGGGCATCTATGCGTCAATTTTCAAACATCTGTCAATCTATCATCTTGGCAACAACGTTATCGATTATTTCACTCCCGATGGAAGCTAAAACTCCTAAAGCACAAAAACCCGCTTCCTCCAAACAACCTAATATTATTGTTATTATGGGCGATGATATCGGTTGGTTTAATATTGGCGCGTATCATCAAGGTATGATGTCTGGTAAAACCCCCAATTTAGATAAAATTGCTGCTGAAGGAATGCGTTTTACAGATTATTACGCAGAAGCAAGTTGTACTGCTGGACGAGCCAATTTTATTACAGGTGAATTACCGATTCGTACAGGATTAACCACCGTTGGCCAAGCGGGCGCAGATGTGGGTATGCCCGATAAAGCGCCCACCATTGCAACTGTATTAAAAGATATGGGCTATGCTACAGGCCAATTTGGTAAAAATCATTTGGGCGATCTCAATAAATATTTACCTTGTCTACATGGATTTGACCAATATTTTGGTTATTTATACCATTTAGATGCAATGTCCGATCCCTATTGGTATTCCTATCCTAAAGATCCAAAATTCCGTGAACAATATGGTCCGCGTAATATGGTGCAATGTGAAGCAACCACTGAAGATGACACCACCAACATGCCACGTTGGGGAATTGTTGGTAAACAAAAAATTACCGATGAAGGTCCTCTTAGCCCAAAACGTATGGAAACGATCGATGATGAAATTCTCAAAAAAACATTAGCTTTTATGGATAAAGCAAGAAATGACGGTAAACCATTTTTTGTATGGTTAAACCCTACCCGTATGCATATTTGGACATATCTATCCGATAAATACACCGCCATGATGAATTCAGATACCAATTATGGCAAAGAAGAAGCAGGCATGGCCCAATTAGATGATGTTGTTGGTGAAGTAATGAAATATCTGAAAGATAATGGCCTGGACGAAAATACGATTGTTGTTTTTACTACTGATAATGGCGCAGAAGTCTTTACCTGGCCTGATGGTGGAATGACCCCCTTTAAACAAGCAAAAGGTACCATTTATGAAGGCGGTTTTCGTGTCCCAGCACTGATTCGCTGGCCAAATCATGTGCCAACTGGCAAAGTAGAAAATGGCATGTTCTCGGGGCTAGATTGGTTCCCAACACTCGTTGCAGCCGCTGGTAATCCTAATATTGTGGAAGAGTTAAAAGCAGGGAAAAAATTAGGTGACAAAGATTATAAAGTTCATTTAGATGGCTATAACCAGTTGGATCTTATCACCGGCAAAGGCCCTTCTAATCGGCATGAGATTTTTTATTTTGCAGAAGCACGTTTAGGTGCTATCCGAATCGATGATTTCAAATTTCGTTTTATCGATCAAAAAGATGGCTGGGTGGGTGCAAAAGAACCTCTTAATATGCCTACAATAACAAATTTACGGCAAGATCCATTCGAAAGACTGCAAGAAATGAATGTGACTGTCGGTTCACCTGCGTATTTAAACGACTTTATGGCAAGAGAATTTTGGCGCTTTGTCTTTGTTCAAGATAAAGTAAAAGCGCTAGCTGAAACAGCTGTCGCATTTCCTCCAATGCAATCGCCTGCATCATTCAATTTGGAAGCGGTTAAACAACAAGTTGAGGAATTAATAAATCATCACAACGGGGATTAAAAGTTGCCGAAAAAGAGATAATACCAGAGGGAAATATGAATCTAAAGATACGATTACTAACCTATGGGGCACTATTATTTTTTTCAACGACAATTTTTGCTAATGATCCTTTGCCAAGTTGGAACGATGGTAATGCAAAACAAACTATTATCCATTTTGTTTCAACGACAACCCAGCAAAATTCAAAAAATTATGTCGCTGAAAATAAGCGTATTGCTGTATTTGATAATGATGGCACGTTATGGGTTGAGCATCCGATATACGTTCAGTTTGCCTTTGCGCTTGATCGCATCAAAGTTCTAGCACCTGAACATCCTGAGTGGAAAAGCCAGCAACCCTTTAAAGCCATTATTGAAAATGATGTAAACAAACTTGCTCATTTAAATGAATCAGAAATTTATCAAATTGTGATGATAACGCATGCAGGGATCACAAGCGATGCTTTTAATGAAATTGTAAGAAATTGGTTAAAGACAGCACAACATCCCAGATTCAAAGTTGCTTACACCAAACTCGTTTACCAACCCATGATAGAATTAATGGATTATCTAAGAGCAAATGGTTTTAAAACCTTTATTGTCTCAGGAGGAGGCGTTGAATTTATGCGCACTTTTACTGAGCAAAGTTATGATGTTCCACCGTGGCAAGTCATTGGTAGTACCATTAAGCTTGCCTATCAAGAACAAAAGGGTAAACATGTTTTAATGCGGCTTCCTCATATGGAATTTATCGATGATAAATCAGGAAAGCCGATTGCTATTGAAACGGATATTGGCATAAGACCTATCGCTGCCTTTGGCAATTCCGATGGTGATTATCAAATGTTGGCGTGGACATCAGAAGGCACAGGACCAAAACTCGCCATGATCGTACATCATACTGATGCCCAAAGAGAATATAAATATGATCGGGATACCATGGTTGGCAAACTAGATAAAGCTTTAGATGCGGCTAAAACCCATGGATGGGTTTTAATAAATATGAAAGAAGACTGGAAACATATTTGGAAAGATTAACTTTTTTGCTTCATTGACATGTTACGATATCATGAATCATACAAGCGTCTTTTAATTTAAGTTTACAGTCTAGCTAGGATGCATCTATGTCTCAAAATTATCTTAATAAAATACTTTATACTCTCTTGTGCACCACACTTTCATTAAAAGCTCAAGCAGGCGGCGTTATATTATATGAAATAGGTTCTGATGATATTGGCTTAGCCTCAGCAGGCTACAGTGCACGCGCACAAGATCCGTCCACAATCTACACCAACCCTGCAGGAATGACTCGTCTGCAAGGTAATCAAACATTTATTGGTGTGCAAGGGCTTTACGAAGATATAGATTTTAATATTAACAGCGCATCACCCTTTTTGGGTTTTGAGAGCGGCGGCAATCCTATTAAAGCATTTCCAGGTGGTAGCTTTTTTTACAACCAAAGTATAACGGAAAATTTTAAAATAGGCCTTGGGATCTATGGTAACTTCGGGGCAGTGATAAAGTATGATGGCGATTGGGTTGGCCGATATACCGCAGTTAAAGATACATTAATTGGCAGTTCAATCCAACCCACTTTAGCTTATCGAGTTAATGAAAAACTCTCTCTTGGTGCGGGCCCAGTATTTATGTACGGTATTTTAAGAAGCAAAACCAGAATTAATAATTCCCCTTTTCAATTATTTAATTTTCATGACAGTGAACTTAGCCTATCCGCTAGAGAATGGGGGTATGGTGTCAATCTTGGCGCGTTATATGAATTTAATCCTTGTACACGGATTGGTGTGACTTACACTTCGCAGATTAAACTCAATTTTTCTTCTACGGCAACCTTCACGGATAACAGCCCATCACTCAATTTTATACTCCGTAGAAATGGCTTATTAGATGCAGAGGTCGATATTGGCATTAAAGTGCCTCAAACGATTATGGGTAGTATCTATCATCAATTTTCTCCAACCTGGGCTTTTCTGGGCAGTATTGGTTGGCAAGCGTGGTCAAAATTTGGTAAAGTTGATGTGGGCATTGATTCCACAGATCCCATCAGTCTTACTATAAATAGAAATTATAAAAATACATGGCATGGCGCTGCTGGATTTCAACATCAAATATCTGCCTTTTGGCTGTTAAATTTTGGCATCGGTTATGATAGTCGTTTTCAAGATTCAGCCAATGTTTCTATCGCCGCACCAGCAAATTCTGCCTGGCGTTTTGGCATTGGCACAAAGCATAGCATGTTAAAATGCTTAGATGTAGGTGCGGCTTTTGAATATATTTATGGTGGTAATTTAGATGTGAATAGCCATGGACCGATTAAAGGCGATATCGTTGGACAATTTGCCAATGTCGGTGTCTATTTCCTTGGCGTAAATGCGACCTATAAGTTTGGTTAGCGATGACTTAAGAGCGTGAAATTATGTATATAGCGGTTTCAGGTACTC
Source organism: Pseudomonadota bacterium (assembly GCA_018242045.1). Lineage (GTDB taxonomy): Bacteria > Pseudomonadota > Gammaproteobacteria > Berkiellales > Berkiellaceae > Berkiella. The sequence continues at coordinate 57,668 of JAFECR010000023.1, read as the reverse complement.
ATTATATGGGCAAAAGTACCTTAATAGCAGACTTTATAAAAGCGCATCCAGAGTACAGCACTGTCATTGAGCCTTATTATCACTTACAAAACCAAAAAGAAATAGAATTATCGCTTGAACCCACAATTGAAAGTTTGGTGGAACAGCTTGACCAAAGTATTGAAGATCTTAACCAACACGCAAGCAAAACGAATGTTATTTTTGATAGATGTCCTATTGATTTTATAGCTTATGCCCTGTGCATTCTTCAAAATGATGATGTTAATATTCATGATACTGAGATTTCTGAGAGGTTTCCTGAAGTTAAAAAAGCGTTAAACAACTTAGATTTTATTTTCTTTTTACCCATGACTAAAGAACATATTATTGAATACCCAGAAGAAAATCCAACTTATCGTCGTGCAGCTGACAGCGCTTTCAAAAAAATATATCGTGATGATGTATGCGATATCTTTCCAAGATATGGACATCCAAAAATCATTGAACTCTGGGGAGATCGTTTAACTAGAGTAAAAAAATTAGAAAGTTGTTTGTTCAGCGTGCTATAACGCATGCAACCTTATGAAAAAAGAATACGTTGTTTTATTACATGGCATAGCAAGAACTAAGCGATCCATGCATACCTTGGAAAAAGCGCTCTTGAAAGAAGGTTATCACGTCCTTAATATTGATTACCCATCAAGAAAGAAAACCATCACTGAAATCGCACCTATTATTTTTGACGAAATAAATAGATTATCCCAAGAAAGAGAAGGAATGATGCATTTTGTTGCATATTCTATGGGTTGCTTAATACTGCGTGAATTATTAGCAAAATATCCAATTACCAACATAGGGAACGTTGTTTTGTTGGCACCTCCTAACCAAGGTTCTGAGGTGGCAGATTTTTTAAAAGATAACCTATTATATAAACACTTTTATGGCCCAGCTGGCAATGAATTAACCACTGATTTTGCTCTTAAAAATCCCTTTCCAAAAATACAGCATACATTTGGAGTAATCGCAGGTAATGTATGTCTTGATCCCATATCTTATTTTATTTTACCCAAAGATAACGATGGCAAAGTGACTATTGAAAGTACAAAATTAGAAGGAATGAGCGATCATATTGTATTACCCTGTTCGCATACTTTTATCATGAGTAACAAGGCTGCAATAAATCAGGTTAAGTATTTTTTAAAGAACCGTAAGTTTAATCATCCAAAGCGTTACTGCTTATAAATTATTCCCTCTAATATATACTGCTTCCACTTTGA
>JAFECR010000023.1:15045-56403 GCA_018242045.1 Pseudomonadota bacterium | reverse complement strand
GAAGCAATCCAGAAAATATCAAGATGTAATCTGGATTGCTTCGTCGCAGACTCCTCGCAATGACGGACTTGAAACTCCTAATTTTAAAGTGGATCGAGTATACTTTGATCAATAACTTCGCTGTATTTTTAAAAGCGCTAGAGAATTCCGACTGTGTTGGAGTGCGGATCAGGGTAAAATCTGTTCCCATTTTTCCAAAATCTACTTAAAGATATTCTGCTTTGACCGCAAACATATCATTTAGCTTTTCGATATGGTCCCTTGGGCTTGAATTTCATCATCAAAATATTTAACAAAAAATGTTTTGGTCAATTTGGGATTTTTTTTATTGACTCTTACAAATTCAACTTTAAAACCACATTTTTTATAAAATTCCGGTGCTTGAAATGCACTTGTGCAAAGATTAATATTATTAAATCCCTTTCCTTTAAAGCGATTTTCAAGTTCTTGAATTAATTTACTTCCATACCCTTTCCCGCGATAATGCTTGTCAACCCAAATATCATCAATGTAAATCTCTGCAAAAGCAGTAAATGCATTTAAAACGCCTACTATATTATCCCTTTCATCTTCCAATACAAGTGAAAATGCCTTGTAATTGACATCAATGCCATGACTGGCTTCATATTCAACCAGATCCTTTCGCATTTTTTCTTCAATATCATTGGAAATTTCATTAGCTATTTCTATTTTGTAATTTTTCATATATACCCTTTCTACTTTGAAACTAAGCGTTTCAAGTCCGTCATTGTTGTAAAGGCTCATATTCGTTAATGTATTTTATCAACGAATTATGTAACCTTTACAGCCTTTTAGAATATGAATATCTGTCCCACATATGGTTGTAGTGGTAACTTTAATTAAAGCATCAGTAGGACCTACCTTTGGAATAGGTTTTTCTTGAAGCTCCATTTTTCCTGGTTTTATAAATACAGCTGCTTTCATCATTTTTATGGTTAGATCCCTAAAATTCATATTCGACCAAAAATAAGCTTCAACACTTCAAACCATAAGACACATGTAATTCCGCCACTAAAACTTAACAGCAGTTGATTTATAGTAAGTGGAGAAAAATGAAATATGTGTGCAAAAAATGGTAAATAGATGGTCGACAACAGAATTATAAAAGTTGTTAAAATTATCAAAAAGAGTATTTTATTAGGTATTGTTAACAATCTAAAAATTGATTTCGTTCGTGAACGATTAGAATAAATAAGCATTAAATTAGATATCACTAAACTCGAAAAAGTAAAGGTCCGCGCTTGTGTATCGGTCATTACTTTTAAGGATAAAACATATATCGTGAATGTAATAATGAGTACACCTAACCCTTGAAGTAAAGCTGAAAAAATTGTTTTTTTATTAAGAATGGGATCGTTTATCTTTCGAGGTGGACGTTTCATTAAATTCTTTTCTGCCGGCTCATTTTCAAATGCAATGGAGCAAGTGGGATCAATAATTAACTCAATCAAAGCAATATGCAAAGGGTAAAACACCGGAGGAAAACTAAATAGAATAGGAAAAAGCGCAATTCCTGCTATTGGAACATGTACGGCTAAGATAAAGGCCATTGACTTTTGCATATTGTCAAAAATGCGTCTACCCGAGCGCATTGCATTTACAATTGAAGCAAAATTATCATCAAGTAACACTAATGTAGAGGCTTCACGTGCCACATCAGTTCCTCGGCTACCCATGGCAATACTAACGTGAGCGGATTTGAGAGCAGGGGCATCGTTGACGCCATCTCCTGTCATTGCAACAATATGGTTGTTAGCTTTCAAAGCTTTAACAATGCGATATTTTTGATTCGGCGTGATACGGGCGCAGATATTCGTGGATTGAATTCTGCTTTGAAGTTCGTCATCACTCAAGTGCTTTAATTCATCACCCGTTAAAATTTCATTTGAAGAGAGTCCGGCTTGCGCTCCAATCGCTTGTGCTGTTAAGGGGTAATCCCCTGTAATCATGATGACTCGTATTCCAGCTTCATGACATTCTTTTACGGCTTGTGGGATCCCTTCACGCAGTGGATCGGAAAGACCTAATAACCCTATAAATGTAAAGGTTAGATCAAGCTGACTTTTCGGAAAATTGTATCCAGAATGGATTCCCTTAGCAACAGCAAGGATGCGTAGTCCGTGCTCTGCCATGTTTTTTAGTACTAATGATATTTGTTGTTTAGCTTCTGTATTCATATGGCAAAGATCCATAATAGCTTCTGGCGATCCTTTTGCAGCTATAATATGATTATCTTCATTATCAATTTTCCAGATATGAGACATAGCAGGTAGTTCAGGAGTAAGTGCGTATCCATGAACAAGCTTCCAACTAGTATGCAAGCGTTCGGCATCAATTAAATGCTGCTTTCCTAATTGGTGAAAGGCTTTTTCCATTGGGTCAAATGGCTGAGCTTGACTTGCTAAAATTGCGTATTCAATTAATAAACGACATGATTCAGAAAATTCATTATCTAAAGATTTAACATTGTAAAGATTATTATCTACCCATAGCTCTGAAACCATCATGCTGTTTTGTGTTATTGTGCCCGTTTTATCTACACATAGAGCAGATGTTGAACCTAATGTTTCAATGGCGGATATACGTCGAGTCAGAACTTGTTTTGAGGATAATCGCCATGCACCTAAGGCGGGAAAAATAGTGAGAACCACCGGAAATTCTTCTGGTATCATTGACATCAAAAGGGCAATTCCAAGCAGAGTGGATTTCAACCAATTCCCATGCATTGTTCCATCAATTAATATAAGCACAATACAAAATAATAATCCAATAACAGCTAATATTTTTACGAGGTAAGTTGTTTGTTTTTGCAAGGGAGATATTTCAGTTTCAATAGATTGCAATTTAATTCCAATGCGACCCATTTCAGTATTAACACCAGTTGCTTTTACCTGAAATATTCCTTGACCTGCTACTACCAGAGTTCCAGAGTAAACGAAAGGTAAATTGTCCCCTCCTGGTGGGGACGGGAGCGTAGTCATGGTGGCAGTTGAGGCAACTTTATTGACCGGTACTGATTCGCCTGTAAGTAGGGATTCGTCAATTTGTAAATTATTTGCGGAGATGAGACTTCCATCTGCAGGGACGCGATCGCCTTCGTTTAGAAGAATAACATCATCTTGAACAACATCACTGCCACTAATATGCATTAAATGTCCATCTCGAATCACAAGCGCTCGGGGACTTGCTAAATCTCTTAATGCTTCCAAAGCTCGTTCAGTTTTACCTTCTTGGTATAATTTTATAACGATGATCAGATTTACAAAAACAAATAAGCTTAATCCTTCTCGCAATTCACCAATGAATAAATAAATTAAACTTGCTAACAATAATAAAAGAAACATGGATTCACGCAAGGTTTCTACAGCAATGACAAACAAGGTGCGTTTATTTTTGCTAGTTAGAGTGTTTGGCCCATCTTTTTTAAGCCTTTTAATGGCTTCTGCTGAGCTTAAACCTAAATGAGAAAAACTATTATTCATATATTTTTTTCTCAGCAATGATTAAGTTCTTATCAATATCGAGTTTAATAGAAAACCCCATATCCACGCCTCCAACAGAAGAAAATGCAGTTTTATCTAGTAGGGTTTTGTGCTCAGCGTTAACAGGGTAGATAGCGTGAGAATATCCTTCGTCAATGGGATTTTTAAAGATCTTCATTCCAACCAAGTTAAGCTTTTCCCTGGCGACAATAACCGCAATAGAGGGTGGATTCAAAAAAGTATCTAAAGTGTGAACCACTTACAAATCTCTGTATATGCATTTAGTTGTTAATTTGAATAAAGTTATCCTCATAGTTAATTGTAGGCGGTTTGTAATTCCTTGCCGTACTGACGGTAGTCTTTAAGATATGAGTTAGTAGTGAAAAAGCGTAGGCAGGAAATGGATATCGGCAATATTATAAGTCGCCGGTTACGCAGCTAATTTCATTGGTAGGCAAACTAAGATTTAAGTGTTTGCAGAGTTCTAATATGTGGTTTTCATTCATGAGTCAGAATTCCTCGGAGTTGTAAAATTTTACTTTTTAGTGCGTGTAACTTGCTCGCTGAGAAAATCTTCCAATTCAATTTCAAAGCGATAAAAATATCTTTCAACCGCAGTGCTATCAATCGCATTTGGAAACCTGCACAAGCATGGCTCTTACTTGGCAGACATACCTCTGAAAAGAGCCTTGAATGCCTTACATTTAACTTTCTTGCAGATATCATCGTTGCCCCAGAAGTTGCCCCTAAATTTATCGGATTCTACTAAACGCTAACCAAAGTAACCCTAATTCTCTCGCAAGCAATAATAAGAATGGCTGTGCTTAACTATCTTTTATTAAAGATACCTCATAATAAAGGGAATTGCATTATCTTTTACTATGGCTCTTGTTTAATTAAAGTTTTTAATTTATATTGGCTATTAATAAAAGAAAATGCCGTATCCTTTATTATGGAGCTGTATAAATATGGCGCATAGACCTGATTCTTGGAAATTTATCAAAAACACGGTAAGTGGTGAGGCAGTAGCCTATTTGCCAGCACCTTTGCCTCCTACTCCCCCACTTGAAATGGAGTGTATATACCCCCTCTTAGACCAAGCGAATTTAGCACTTGGCCGGTTAGATGGTATTAGTATTACAGTTCCTGATCCCTCTTTATTTCTTTACATGTACGTAAGAAAGGAAGCTGTTCTATCATCACAAATCGAAGGCACTCAATCTACATTGTCAGATCTTCTCATGTATGAAAATAAGGAAGCTGTAGGCGTACCCATTGATGATGTGATCGAAGTGTCTAATTATGTAGCCGCAATGGAGTATGGACAGCGACGCATCAAGGAAGATTTTCCTCTTTCACTGAGATTAATTAAAGAAATGCATGAGATTCTTTTGCAAAAAGGTCGAGGAGCAGGGAAACAACCAGCTGAATTTAGGAAGTCTCAAAATTGGATCGGTGGCACTCGGCCTGGAAATGCAGCTTTTGTTCCTCCGCCTCAAGAACATGTATTAGATTTATTAGGTGACCTTGAAAAATTTTTGCATGATGAAAGAGGAAAAGTGCCTGCTTTGATTAAAGCAGCATTGGCGCATGTTCAATTTGAAACTATTCATCCTTTTTTAGATGGGAATGGTCGACTAGGAAGACTGCTTATTACCTTTATTTTATGCGTCGAAGGAATATTGCAAGAACCATTGCTCTATTTAAGCTTATATTTCAAGAAGAATAAAAATGATTATTATAAACACCTACAATATGTTCGAGAAACAGGAGATTGGGAAGAATGGCTGCAATTTTTCTTGAAAGGTGTTATTGAAACGGCCAATCAAGCAGTGGATACCGTAAGAAATATTCTTAAATTATTAAACGAAGATAGAAAAAAAATTGAAGGTATAGGTAGAGCTGCCGCCTCTACTTTAACGGTGCATCATTATCTATTGAGAGCTCCGATCACTGATAGCAAGAAAATTGAGATGAATTGCGATTTAAGTCTGCCAACTGTCAATTCAGCACTAAAGAATTTATTATCACTGAATATTGTAAAAGAAATAACCGGACATTCTCGAAATAAAATCTATGTTTACAGTCAATATTTGAAGATTATGAGTGATGGCATTGAACCAAATTAATGTCATTTTGCATCCTTGTATTGCAAAGCTGGTTCAACTCACTTTGCGCAGACAATGTCTACGTAATTGATAATTTTCCGCATTTGGTCAGGATTACTAAGGAGGATATATGGCTTGGATTGAACCAATAGAGTTGAGAGGAGTACATGCCCTCCTACAGCCATTATCATACACGCACCACGACGACTTAATCGAAGCGGTAAAAGATGGAGAGCTATGGAGACTGTGGTTCACCTTTATTCCAGAACCTAACAAAATGAAAGAAGAAATCGAACGAAGACTTAACCTCCAGGCTGCGGGAAGCATGGTGCCTTTTGCTGTCATTAATCCAAGTAATAATAAAGCAGTAGGCATGACAACCTATCTCAACTTAGACGCAGAAAATCGGCGTGTTGAAATAGGCTCAACATGGTATCGCAAGAGTGTACAACGTACAGCACTCAACACAGAATGCAAATTAATGCTTCTAAAACATGCCTTCGAAGCGCTTGACTGCATTGCGGTTGAATTCCGCACGCATGCCTTCAACAAACAAAGCAGAAAGGGAATTGAGCGCCTGGGAGCCAAACTGGATGGGGTCCTTAGAAATCATATTGTTATGCCAAATAACACTATAAGAGATACCTGTGTTTACAGCATTATTGCCTCTGAATGGCCCACTGTAAAAGCACACCTGATTTATGAATTATCTAAGGATTAGCAGTATATGTTAAAAGTCATTCGAGATCCTTCTTTTGAAAAAATCACAGGAATTCAACACGCATTTTTTACTCGTCAAGGCGGTGTCAGTACAGGGGTTCATTCTTCATTGAATTGTTGCTATCGTGGCAAAGACGACCCTGCAAATGTACGTAAAAATCGTCAACGAGTGATGTCTTATTTAGGGATCCCTTTTGATTCATTAGCAACGACGGTGAATATTCATGGTAGCAAAGTCATCGTTGTTAAGGATCCTTGGAGTGAAGATGCACTTCCTGAAGCAGATGGGATGGTAACTAATCAAAAAAATATTGTACTTGCCTCAGATAGTGCTGACTGCCCTATTGTTTTATATGCAGACAATTATTCAGGAGTGATAGGTCTAGCGCATGCAGGCTGGAAAAGCACCTTTGCAGGAAATATTCTTACCGATAGAGAGTTACTTTATTTTAGCGACTTTGGCTTGGCTTTATCCTCTCAATTTGAATTAACTCAAGCTGAAAGTGATTTTTTAAAAACACATCATAATTATGATCAAAGCTGCGCTGCTGTTAATTTACTTCACTGCATTATTACAACTATTTTTGGAAAAGAGCAATGGGAAGTTGAGCTTCAAAAATACGCTGGAAATCAGCAAAACATATTATCGCCTCCCATTGACAGTATAATTAAAAAATATGCGCCCATTGCGTTAATTATGGATGAGTTTTTTCAGCAACTTCAAAAGAATAGCAAGTTAACGTCATATCCTGTAGATTCATTAGAAAAATTATTACAACTGACTCCAAATGGGGAGAAAAGATGAACGATATTGAATACACCATCGATAAGAACCCTAAGGCGGAGGATGACAAAATTCTTCGTAATGGAATTGTATATTTTAATAGCCAAGTAATTAAAGAGGAAGCCACTCATTTTAGCATCTTTGCAAAAAGGGATAATAACATTATTGGCGGGGCCTTAATTTGGGAACACAGTGATGCACTTTATATTGACGTGCTTTGGTGCAATGAAAATAATCGCAAAAAGGGCGTAGGAACAAAAATTATTTCTATGATTGATGAAGTGGCTACAAATAAAGGATTAACAAAATTGTTTGTCGATACTTATTCCTTCCAGGCTCAAGATTTTTATCAAAAACACGGCTTTTACAGTATATGAATCATCCCTGGGTATCTGCTTGATTATGACAGAATTTTCATGAGAAAAGATATTAAGGACTAAAAGTGAATTTTAAAGAACTTAGGAATTCTGACTCATGAATAAAAACCATATATCAGAACTCTGCAAGCAATTAAATCTTGGCTCGCCTACCAATGAAATTAGCCCAGTAACCGGCGGCTTATTACATCTCATGTGGAAATTAGACACTACCAAAGGATCTTATGCGATAAAACAACTATCCAAAAATATTAAATTAACGGCACAAATCAAAAAATCATATGAGCTAACTGAGAAAATTGCAGATAAATTTAAACAACACGGCATTCCAGCGATTAGTGCTTTGGAAGTTAAAGGCCAACACCTTATCGAAATTGACGGTACTGCTTACTTGGTCTATCCATGGGTTGACGCAAAAGCACTTGATAAAGATGCAGTCTCCGAGAAACATGCGCTGTCAATCTCTTCTTTACTTGCCAAAATGCACCTGCTCAATCTAAATTTTTCTGAAATTGAGAGTCCTGAATTTGATATCCACTCAGACAAAAAAATTGTTCGACTTATCAATGGTTCAATAGCTTGTCATTGCACATTTGCATCCTCTTTAAAAGAGAACCAAGATCGAATTATTCATATCAATCATTCATATCAAAGTGCAATTTCTTTAATAAAAGATCACGTTGTGATAAGCCATGGTGATTTAGATCAAAAAAATGTGTTATGGGATCAGAATGACACCCCCATTTTGATCGATTGGGAATCCGCGCGCAAACTAAATCCGACTTATGAAATTGTTAATTCAGCACTGGATTGGAGTGGCATTACCACAGAAAATTTCAATAAAATACTTTTTGTAAAAATGATTAATGCTTATCAAATTGCAGGCGGAATAATCGATAAAAAGCACTTACAAGCAGCTTTTTTCGGTGTTCTCGGTAATTGGCTTAACTGGATGGTGTATAATATATCTCGTGCATGCAACTCTAGCGATTCTGAACAACAAAAAATAGGAACCGAACAAGTAGAGCAAGTTATTCCTACCATTATCAGGTTGAAGTCTTTAATACCTTCGTTGATAGCTCAAATCATGGAGGGGTAAATCTCTTCTATTACTCAATTAGAAATATCTCCGCTTTCCAGTTCACTTTTTGCCCTTACCCTAGAATTTCTCCTGAAATCTATAAGCAACTTCAATATCCATTTTTTTCTTCAAATACTTCAAATACTTCAAATACTTCAAATACTTCAAAGCTGTTTGGTAGGCGCGAGTGGGATCTCTACCTAACAAATTTTTGCTTGAAAAACCCGAGAAAAATCAATCTTCTGCTTGAAGACCTAGAGAAAATTGTACCACTGGAAATACCCCGTAAAAAAGTGTACGTCACCGGTATTTCTATTTAGCCTCTCTTACCCTATAATCCCCCGGATATATGCCTTTAGTGTAATGTGAGTCATTTATCTCATGGCTAAGCCATTTAGTAATTTGCGAAATAAAATGCCTATTAAGGCCCAGCAAGCCGCAGAAATGAAAGCTAAAAAATTATTGGCTGAAATGGCTTTACAGGCTCTTAGGCACGCCCGCCACTTGAGCCAAGAATGCATCGCTAAGATCCTCGGCACAAAACAGGCAAATATTTCGCGCCTTGAGAAAAGAACTGACATGTATATCTCCACCTTACGTAGCTATGTTAAGGCAATGGGTGGCGAGCTTGATATTATTGCTCGGTTTCCTGAGGGTGAAGTGCGTATTAATCAGTTTGAGGAAATTGAGTTGCCTCAAGAAGCTAAGGAAGTTTGAAAATAGAGTAGTTTATGAGTAAATTTAACGCAAAATCTTCAGTCAGTGTTACTGAACTAAAGAAAGATCCTGTTGGTGTCATTAAAAATGCTAAAGGCAAACCTGTGGCCATCACCAATCGTAATGTCACCAAAGCATATCTTGTGCCTGCGAAAATGTTTGATGAGATGTTAGATATTCTAGAATCTCACGAATTAAATATAAAAGCAAATAATGCAAAAAAACATATGCTTTCAAGAACAAAATCTAATCTTTTAACTAAATTAATACAAGAGCAACTGCTGAGGGGCCCTCAGTAGTTCAACATAGCCATTAAAAGGATTGTGCTTTTATGTCAAATGAAATTTCCTTAGGATCTAATAATGATTATTTAAAATTTTTACAAGAAGTTAAATCCCATATACAAAATTCACGCCTTAAAGCCGCTTTAGCAGTTAATTGTGAATTGTTAACATTTTATTGGGGTTTGGGTTGTATGATTTTAGAGCGCCAACGTGAAAGTAAGTGGGGAGACAGCTTAATTAATACATTAGCTCGTGATCTAAAATCTGCTTACCCCGACAATAAGGGCTTTTCACCTACTAATTTGAATTATATGAGAATTTTTGCCGAGACTTATCCAGGTTTCCAAATAAGCGAGACAGTGTCTCGTCAATTACCTTGGTCACATCATGTAATCCTAATGAAGCGATCAAAAAACCATGATGAGAGGTCCTGGTACTGTAATAAGGCGGTGGAAGAAGGATGGTCATTTAGAAAATTATCAGCTGAACTAAAAAAAGATACTTATCATAGACAGGGGATTTTGGAACAAAAAACAACCAATTTTAAGGATCGGTTACCCCCATCACAATCTCTACTTGCTCAGGAAACGATAAAAGATCCTTATAAATTCGATTTCCTTACTGTGGGTCAAGATGCGCATGAATTAGAAATCGAGCGTGCTCTCGTAAAACACATTAAAGAATTTTTGCTTGAATTGGGTAAAGGATTTGCTTTTGTTGGGAGCCAATACCCTTTGCATGTTTCTGGGCAAAACTTTCGAATAGATTTGCTTTTCTACCATGTGAAGCTTTATTGCTATGTTGTCATTGAGCTCAAAGTAGGAAAACTAAAACCAGCTCATGCAAGCCAATTGAATTTTTATTTATCTGCCGTGGATGATCTTATTAAAGGACCAAATGACAATCCCACTATTGGTTTACTTTTATGTGAACAAAAAGATAAGGTCATCGCCGAATATACATTAAGAGATATAAATAAGCCTATTGGTATTTCTCATTATGAATTAATGCGGATACTCCCAGAAAAGCTTCAAACCAATTTACCTGCTATTGAAGAGATTGAGGCACGATTAAATGCTGAGATTGATCAGATCTTACCAGAGAAGGTAGAATTAGCAGATATTACATCATAAGGACTTTAAAATGAAACGCCCTGAACCTGACTGCGCCAGGTGTACAATAAATACCGTAACTCATACACTTGAGAATGATCTCCTTGATAGACGAGATTTCTTTTTAAGTGACCAAAACTTTGACGCATTTAAAAAAATGTTGAATACTCCCCCAAAGGAAATCCAAGTATTAAAAGCACTATTTAGAGAGAAAGCGCCTTGGGAAAGGTAATAATCTGAAGGCAATTATTTACAGCATTCTAGATTGAAAAAAGTAATGAAATCACAAAAGATGGTAAAAACTGATGGTGCATTTTGACGAATCATAATCAAAAATCTGTTGCAAAAAAACGGAAAGCCAAGAGTGTTGGTTATCAAAAATATTTGATCGACTCGCTGAAAAATCCTGTAGAAGCTAAAGGATATCTTAATGCTGCCATTGAGGGTGGAGATATAAATGTTATTCTTCTTGCGATCCAGAATGCAATTGACGCTCAAAGAATATAACATTTATGGATGCTGGGGCCATGCCCCAAAATTATTGCCGTTAAATGGTCATCTCATCTCAAATATCAAAAACATAATAAAAAGCGTGCATATCCCTGAGTCATCTTATTGACAAACTGTTAATTTTATGATGCAAGATGAGAGGTACGAAAAGTTAAATACCTCTCATTTTGCCCTTCCTACCAATTTTTTTGCCGTGTATAACCCCTATTCCCACAATCACCATGGGCTTTATGGCACTTATGAGTAATTGGTATTTTTTCTTTTCAGTACTTCTCAATTATCGTGTTCTTCCTGCCAATTCCGCTGGAAGCCCGGGAAAACACGTTTTCCCGGGCTAAAAAGAGAATTCGCATATAATTTTCAAAGCGATAATCTACACGCATTGAAATGTACTACAGCAACTAATTCGGCATGTCCTGGATATGTCTCTTCCCTCTGTTATAAGCGGACTTTATAGAGCGCACTACAATGATGACATACATCAATAATTAATTATTCTGAAATATACAGTAATATTTTCATTTTTATATTTTCGTGCTAGAATGGCCTCCTTTTAATTTCCTTGAATATAGGGAATATTTTCTATGAAGCTTCTTAATATTGAAGATGTACATCAAATTTCGGGCGCTATCTATATGAAGGATGGGATTTATTATTCAATCACCACGACTGCGGATGTATCCCCAGAAGTGGCAAATTTTTATTCCACAATTAGTGAGCAAGTTGAAATGGGCTTACTCACTCCCCAACAAGCAGGCAATAAATTTCTTACTTCTCCATATGGGGTTGACCAAATGCTAAAAGCTATGTCTGGAATACAAGTTACTGCTTTGGGTGTTTTGCCGTTAAACATTTAGTAATATAAAACATCCAAACACTGCTGACCGAAAGAGCGCGATATGATTAATGAAAGTAACAATAAAAACTGGGAGTTTTTTGTTCTCGGAGGAGCATTTTGTTCAATATTTTTTCCTTCTGAGATAATGGCTATTCTAACATTTTTAAATAAGTCTAATCTCATTAGTGAAATTAAATCATCTGCTGGACAATTTAAATCCGAATGGGAATTTATAACAATTTTTAATCATTTAGCCTCTTTTGGTTACCTTGGACTACTTGCTGTTACGGGAATATCTATTATTAAAGGCCTCATTGCCTCTTTAGCTTCGAATATTACTATCATGCTTTGGTGTTATTTAGGAAAAAAAATAGATACACTACTAAGAAAAATTACTTCTCCAGCAAAACCTTTTTCCACTAAAAAAATAATACTCTATACGCTCATTGCTTCAACCATCATTGCTTATTTATTAGTAAAATTTGCCCTTTAATATCGAGTTTTTCTGATAGTTTTCTAATGGCTAACTGAAGAACGTTTATCTTCTATAGCAAAATATCAATTAGAGAAAATTTAGAACCATAAATAAACCATATTACATGAAAGGGAAATCTAATCTCAATTGCTTCTTTCAATAACTGTAGCGAAAAACCATCTCCATATCTCCCTGTGGTTTGACTGGCATCATGATGCCCCAATATCGCCCCCACTATTTCTCTTGGAACATTGCCATTTGTTAATCTCTGCGCCACTGTGTGCCTAAATGAATGATAAACTTTTCTTGAATCATCAATACCACAATTTTTAAGATAAGTACGGCAAAACCATTTAGTGGCATAATGCGAGTAATTGTCTTTCACCTTTTTCAATTCGGGGAATAGCCTGCCATGCGATGACTTGGCAAATTCAATAAAGCCAAGCTCTATCAGTTTTGAATGCAAAGGAACTTTTCTGATAGAAGACTTATTTTTGACTCGCTTGTCCCCAATTTCATTAATACTGATATACCAAATATCCCCTTCTTGAGCCACATCATTTTTCGTCAGTGAACAAAGCTCATTTAAGCGACATCCTGTGTACAATCCTAAAAGTGGGATCCAATAATGAAAGGGCTTTTGATATTTGCCAGTTTTGTACATTTGGGTGCCGAATAATCGCTGTAAATCACCATCTGAAAAAGGCAATCGCTCTTCCTTGGCACTTTTATGCTTGGGCAATTGTAGTCCTTTAAAATAATTTTCTTTTACGTAACCATTTTTCTTGCCATATTCCCAAATACTAGATGCCACCCCCAATGCCCGGTTAATAGTCGTGATAGACATGGTTTGTGTCGGTGTTGAAGCAACAATCTCATCAATAGTCATCCCTTTATACTGCTCATTTTTGGTCATATGGGCAGGTAGTGCCATTAATGTTTTTTTAAAATACCTTGCTTCTTCGAATGCAATATTAGTCACCCTCACATCTCCCAATATTTTGATCATCAATTCACCAATATAGGTGTTGTCATCCTGCGTTCTTTGCGACCAAATGCCAGATCTTATTTTTTCGCAGGCGTAATCCCCGATGAGCAAAGAGAGTTTGGGGCTAATAACCTCTTCTTGCGGCAAAATGGGATCTGGATGGGGAGTTGAATAAGTTACACCATTTACTTTTCTAGGATGTAGTTCGATGGATGGATTTTCGGGATTAAAGTTCTCTTTTAGCTGAGCCAATAGCCCTTCCAATTCCTCTCGGATGACGGCTCTAATCTGCTCAATAGGAAGCTGTGGCTCTTTCATGGCTGACCAACGTATCAAGTCATTAAACTTAGATTGCAACAGCCCTGAGGCCAAATAACATCGAATCTTAGCTTCGCTAGGTTGTCGGGTTTTTAGAGAAACCTTAATAGACTTTTTATCGTAATAATGGGATAAGCCTTGAGGTAGCTTGAATCTGGCATAATAGATATTGTATTCGGAGCGAAAACCTCTGAAGTGCACCTGTAAAGTGTCCCTGTTTAGAGTTACTTCAAGTCAGGTTGATTTTTTCTTCAGATGCTTCAATTACTTACAGTAAAGTTGGTAGGCACGAGTGGGATCGAACCACCGACCACCACCATGTCAAGGTGGTGCTCTACCACTGAGCTACGTGCCTAAAAAGAGAGGCAAACGATACCACTTTTTTTACAACCAAAGCAAGAACACTCTTCACTAAGCGGCAGCTATAAGTTAAAGTCTCTGCTATTGAAAAGTTTCAGTTAGAAGAGTGTGAAAAATGCATCGTTACCGAACACATAGCTGCGGCGCCTTAACAGTTTCTGAAGAAGGTCAAATTGTCCGTTTATCAGGTTGGGTCCATCGTAAGAGAGATCACGGCAACTTATTATTTATTGACCTTCGAGATAATTACGGCATAACGCAATGTGTTATCGAGACAACTTCACCACATTTTAAAACGGCTGAAGCCGCTCGTAATGAAAGCGTCATTACCATCACAGGCCATGTTGTTAAGCGAACGCAAGAAACCATCAATAATAAAATGGCAACAGGAAAGATAGAAGTTGTTGTGGATGTGCTTCAACTTGAATCACAAGCTGATACCTTACCGTTGCAAGTGAATAGCGATCAAGAATTCCCTGAAGATACGAGACTAAGATATCGATTTTTAGATCTCAGACGAGAAAAAATGCACAGCAATATCGTCCTGCGCTCGCAAATTATTGCTTCTTTAAGGCGCCGCATGATCGAACAAGGTTTTTTAGAATTTCAAACCCCTATTCTAACCTCAAGTTCTCCTGAAGGGGCGCGCGATTTCTTAGTACCAAGTCGTATGCATCCAGGAAAATTCTACGCCCTTCCTCAAGCCCCTCAACAATTTAAACAATTGCTGATGGTGTCTGGGTTTGATAAATATTTTCAAATAGCACCTTGTTTTCGTGATGAAGATGCAAGAGCCGATCGCTCGCCTGGTGAATTTTACCAATTAGATTTTGAAATGTCTTTTGTTACACAAGAAGATGTCTTTCAAGCTATCGAGCCGGTTTTACATGGTGTGTTTTCTGAATTTGCCAACGCAAGACAAGTAAGCCCGCTTCCCTTTCGACGCTTTACCTATGAAGAAGCTATGTTAAGGTTTGGCAATGACAAGCCAGATATTCGAAATCCTATTCTTATTTCTGATGTCACTTCTGTTTTTGATGGTTCTGAATTCAATGCTTTTGCTAAAGCTATTGAAAAGGGAGCCCATGTTCGCGCCATTCCTGCGCCTAATACTGAATCGCAACCACGCAGCTTCTTTGAAAAAATGAATGATTGGGCTATTAGTCAGGGGGCACCTGGTTTAGGCTACATTATCTTTGCCAAAGAACAAGCTAAAGGTCCAATCGCGAAATTCCTTAGTAGCGAAAGATTAGAAACCTTAAAAAAATTAAGCGGCTGTCAGCAAGGAGATGCTGTGTTTTTCGTATGTGCGCCTAAAGCAACGGCAGAAAAACTGGCAGGCCTTGCACGCACTCGAATTGGTGAAGAACTTGGTTTAATTGATAAAAATTGCTTTGAATTCTGTTGGGTAGTTGATTTCCCAATGTATGAATATAACGAAGATCTGAAAAAAATAGATTTCTCACACAATCCTTTTTCAATGCCCCAAGGCGGACTTGAAGCACTATTAAATCAAGATCCTCTAACCATTAAAGCTTTTCAATATGACATTGTTTGTAATGGTGTTGAACTATCAAGTGGTGCTATCCGAAATCATTTACCTGAAGTAATGTATAAAGCCTTCGAAATTGCTGGTTATGGCAAAGAAGTGGTCGAACAAAAATTTGGTGGCATGTTAAATGCCTTTAAATATGGCGCCCCTCCACATGGCGGCTGTGCACCTGGTATCGATAGAATTGTCATGTTGCTTGCCAATGAACCTAATATCCGTGAAGTTGTGGCTTTCCCTATGAATCAACAAGCCCAAGATCTTTTAATGCAAGCTCCTTCTGAAGTAACGGAAAAGCAAATAAAAGAACTACATATTCGAACGCACATTCCCGCCCCAAAAACCAAAACAACAAGCTAATTTTAAACCTATCTCGTTCTCTAAGTGCAGCTCTAAGCAGTTGCACTTAATTCTCCTGCGTGCAGCTACATTCCTTAATCTAAATTGAACTTTTTGATTCTTTTGCCCTCTAATTTGATAAAACAAGTAAGGATTTTCTATGATAAATTTAGATGTAGCGCTCTGTCAAAAGATTGCTCAATATACAGCAAAGAATACCTCGGATTGGATAGTATATGATGAACGTTTAAATCCCAAAGCTCAAGGAGAAACTGGCAAATCGGGGTTAGCTCAAATTTATGCTGGAAATATAATTTTAGAACAAGATCAAGAACAAGAAATTACAAAAGGCAAAATGTTCTCATATGTGCCTCATTACATTGAAAATGGGAAAATAACCAAGCAAAAAGGAAAAACTCAATCCGTGCCAGGGCTTACGTCAGTTGAAGCCACAGATCTGCTCTATGGCTGTATGGCGCCAAATCAATTCATAGTCGGCAAAAAAATTAAAATGCCAAAACTCATGGGTAAAATAGTAGATTCAGTAAAAATCTTTTTTCCCACCAATGTTAGCAAAGATGAAATCAACAAAATTAAAGCTGAAATTACTAAGATTTCCTTTAATAGCTTAGAAGACTTAGTAACTCAAATTTATAAGTGCTTTGGGCCAATGATGGGAAAAATGAACCAAGATAATAAATATAAACTAAAAGATGTATTAGATGATTTTTTATTACAAAGTGTTATACCCATCATCGGCCAAAAATATATTGAAAATGTTGCCAATAGCGTTTCAGATCAAAAAAAATATGCAGCGCTAACTATTGCCGGTAAAGAGCAATCTGAATCTTCCGGGTTTGGTAAATTTCATCAAAAAATTAAATTTCGCTCTAAAAATAAAACCGAGCAGGACAATCCAACCGTGGCTTGGTATAAAGGGGGTAAAAAAGATCCCATCAGCCATCATTTTGTTATTCAAAGCAGAGATAGCATTAATAAAAAAGGAGAAAAAATAGACGGGATGCTTAATATTGGGGGACTTGATTTTAAACAAATAGTGAAATTTTATAACCAAACCATGGCAAAAGGGATCCCCGTTGTGGTCAACTGTACCGATGGTATAGACAGAACAGGCATACTCATGGTGGCGCTAATGATGCTGCACTCCTATGATCAAGCCTTAAAAGAAGGAAAAGATATTACTCAACTTCCTGAAGCAGAACAACAAGCATTAGTATTAAAAATTGTGGAAGGATTAAAAAAAGATAGGGGCCCTTATTTTCTAAGAAAAACACTTGATGTGCAAAATGCAGTGATGCTTGGCTTTAATTTAATTGGTCACAAAAAGAAAATGGATTTAAACTTAAAGAAAAGCCAAGGCGTACTACCAAAACTTGAAAGAGCTTTCTTTCAAATTAACAACCACAAAAATGATAATGAAAATAATAAGCAGTATCGCTCAAAATTACCAGAGACTGTTGCTGATGTTGTAACCTCCACAAAGAAACTCTATAACATTGACACTGCGCCCTTAAATGTATTCACAAATGCGATTAAAAATGGATTTGATCCTAATTATAAGTTGAAAGATAACAAATCTTTAATAGAATTTATGGTGGGAGCTTATAACCGTGAGCCGACTTTTAAAAACTTTCAAGAATTTATTACTCTGTTAATCCATGGAAAGGAACCTGTTTTAAAAGCACTAGAAACAGCCAGTATTAATAACAAAGATCTTAATTTTCTTGTAGGTTGCATGAAAAATGCAGTACATTCCAATTATGATATCCATTTAAATGATGATGAAATAATAAAGACCATTCATTCACAAGATATTGTAAGTTTGACTGCTTTAGTCAACAAATTAAACAACATCAAAAGTGAAGATGAACAAGTAAACAATATTTGCTACCATATTACCAACCGCATCAATGAAATCATACCGAAAAAAATTGCAACCGATAAGGAAGCAAAGGAACAATATTTGCAAATTTTACTTAAAGATTTTGCCTCAAAATATTTTGGAAAAGAGACTGATTCCAAAAAAAGGCAAGAATATTTTTTAACGCAACATTACTCTACTCCAAAAGTATCAACTTGGCCACTAAGTTTAAAAAAAGTTAGAGAAGAACTTAAAGCAGCCGGTAAATCTGGTAAAAGCCAAATTCGAGCAGATCAAGCTGAAAATATTGAGATTGTGTTAAAGCCTAAATATTACGGTGCAAAACCGAGTGAGAAGTTACCAAGTATATTTACTGTCATTAATGATGTTGTAAAAAACATTTCGCAAGAAGGTAATTTTTTTGATTCGCAGATGGAGAAAGTCTGTAATCAAATGCTAAATGAATTAGAAGATATTGCCAAAAAAGCGCAAATTGACCTTCCTGATATGAGGGCAGATGTAGATGTTAAACATAAAAAAACTATAAAATGAGCACTCTTAGTAATCATAGATATGCTCAATTTCAGCATTGGTAGAAAGCAATTCTTGTAAAACTTCATGTAACTTTGAAACAGGCGTGATAATAGCAACTCGCTTTTTATCTTTTGAAATAAGTACAGGCAAACTAAAAATCTCTATACCTTTCTTTATTTTGCTATCTTTTGGCACCACTGCCGAAAGCATAATAATATGATTATCAGCAATGTCATAAAATTTAGCATTGTCTTTAATAGCTTCAAGCGCCGCTGGGGTAAAGGGTTGATATCTTGGCATCATCACAATATAGGAATTTGTATCGACCTTGTGTGATGGATTCGACTTTTGACTATTTTCCTTGTTGTTATATTGAAGCCATACACCGGTAGTCACATCTGCCACACCAAAGGCAGCATGACTACTTTTCTCTATTACCCAAGCATAAAACGCTTTAAAAGAATATTCTATACTTAATATAAACTTACGTTCCCATTTTCTAAAAAGATGTTTATCATACAAATTCGTTTGTTGCCATAATCCTTTTGCACTATTCAAAAATGAAAATTCATACCATGGTCGAACGGGGATAAGTTCAGCATAAGCTTTAGCTGTATGATAAGCATATTTATCTTCAGCAACTTGTTGATGACTACTTGTCCATTCACTAAAACGACCCATAGTATTTTCATAGAGTCCTTTAATAATATATTCCAAGGTTAAGCTTGAACCAATTACCATAATCATAATATGATTTTCAACATTAAACGGATATCGATGTTTTGAAAGCGCATTTACATAACAATACGACTGCCAAAATTGTTTTATGGCAGAAAAATAAGGAAAGGCTGAAGGTAAATTGTTTTCTAAAGTTTTTGCATATTCTTGAGAACTATAGACAATATACCATTCCGGAAAAGTTAGAAATGTGCTTTCTTCTGGACGATGATAATTTTTGATATTTGATTTAATCTCTTTAGCCTTATCTTCCAAATCATGTGCAATAACCAGATTTTCAGTACCTGTATATTTTAGGCTTGAACAAGCGGACATATTGCTAAATACGTAAATGCTTGCGGTTGTTGGGATAACTAAAGCAATAAGTATAAAAATAATAATTATCTTTATTAATTTTTTAAAGAAACGTAAGAATTTATGCATGAATTAAAGCGTTCGCTCCAAGTAAATAGAACTTAAAACATAGCATGTAATCTAACATATTACGCTTGAATTGGAATCAGATTATGAAAGAAATCCTAGTAACAACACCTTCGGCTGAATTACTTATTCGTGATGTTACACAATTAGTGAGCATCCAAGTTAACAAAATTATAGTGCCAAAATCCATTCACGAAGTTCAAGAAATTGTTAAAAACTATCAAGGCAAAATTTGTATTGGTGGCGGTCGATTTAGTATGGGCGGGCAAACTGCGCTTGAAGATGCCCTTCACATCGATATGAGAGCGATGAATCAAATTGTTGATTTTAATAAAGCACAAAAAACCATTTCAGTTCAAGCAGGTTGCATTTGGCGTGAAATTCAAGAAGTTGTCGACAAAGAAAATTTAGCTATTAAAATTATGCAAACCTACGCTAACTTTACGGTGGGTGGTTCATTAAGTGTCAATTCACATGGTCGCTACATTGGCCTTGGCCCTTTAGTTTTATCGGTTATTTCAATTAAAATTGTTTTAGCAGATGGCACCTTAGTTGAAGCAACGCCAACAACGCATCGCGATCTCTTTTATGGCGCTATCGGCGGCTATGGCGGGCTTGGCGTGATAGTAGAGGTAACGCTTTCTTTAACAGATAACATTAAAGTATCGCGTCATAGCATCGTTTTAAAAGTAAGTGACTACTATGATTTTTTTAAAAACAACATTAAACGCGAGAGTCATGCTATTTTTCACAATGCCGATCTCTACCCTCCTCATTATAAAAAAGTACGTGCCGTCACTTGGTTTGAATCCTATGAACCTGTAACTCATCACCAACGTTTAATTCCTAAAAATCATTCTTATCCACTACAGAAATATTTTATATGGGCAGTTTCTTCAACTTTAACTGGCAAATGGCGACGTCAACTTTATATTGATCCTCTTTTTTATTTTTTTAAAAAAGTAGTATACAGAAATTATGAGGCTAGTTATGATGTGGCCGAATTAGAACCACGTTCAAGAGTGAAATCCACCTATGTTTTACAAGAATATTTTGTTCCAGTTAATCAACTTGAAACATTTATTAAAAAAATTAGTCTCATATTAAATCGTCACCACGTAAACGTTTTAAATATCTCTATCAGACATGCAGAAAAAGATCCCGGTACACTATTAGCGTGGGCTACCACAGAAGTATTTGCCCTAGTATTATATTATAAAGAAAAAACAACTGATTTAGATAAAAATGTGGTTCCCATATGGACGCGGGAACTAATTGATGCTGCCTTGAGCTGTCAAGGGAGATATTATTTACCTTATCAATTACATGCCACTTTTGGCCAATTTTGTAAAGCCTACGAACATTATCAAGAATTTTTTGCATTAAAGGCAAAACTAGATCCGCAATATAAATTTTCAAATAAGCTTTGGGATAAATATTATATGAATAAAAATAAAACACCTGAATCCATCAACGATAAATCGGAATTTAAAAAAATATTTATGAACACTGAATATAGAGATAAATTCTTTTTATTCTTACAAAATGTGTTCAATGTGATGCCTGAAAACGCATTTCACTTACTCATATATCAACAAACGCAAAAACATGAAACCGATAAAGAAATCTATCAGGCTGTGCAATCACAGATCTCTTCCATAAAACCAATATTGAACGATCTTCGATATGCCATACCTGCTTTAATTAAACAAAAAAAGGAACTCACCAAACAAACATCGCAACTTATCTCTCAAGATATGCTTATCGATGGCTATGTGGAAATAGGTTCAAATGGTAGATATATTAGTGATTTAAAACATCACTTTAAAATTTCAAATATATACTATGTTTATGATGCTGCCCAAACTTTTTCACCAATTGATATTATTGAAAGAGGCAGTCTTATAAAATATGGTACTTTTATTCCTTTTAACAATTATGATCCAATCAGTGAGCAAGCGATTAAGTCTTCCTCTATTGATCTTGTAACAAGTTATATTGGACTGCATCACTGTCCTAAAGAAAAACTAGATGATTTTATCAGATCACTTTATCGGATTTTAAAGCCGGGTGGTGCTTTTATTCTAAGAGATCATCATGTTAATTCAGATATCATGTTTGCTTTTGTTTCCTTAGCACACACCGTTTTTAATGCGGGGTTAGGTGTTTCTTGGGAAGAAAATGAAAAAGAACTCAGGCTTTTTAACAGTATCGAGCATTGGATTTCATATCTTGAAAAATTTGGCTTTAAAAGTGAAGGAGAGCACTTATTGCAGCCTTATGATCCTTCTTTAAATACCTTAATTAAATTTGTCAAAAAATAAAGCAGTAGGGATTATTGCTCCTTAAATGCCTGTTCTTTAATAAGATTAATTTCATCTCTGATGGCTGCTGCTGCCTCAAATTCTAAATTTCGAGCATGTTCATACATTTTACTATCCCATTTTTTCAAAAGTTTGGTCATTTCTTCTGGTGCAATGCCTGCATGATTTTCTCGATATTGTCGAATTTCATTGACGACCGGGTTTGAAGACTCCAGCACAAGTTTTTTGCTGCTTTTTTTGTTGACCACTTTTCGTCCAACAAATGCCCCTTCCATAATATCAGCAACAGACTTTACAATAGATGCGGGAGTAATGTTGTTTTCTTTATTATACTTTTGCTGCTTATAGCGTCTTCGGTCGGTTTCACCAATAGCATAACGCATCGCGCCAGTCATTTTATCTGCATACATAATTGCTGTGCCATTAATGTGACGCGCTGCGCGTCCAATGGTTTGAATTAAGGAGCGACCTGATCTCAAAAAACCTTCCTTATCTGCATCAAAGATAGCAACTAACGATACCTCTGGCATATCTAAACCTTCACGCAACAAGTTAATACCAACAAGCACGTCAAACACGCCAAGACGCAGATCGCGAATAATCTCAATACGCTCTACTGTTTCTATTTCTGAATGTAAATAGCGCACTTTCACGTCATGTTCAGAAAGATAATCGGTTAGATCTTCGGCCATACGCTTGGTTAACGTCGTAATAAGGACGCGCTCTTTTACAGCAACGCGTCGATGAATTTCTGAAAGGACATCATCAACTTGTGTATTGGCTCCACGCACCTCAATCTTAGGATCAATCAGCCCCGTGGGTCTGACGATTTGTTCGATAGGTTCGCCACTTTGTGTTAATTCATATTCTCCTGGCGTTGCAGAAACAAAAATGGTTTGAGGCATGAGTTTGACACATTCTTCAAATCTTAAAGGACGATTATCTAAAGCAGAAGGAAGACGAAATCCATATTCCACTAAGGTTTCCTTACGAGATCTATCTCCTTTATACATTGCACCCAATTGCGGCACCATCACATGAGACTCATCTAATACGATTAACGCGTTTGGTGGTAAATAATCAATTAAAGTTGGCGGTGGTTCACCTGGTGCTCTGCCGGTAAGATAACGTGAATAATTCTCAATCCCAGTACAATATCCAAGCTGTGTCAACATCTCTATGTCGTAAAATGTTCGTTGCTCTAAGCGTTGTGCTTCCACTAATTTTTGATTATCTCGCAATTGTGCCAATCTTTCGCTGAGTTCAATTTTAATATTTTCAACTGCATCTAATACTTGTTGGCGTGCTGTTACATAGTGACTTTTTGGGTAAATGGTTATTCGAGGTACCTCTTGTTGAACATGACCTGTTAAAGGATCAAAAATGCTTAATTTATCAACTTCATCACCAAAAAGTTCAATCCTAACTGCTAATTTTTCTGATTCAGCCGGAAACACATCAATAACATCACCACGCACCCGATAATGGCTGCGACGCAGTTCAAGATCATTTCGAGTATATTGTAATTCTGCTAATCGACGTAAAATTTGTCGCTGATCAATCATTTCACCACGACTGATATGCAACATCATGCTCAAGTAGGATTGAGGATCTCCAAGACCATAAATGGCTGACACCGTCGCAACAATAATGGTATCATTTCGCTCTAGAATGGCTTTGGTTGCAGATAAACGCATTTGTTCAATATGCTCATTCACCGAAGCATCTTTTTCAATATAAGTATCTGAAGAAGGCACATAGGCTTCAGGTTGGTAATAATCATAATAAGATACAAAGTATTCCACACAATTTTGAGGAAAAAACTCTTTCATTTCGCCATACAATTGAGCAGCTAACGTTTTATTTGGCGCTAAAATAAGTGTTGGCCTTTGGATATTTTCAATTACATTTGCAATGGTAAAAGTTTTACCAGAACCTGTGACGCCTAACAGGGTTTGATATTGCAAACCATCTTCAATTCCTTTAATTAAAGCTTCAATCGCTTGGGGTTGATCCCCTCTTGGTTTAAATGGCGTTGCGAGCGCAAATTTTTTTTGACTCTGCTTTGTCTTGCGGCTGTGCTTTTTTGTCATAAATTGGGCGCTAAATTCTTAAAAAAAAAACCTTGTTGTGGCATAGTATTTACCTAAACCCACTTGAAAATAATAATGAGGAATATCAATTGGACATCCAACTTTCAAACAGAGTAAAACGCATCAAGCCTTCTCCAACTTTAGCCGTCTCTGCGCGAGCTGCCCAGTTAAAAGCTAAAGGCCAAGATATTGTTGGTCTGGGTGCTGGAGAGCCCGATTTTGACACACCCGAGCACATTAAGGAAGCCGCGATTAAAGCCATGCGTGAGGGTAAAACAAAATATACTGAAGTCGATGGTATTTTAAGCCTTAGAGAAGCCATTTCACAAAAGATGCTGGCCTCAAATCAATTAAAATACAGCCCAGATCAAATCATGGTTTCCACCGGTGGCAAACAATGCATTTACAATCTCTTGCAGTCGATTATTCAAGAAGGCGATGAAGTTATTATCCCATCACCTTATTGGGTCTCATATCCAGATATGGTGCTTTTAGCAGATGGCACACCTGTTTTCATACAAACAGACATTCAGCAACGCTTTAAAATCACACCAGCCCAATTAGAGGCAGCAATTACACCTAAAACAAAATTGCTTTTTATCAATAGCCCTTCTAACCCAACCGGGATGGCGTACAGCCAAGCAGAATTGTTGGCGCTTGCTAAGGTGTTGTTAAAGCATCCCCATGTGCTTATCGCCACCGATGATATGTATGAGCATATTTTATGGACAAAAGAACCTTTTGCAAACATTGTGAATGTTTGCCCTGAGCTTTACGAAAGAACCATCGTGCTTAATGGCGTTTCAAAGGCCTATTCCATGACCGGTTGGCGAATTGGTTATGTATGTTGTCCAAATGCTTCGATTAATAAAGCGATGAAGAACATTCAAAGCCAAAGCACTTCCAACCCTTCTTCTATCTCTCAAGCCGCTGCCGAAGCTGCCATTCGAGGCCCACAAGACTTTATCCCTCAAATGGTTGCTACTTTTAAAAAGCGGCATGATTATCTAGTAGAAAATTTAAACGCCATCGAAGGGATCCAATGTGCACCAGGTGATGGCACCTTTTATACCTTCCCTAGTGTGCAAGATATTATTAAACGTACGCCTAATATTGATTCAGATGTTCAACTTGCAGAAAATCTGATTACTTCCGTTGGCCTAGCATTGGTCCCAGGATCTGCCTTTGGCGCAGAAGGCTTTATGCGTCTTTCATTTGCAACCAGCATGGATGTCCTCGAACAAGCGATTGCTCGCCTTAAAAAAGCTTTTGGCTAGGCTTTACATCCCCTTATTAGCATGTATAGTAAGGGGAATTAGTTTTTAAAATTACAAATTATCAGCTTGACTTAAGTACAGGAGAAAAGTAGTATTTCGCGCAATTCCCCGATAGCTCAGCGGTAGAGCAAGTGACTGTTAATCACTGGGTCCGTGGTTCGAATCCGCGTCGGGGAGCCAATTTTCAAAATGCTGCTTTTTAAGCATTCCTAACCTAATTTCTTGTTCTGTTAACTCAGATAATTTCATAAGCAAATCAAAGGGTTTCTTCAGTTCTACCCTTAAGGTTTTACCTGCCCAATACGAGTTCGATACTAGAAAATTGAGTAGTCGGCGTTTTTGCGTTGGATCTTGCTGAATGAAGAGTTTATAAGCGTTTTGCGCGAGTTCTAAGAGCTTGATACCTTCTACAATATAGTTTTGGTTAGCATTCTGATGTGTTTGTATCGCCTGTAGAATTTCGGATTGCTTAGCACGCCATTTTGCAGACATCGAATCAAAGAAGTCCCCTAAGATCTTACCATCAAGTTTGTCGACGTACATTGTATGTATGCGACTCTCCAGCTTTTGATACTCTGCTTGTAGTTTGGTGATCGCTTCTTGATGAAAGCGTTGAGTGTCTTCATTACTGCACAACAGTGCATCCTTAATCCAAGAAAGTACCTCTGGTGGAAAGTGAAGCTTTTTAATCACATCACTAAAATGCTTTTCTAGCACTTCTTCTCTAACGTAAGGCTCAGGGCATTTACCTTTATGGCCTGAACAATGATAGTAGATGTACTCTTCTTTTTTAATTTCACCTACCAAAGAGCAATGACAGTGGCCGCAGGTAACTAGCCCAGAAAAAGAGAAATCTCGCTTCTTACGCTTGTCTGCATTGGTATAACGGCCAGATAGAATTTCTTGGCAATGCTCCCAATCAAAGCGGAATTGTCGGGATCAGGCACTATGATCTTTTTACCATTATCAGCAACAACATTGATATATCCCATAGGAGCAAACGATGGCCAAATGCCTTGCTCCGCTTTTTCAGTCATGCCTTTTCGGGTTTCTTCTGAAAGGTTATCAACGTAATTCTTGGCCATTAGTACTTTAATACCATGCATGAATTTTTCGCTGGATTTTGAATGATCAGACAAAATCACATTTTCTTTCACGAAATGTATTTCTAAATCAAATTCATCAATCGTCACCCAATCTTTAATATTGCGGTACAAGCGATCGGTCTTCTCAACAAGCAGTACTTGCACATCTTTATTAGCCGTAAAGAAATTGAGCATATCTGCAAACCCGCTACGCCCAGATTGCTTAGCTGTCTCAACATCTTGGAATTCTCTCACTACTGCAAGCTGATGTTCTGTTGCATAGCTAGTTAGCAATTTTTGCTGAGCAGGGATCGAAAATCCCTCCTTTTCTTGTTCTTTGGATGAAACCCTAGTATAGGTGACACATTTTCTTCTTAAGCATTCCATCGATATACTACTCTTGTTCGTCTTTATTTTTCGATTGGGCTTTAACAGATCCCTCTAATTTTTTTGTTTTCTCCAGCGCTTCCAAAAAGTGCTCCTCAACAGGGGATAGATTACTACTTGTTAAAGCACGAAATTTATCATATTCGAGATTAGCTTTATCTTTAGCCTTTTGATTCGTTATTTTTCCTGCGTGCGTCAAAATTTCACGCTCATTTAACTTTATAAAGTCATCTAATTTTTGGACCCATTCCCCCATATACATAGGGCGTTTACTTTTTGCTTGAAGCTCAGCAAAGTCTAAATACATTGAAACTAGCCGATTTAAAATATCTAACTCTTCTTCACTCAAATAATTCTTTGCTATCTCTGCATCGCTACGTGATGGCGCTATCCCTTTTTTCCATGTGGTCAGCCCCATATTCGGTTTCTCAGCATTTGCTCTTTCATAAATGACTTCAGCAGCAGTACGGCCATGCGCCGCCCAATGCATTTTATTTTGTACCATTTTGAAGAATTCTTTGGTTATTTCAATATTGGGATCATAATCAATACTGGTCGCATAAATGTCTAATACCTTACGCCAAAAAACTTTTTCTGATGAGCGAATATCGCGGATACGAGAAAGCAGCTCATCAAAGTAATTGCCACCTCCAATCTGCTTCAAACGCTCATCATCCATCGTAAAGCCTTTGACGAGGTATTCTTTAAGGCGCTGCGTTGCCCATATGCGAAATTGGGTACCACGATGTGATTTTACTCGATAACCAACTGAAATAATAACATCTAGATTATAATAAGTTAGCTCTCTTGATACTTCTCTTTGTCCCTCTTTTTGAACTGTCCGGAAATTCCGGACAGTTGCCCCTGGACTTAATTCCCCCTCAGAAAACACGTTCTGGATATGCTCTGATATCGTTCGTTTATCCTTTTGAAATAGCTCTGTCATCTGCATTTGCGTCAGCCAAACATCATCCCCTACTAACCTTACATCGATTCGGGTTTGCCCATCCTCAGTTTGATAAAGCAGGATTTCCCCTTCTGGATCTGTTAAATTTTGCATAAATCTACTCCTTGTCACCTAAACTACCTAAAACACCTAAAGTTTATTCGCAATCCGCCATACATCGCGGCGAAATTGTCCATCAATTTCTCCCCCACCCTCAATTTTTACAAGCCATTCATGATCTTCAAGAATGGCAACTAATTTTTGAGCAATCTTTTTATTACTAACCTGATTCAGACTACGTTGATAAATATCAGGCAGTGAAATCATTTTTTTCGGCCAATTATTATGTAGCCATTCAAGTAAGCGCTCCGCCAACAATAATTGCGGATCCACACTTCCCTCATCAAATAATCTTATCGCTTCTTCTGCATAGTAATTGGCTAAAACAATACCAATCTGCATTTTTTCAAGTGGAATGTTTGAAGAGAAAGGATCTTCTACCAACGTAAAATTAGCAGCAAGGCGTATTGCATGCTCAGGCAACTTATTGGCCAACCCTTTTATAGGTTCATATTTGCCTTCTGGTTTTAGCTGGTACTCAACTTGATCCACATAATGGATCCAAGCCTCTTTCGCAGGTAAGGCCAATGAAATCACTCTTGGAACAAGTTCATTCGTTGTACCTTCTCTGACACTTAAGGGAATATCAAGAATAGCCTCAATTAATTTATAAAATTCACGCAATTTTTCATCACTATCCGTCTTGGCCTCTTTATAAAATCTGGTGCCTGATGCTGTTTCTGGACTTACTACTAACAGTCGCGAAAGGAGCCCTTGATCGCTTAAGACTTGATCCGATAGAAAAGTGGATGCCACCTTGGGTTGCACCATCAAATGCATGCTCACACGTCTACCGGGTAAAATAGTTGTGCCATCCCCTGCTCTCACTCTTTTAATCTCAGTCCCATCCCAGAGTTCCGACAAGGCAGCAGCTGTCTTTAGCTTATTTTCATCTTTCATCCCGTGGCCACCAATAAATTGACCGCCCTCTGCAGACGTGGTGAAACCCAAAAAATACCAGCAAACTCTTCAAAAAATTCTTCCATAATTGCCATGGCTCTATCTCTTTTTTATCACCTCGAGCATAAGCCTCAAAGGTAGTAAGAATCCGCTGATGTGGTGTTAGGTTTTCGTATATTTCAGGCTTAATATTCATTTCTTTCGCCTTTGATAAGAATGCTCCAAAGCTTCTAACCGATTTTTTAATTCAGTCACTTCCACAATGCGTGCTAATTGACCCACAGCAGATACTATCTGAGCAGCGATATCAGGCGATAAACAGCCATCAGCTGTAGCCCTAATAAATGTTTCGGCGATCTGAGTAATGTCTCCTTCAGATGGTAAATTAATTACCATAGGCGCAGCTTGAGGCTTCAACGGTGGACATATTCGATCAAGAACCATCTTGCACGCTTGCATATCGCCCCCAAGCGCTGCCTTTTGTACAACCCCAATGATTTCTTTGTGGTTTTGAGCTAATTGCGCACGTATAGCAGTAGTTTCACTTGTTGGTCTACCGTTTGGATTGCCACTTTTACCACGCAAGAATTGCCCGTTTTCTTTTCTGTGCGTCATGTTAAGTATCCTGGCAATTACTTATTTTTTCTCTAGCAAACTATTTACACACTTTTGACGGTATTAACAAGTCAAGGCGAGACTAATTTGCTTTCCCACCTACCGGCGAATAATTTATACTCAATTACTTGAGAGAAAGTATTTTGTCCCAATGTATAGAAATAAATCCTATTTGGTATTAAGCGATAACCACAATAGCATTCATTGATTGGTATCTTCTTATTTTGAAATTTCCTTTCCAGCTCTTCATAATCACACTGTAATGTATTTAGTGTATCAATAGGCTCGCCAGACTTATAGGTTAAAAAACGTAATTGCCGTTCACGAGGTAACGCTTCCCAGTAAAACTCATTTTCTCTCTGATCCAATGCCTTAACCGCACCATCTAACACAACTTCGCGCTGTTGTAGTGGTAACCACAGCGTCATAGAAGCTGAAGGATTCTCATTCAAATCTTTTGCTTTCCTGCTTCTTTTTTGGGTGAAAAATAAAACTCCTGACTCTGTGAGTTCTCTAATGGCAACGATACGACTGTGAACCTCGCCGCAAGAGGAAGCCGTTGCTAATACGACACTACCTGCTTCTTGAGAGCCTAGCTCTTTTTCTTCTTTTATCCAATTTGCAATTTTTTCGATAGGCATATTTTTTACTATATTTAACAGTATAATTGTTTAATAACACAGAATAATTGTAGCTTCTATTATTTATTCTTCTTGGCTTTTCAACGCAAAATTAACAAATTCCACTATTTCAGAAACACATTGCTCTGGGATCTTCTCGGAAGTATCTATTAGTAAATCATACGTGACATTTTTATGGACATTATGAAACTAATGTCTGGCAGAGCCAATTTTCCTATCACCACGCTCTTTTTCTCTACTTTCTAGTACTTCTAAATTAGCCGTTACGCCCACAAAAAAAATATGGCAATTTTGTAATTCACTTTTCCACACATCGAGCGCTTCTTGTCCAAAAACAACCTCATCCACGATGACGTTATGTCCGTTTAAAACTAACGTATTAACCACAGCTTTGTACGTATCATTTATTTTCTTCGCATAATTTCCCATCTGGATACTAAAGACTGTACTGCCTTCATGATCAACTTCTTTCTGCCACCAAAATCCCTGTTCAGCTTTTTCACCTTCCCAATTATTCATTTTATTAGGCATCATGTTGATCATCGTATCAATGCCAACATGCAAAAAAGGCGTATCGACCATTTCCTGAAAAAAGTAGCTTATCAGTGATTTCCCAACACTTGATGGACCATTCAGGATAATGACTATAGGTTTATGAACGCTTTTTAAATGCAAAATAATTCTCCTAGCGAAATTATGGTTGTAAACAAAAGATAGTCACAACTTAGTCATATTCATAGCTTTTAAATCCTAAATATCACTGTCTGTATTTGTTGAGCATTTCGCTAGCTTAACATGTTTTGATGTGCTCATATGCTCACTATCTGTTTCCATGCTTTAGGTGGTTTAGCCACTTTAGGTGTCATACCCTTAATAAGCAGCAAAAAAGCTTTCCTAAAAGCCCGCTGCATTTTTGCAAAGCATCTGAATTTCATGAGATGGGGTTAAAAAGAAAGTTCTAAGATCGTCTACGATGGGGAGCCAATTTAAATTAAGCAAACTTACAAAATAAAGAAGTATTTCTTTTCAAGTAAAACCAATTCTTAAATCTCGCAAATTCTTTTAAAAATTAAATGGTCAACTTTAAAGCTTCACCCGTTATCATAATGGTTCTCTGACGTTTCAAAATCTGCTTGCATTAATATGTTCATCTATTGTTTTCATTGATTCTATTGACTATAAAATCCTGAATGCTGCCTGTTGAAAATATTGATTAAATGCGATTGCTTTTGCTGTTTTTCCACTTTTAACCAAAAATTCATTAAATGCCTTATATTCATGCTCTTTAAATGCAGGATAATTATAATATTCATCAAATAAAAGAATACTTCCTGCTACCATATTGTCCCCTAAAATTTTAAAAATCTCTGCTGTTGAACTATAAAGATCACAATCTATATGAATCAATGCGATAGGATCATTTTTTAAAACTGTATTTTTAAATTGGGACAAAGTCTCTTTAAACCAACCTTTAATTAAAGTGACATTATTAAGCACTAATGGCATAGTTTGGGTTGATTTAAAAGCCCATGTTCCTTTAGGGGTAACGCCGTTGCCCCGATCCCAATCTTCTGGCAAACCCTCAAAAGAATCAAAACCATACACCCATATTTTGGGATTCAGTGCAGCTAAAAAATTAATGGTTATGCCACGCCCTACTCCCATTTCCAGGTAAAAACCGTCAATGCTCACATTGTCGCTTGTATAACGCAGCATATCCGCATCTGTGTCTAAAGCTATCGCGTCTTTAAATTCCTTTTGAACAAAGTTTTCTACTTCAGTCGATTGTTTATAATATTTATCTGTTGGGAAAATCCCAAGCACTTGCCGACCAGGAACACCTTGCAATGAATTGGGCACGACCATCATTTGGCTCAAATCAAAGCGAGTTGCTGATAATTCAGGGGTATCTTGAGAGGAAAATTTTTGCATATTTTACCCTTATTACTCTATTTTAGTAGGTACATGATATTAACAGCATCACGTTCAAAGCAAGAAACGTGATTTCCAATCTTTAATGTATTTTCTATTTCAATCCTAAAAGTTCGAAAATCGTCCCACCCGGGGAGCCAACTTACTAATATTTTTATCTCATATCATTTCTATTTAATTCAAATAATAATACAGAAGGCTATTAACTCAATGAAGTTTGATACATTGAGTTTATATCTGTTTTTGAAGCAAATAACTCACGTACACCAACTCCCCACTCTTAAGCTTATTGTAAATTCCAGTGTTTTTTATGGCGGCAAAGTCATTAATTGCATGTTGAAAAATTGAGGGAAAGACAGCAGCAATTTGTAATTTTCGACTTTGCGAAAACACATCTAATGCTTTAATGACTTGGAAGGTAATATCTTCTCGCTTGAGAATAGTCAATCCCGAGTTATTCATTGTCTGATCTAAAGATTGAATCTTGCCCTTAGGACGCAAATCACATATTGCGAAATAGCCATTTAACCGAAGAATTCTTTTAACTTCTTGTACAAAATTAGCCATTGAAGGATAACAGTGAGAGGATTCAACATTAGTAACAATATCAATGCTGGAATCTGGCACTGGAATACATTCTGCAGAACCTTGTAACCAGCGGGCATTGTCATAAGCATGTTGGCGTTGACACCATTGAATGGCTTTTCGCGATAAATCCACCCCCACGTAAGAGCGCAGATTTTTATAACGAAGAAAAAATGATCCACCACCTCCTCGTCCACAACCCATCTCTAGAACATCTTTATTTAGTAATACTATATTCTCAGTAACATGATTATATAGCTGAATAGCGCATCGAAAAGGTTCATCTTCCGACCTTAATTCTATACATTTATTTTCTTCATAATAACCGTAATTCATAAAGAGAAAGTTACCAGAAGAGTCTAATGAAGCAATTTTGTTATACAACCATCCCCAAAGCTTAGGTTTCAATGACGGAAAAATATTTATCATCAATAAAAAACTCATTGCCATCCAGTGTGGATGAGTTTGTTGCCCAAGTTTCATGTTGCTCAGCTTCCTAGTTGACCGGCTTTTTTCAATTTATCAGAATCTCACAAAGATTTACTACCTTCAAAAAAATTTGCTTATACACCACATTGTAAAATAGATGACTTATATGCGAGACGCACTACATTGTCGATCTCAACCCGAAAAGTTCGAAAATCGTCCCACTCGGGGAGCCAATTTTCAAAATGCTGCTTTTTGAGCACTCCAAGGTCCATTTCTTGAACTGTTAACTCAGATAATTTCATAAGCAAATCAAAGGGTTTCTTTAGTTCTACCCTCAAGGCTTTACCTGCCCAATACGAGTTCGATACTAGGAAATTGAGTAGGCGGCGCTTTTGTGTTGGATCTTGCTGAATAAAGAGTTTATAAGCGTTTTGCGCGAGTTCTAATAGCTTTACACCCTCCACTATAGTAGGCTCCTTTATCGCGAAAAAAATAGGAATACTATGATCTCAAAACTACTTCAATTTAAATTACATTTTACTTATACTTATTTTGGATAAATCATACCCATTTGTGCCTAAAAGATCTTCTACCTCACTTTGCACTAAAACCGAGTCTCTACCTATAATTACTTCACATAGCTGTTCAAAAACAACATTTTCATTAACTGCTCTTCCACCGACAATGAATTTAGGCAATATCTTCTTGGTAGGCCCCCTATCCATCATGCACCATCTATGCTCTTTTTCATTTTTCCAAAAATTAGATTTATATCTTGGCATATTGGGGTACATGTTCCTAACGAAACCATCAACGTATGTTAAATATTCTGATTTAGACTTGGTCATAATAAGTATTCTTGCAAATGTTTCAACAAAGCTTAAAAGATCATCACTAATTGCTTTTTTTCCGTATTTTACATGCATATTAACCGAGGGAGATTCCTTAGAGTAATCTATTTCTTCATGTTTTTTGTATTTAGGGGAAAATCCTAAAGCTAAGCCTTTGTGATTATCTCCATAATTAACCCATAAATAATTATTATTAAATTCTAAGCAAAAGTTCGAAGTAATTATAGCTGGAAATTTTGTTGTATTCGTAAAATGATACAGGTTTGATTGAACCAAATCATTTTCCTCATTACGAGAATGAATTTGAGATTTTAAATTATCAAACCTTTTAATTAGCCTGGTTTTTTTAGTCATACACATCCTTTAGTAAATCAGGCGTACCATTTCTTATAACTTAAGTGCATACTTTGGTTTTCAATCATACTAGCCACCCATTACTCAGATCAGTTATGATCAACCATCCATTCTTTTTAGCGCTTGTTGGAATATATTATTCAAAAGTTCTGTGTCAAACATCACTTTCTTACTATTTGTAGTTTGAATTGAATGTTTACGCATAAACGCTGCCGCATAAAACAGTTTGTAAAATGCAAGTCGCATCAATGCTTTTTGATCAAGGCTTAATAATTCTGTCCAATAATCTGTATATACATTATCTTTTTTTTCAAGCTCAAGAGCAGTAGATGTCAATGCAATAACGAATAATGGGTCGCCAAAACATAGTTCGTCAACATCAACGATGCCTGTAATTTTTCCATCGTGAATAAGCACATTGCGTTCACTCGCATCCCACAGAAAAGGGGTGGCAGGAATAGCTTTTAAATCATCCGCTATATTTTTTGCTATCGCGATTACTTTTGAAACTTTTTCAGGATCAAATACCTTGTTATTTTTTACTTTTTCTTGAAAAAAATGTAATCGTTGCATTAAAAATTCATACCATGTTTTAAATTCATGAGCATGCTCGTAACTATTCGTGATGCCAAACCCTGGACCTTCGGGCAGCGCAGTGACCAGCGCTTGAATTTTGATAATCTCACTTGCTAAGCTCTTTTTCTCAGCATCTGTTAGATCAGAATAAACATTGACTAAATCATTGCCTAATAAACGTTTCATTAATAATGCTGGAAAAGGTGAATATTTACCCTCTAAATCAGTTTGAATAAACTCTGCAAGTGGCACCCCCAAGGGAATAAGCATTTTCTGCCAATAAATCGCCGCTTGGAATTTTTGCTTATGTCCTTCATCCGTCATACGAATAACATATTCAGAATCAGCTGTGGTTACCGCAAATACGAAATTTTGATCTCCCGTAAGCATTCTGGATATGGATATAACCTCTTCACCCGTCATTGATTTCACGACTTTCGAGGCAATTTGGTTGCTTGGTTGCTCAGTCAATTTTGTCATATAGATCTAAAAAACCTTATTGCCCGCTTTACGCCAATACTATGGTATCGTCTTATTTATTGCTGAAATCGCAATCGGTTATTCTTAATTGATATTGATATATTTCAATAACACAGAAGCACTCGGAATACACGCACCTACCGTGCTGAAAAAGAAAAAGATCTGCATCATTTTCTTAAACATGAGAGCTAACCACTTCTGGCAATCGATAACTGATACTTCGCCCACCACCGGGGTTTTGTATGAAAATTCCCCTGGACTTTAAATCCTGAATATCTCTCAGCGCTGTATCCGTCGAGCATTTCGCTAGTTTGGCATATTTTGATGTGTTCATATGTCCTGCGAAATTATCTTCCAACATCCGGTTGATAATAAGACGCTGTCGATCACTTACAGGATGTTGGTTAATCTTGTCCCAAAGCTGCGCTTTGAAGAGCACTTTACCCAATGATTCTTCTGCATTAGAAATAGCACGCCCAAGACAATCCAAAAACCATTCCAACCACCCAGTAATTTCAGGTGTGCTCTTCTGCTGTCTTTCAAGCTGGTTGTAATAGTCTTTCCGCTCATGTGCAAATTGCGTAGAAAGGCTATAAAAACGATCTGATATGTTATCTGCACGTGCCAAGGCCATATCAGCAATAGCTCTGCCAATACGGCCATTCCCATCTTCAAAAGGATGAAGTGTAACAAACCAAAGGTGAGCAATCCCAGCTCGTAGAACAGGATCAACATCGCTTTGATTTGCAAACCATAAAAGAAATGTTGACATCTCTTTTTTAAGTTTATCTGAGTTTGGCGCTTCAAAATGAACCTTCTCGTGTCCAATAGGACCAGAAACAACCTGCATAGGACCATTACTATCGTCACGCCAATTTCCGACAATAATTGAATGCATTCCACTACGCCCAGTGGGAAATAAAGCGGCATGCCAATCAAACAACCGCTTCGCAGTTAGTGGCTTGGAAAATTTCTGTGTGGCATCAAGCATCATTTCCACAATGCCTTCAACATCACGACTGGCAGGCGTCAATCCTGCAATATCCATTCCCAAACGACGTGCAATAGAGGAACGCACCTCGATAGGGTTAAGGTTTTCTCCTTCAATTGCCGAGGACTTCACAACGTCGTTTGTTAAGGTGTTAAGACTGGCTTCGCGCTTAAGTTCAAAGCCCAAACCTTCCATTCTACCCAGTAAATGACCTTGCTTATATCTAAGTTCAGCTAGCTTAGAGGATAGCCTTTTAGCATCCCACGTGAAATTGGGCCAATCGCAATGTTTGTATATCCACATGTTATAATCACCGCAGTATTTACGGTGATTATAGCTTTTATTTACCGCATAAACAAGATTAACTGCTGCATTTTATGCGGCGAATAACAGTTCTATTTACCGCACGCTATATAGCTAATGAGGAATGGATATATTAATGGAAGGTTTGTTTAGATCACACGGTCTTCAGGCCAGTGTTTAACTGTTTCTAGGATCTCAACCCGAAAAGTTCGAAAATCCTCCCACTCGGGGAGCCAATTTAATTAAGAAAACTTACCTTTATAAAATGCAATTCTTGGCTTCAGTTATTCTCTAACAACCTTTCGGTACTAACCACTTCTGCTCTCTCTACAGAAAGATCACCTTGCGGATTCACATCAAGATCAATTTGACTTTTCTTAAAGTATGAAACTCTCATGTTTAAAAAAGGTTGCTCAATTATTTTAAATGTAAAATACGAGATAACTAACGTTGCTGGAATGTATAAAAGTAAGGCCAAAAAAAACATGGTGTTTTCAGCAGAAAAATAATTTATACAAAAATTTTCAACTTGTCCACTGATTCCTAGCCCTACTAAAGCGTCCTTGATAAAGCTATGAAGCAAATAAATCGAAAAACTCATGCTACCCAGCAAAGATAGTGCTCTACTAAAATAGGTATCACGGGTGTTTGAAAATGAAGTAATATAAAATATCACTAAAAGAGCGCACAAAATACTGGTGATCACTGGACTCAATGGCGCATCAAACTTATCAATATAATTTATCAAAAAGAACCACATCAAAACTAAATAAGTCATGAAAAATAACTTTGATTTTACAAAGTTAAATGAAAAGAAATCTTGTTTCTGATGCACAAAATGGCCTGCTATCATCCCAACAATAAATATGTCAAAGTTCCCAAACACTGAATAATTTAAGCAAATAGATAATTTTTTCCACCCATGCTCTTCCAATAAAGCATAATAAAAGCCATGCTTAAAAAGCACTATCAAAAGCGCAACTGATATTAAATATGAAATGCCTTGTTTTTTGTAAAATTTAAAAAGGAATGGAAACGTTAAGTAAAAAACAAACTCGACACCTATAGTCCACCAATTAAAGGATAAGGATTGATAACCCCAGTCACCCACAAACCAATCTGTTCGCTCTTTTCCGGGTAAATTTAAGCCAAATAAATTTATAAAATCTATCGTGGTAACGCTTCCCATAATAGTGATGGCAATAAAAAATAAAAAAATCACCAAAGGATAGATGCGTAGGAATCTGTTATATATAAACTTCCAATAGGCTATTTCATTATCATTGTTTGCTGCAATCAAAAAGAAAAGAAAACCACTTAATGTAAAAAATAATGATACCCCAATATCAAAATGTAATAAGTGAACTAATGATCCATTGGCAACGTGAAAAATCATTATTATGATTGCTGCAAAGAACCTGATATGATCCAACTCGGGTATATATTTTACATTTAAACTTTTCATATTGATTCACTCATGAGGAATAGGCGTCGGATTATATCCTAAAAGTCTTGCTAGGAGTAAAACTACCCAATAAAAATGGTAGCTGACATACTAATGAAGAATAAAATCTAATTTAGTACCAATCTTTAATGTATCCGCAATCTCAACCCGAAAGGTTCGAAGGTCGTCCCACTCGGGGAGCCACAATTATTTATAATACATACCTAGTAAGATTTGTTTAAATTTTTAAAACATAAAATATCTTTTAGTTGTAATTCTTTTTCTCCAGAAAACCCACATTTTAAAGATGACTCTTTAGGATTATAAAAAGTACCAAACAACATATCCCATATTGGCAGATCTGAATAATTATAATGATGTACACCTAATTTATGGTGCATACAATGGCTTTCAGGTCGCTGAAAGAAATATCCTAGCCAATAAGGCGTTTTAATATTGGCATGATAAAATAATTCTGCTACACCAGTAATACAAACAACTCTCGCCCCTAACGTGGGTGACAATCCCAACATCAAGTAAAGAATGATACTAGATAAAACATTATCAACAAGAATCTCCACTGGATGTTTATAAAAAGTAGTTAAAATCTCCAAACGACTAGGGCTATGATGCAGTTGATGAAAGATTTCCCAAAAATATCGCGTATGCCTTAATCGGTGCCACCAATAAAATACAAAGCTGATTATTAGATATCCAAGAAAAACTTTAAAACAAGCATTGCCGTTCACATGAAAAAAGGAAAACTTTCGTATTATAGGATCAATATAACTGCCTGTCATAAATGAAAATATAATTTGTGTTAAAATAATGCTTAGTGCACGGGGTGATTTATCTCTTGAACGTTTAGAACAGATTTTGGCACTGATAGATATGCGCCTTATCGAATTTTTTGCTTTGCTCCAAGAAGATGATAGCTATATTAGTACACTCACCCCAGAACAAGAAGAATCCTTGATATCACAACCCAAGTTACTACTCATTTTCTTTTTATTATTGAATGGCTGGCCCGTTCAAGAAATATATAATGCTTTCAATATTGAACAACTTGAAGCAATTCAACTATTAGCAAAACTAGACAAATTAAAACTAATTGAATTACTACCACATAATAAAGTAAAACTTCTTACAGCGAGCAATTTTTCATGGCGTAAAAACGGGGTGGTCCAAAGATTTTTTGAAGAACATGTTTTAAATAATTTCTTCAAAGATAAGTTTAACAATCCCAATTCTAGCCTAATCTTTATGGGTGGCATGCTATCAGAGACATCTATTGAAAAAAGCAAAAGATTATTTGAAGAATGCGCTTCAAAAATCAATGATTTAATGCGTGAAGACTTAAAGCTTCCCCTCAATAAGCGATTCGGGATTGGTGTTGTATTAGCACTACGTCGATGGGAGCTACCCATTTTCTCTGACTTACGAAAAAATAAACCAGAGAAAGTATGATCGGCTATGGTATCAACTAAAATGTCCTAGAGAGCTAAAAAGTTATCCATGGAATAACTTACTCCCGATTTTTAGCGTATCCACTATATCAACCCGAAAAGTTCGAAAATCGTCCCACTCGGGGAGCCATAATTATTCGGTCCGTTCCGGACACATTCAGAATGCTTACCTGGTATGCTTTGTTTAAGATAGAGAAGGGGTCATGTGTTCTTCATCTCATGTTTATTTGCAAACAAGAATACTTGGCCCTTTTCTTTTTTATTCTCTACTTAGCGATTCTTCAATTATTATCTGGGAAAGTGGTTTACTATATTCGATAAATTGATAACCCTCATCAAATACTTGAATGCATGCATCTACGATTTTGGGGTCAAGTTTAATTCCTTTCCACATGCGAATCTGATCTAAAGCAGCATTAATTTCTCTACCTGCTCGATAAGGTCGGTGTGAACTCATTGCCTCTACAATATCAGCAATTGTTAAGATTTTTGCCTCTA
Source organism: Pseudomonadota bacterium (assembly GCA_018242045.1). Lineage (GTDB taxonomy): Bacteria > Pseudomonadota > Gammaproteobacteria > Berkiellales > Berkiellaceae > Berkiella. The sequence continues at coordinate 16,469 of JAFECR010000023.1, read as the reverse complement.
TACAGATTTCATTTTCTTTTAAACCTCGCGGATATCCTGAGCCGTCTATAAACTCATGATGTTGATAAACAATATCAGCTATAGGTCCAGGAAAACTTATAGTCTTTAAAATTTTATAACCTGATTCAACATGCTCTTTTATGATTTCATATTCAGCAGGAGTCAAGGATGTTGGTTTAGTAAGAATCTCGGAAGGAACATGATTTTTTCCAATGTCATGTACTAAAGATGCAAAACGTAACCAATGAATCTGGTGCTCATCTAATCCATAAGTCTCTGCAATTGTTTTGGCTAAATCACATACTCGGCGTTGGTGACCTGCCGTGTAAGGATCACGTCTCTCCTCTAAAGTAGCAAGCGCCCCAATAATTTCTTCTAAGATAGAATTTAATTTTTTCAAACCCATCACATTTAAAATATGATCAGTCAGATTATGACTGATTCCAATAATTTTATAAACTTCATTTTTATTGTTTAGCAGTGGAATTAATGTCACATTAAAATATTCTTCTTTATTTATAAAACGAATATTTATTTCGAAATTATCGGTCTTTTTTTCTTGCAAACATTTTTTTAAACCCTGTATAAGCGGGTCATGTAATCTTTCAGGAAAAATTTCATAAATAGTTTTACCAATTGCATCCTTCTCATTGATACCGGTTTCTTTCACGCATATTTTATTCCACCATGATATTTGACAAACTTTATTAGGAGTGACATCAAATACAAAGATAGCATCATAAGTATTTTCGATAATTGCTAAGAAAATAGCATTAATTTCATTCCTTTTTTTACTGCTGTTTTTATTATCAACCATAATTATTGCTACAGTCCTTAACATATATATTTATTATTATAGAATATTACAGGCTTTCAACTAACAGGCATGCCTCAAAAGGAGAGCTGAATGGCGAGCTTAAATACTTTTAGGTCAGAGTGTATAAGGTCACGCGAGTGTATCTGAAGTGGATCTAAAATAAAGTTAACTAGTTTATATCTCAACTCAGTTTCAAGCGTGAGCGCTGAAGGCTCCCCCATTAGAATGCATATTAAATAATTTATTTCCGATATTTAACGTATCTGTTATCTCAACCCGAAAAGTTCGAAAATCGTCCCACTCGGGGAGCCAATTTATTAAGAATACTTACAAACATTCTTTCTTGCCAATCACTTTGCGTACAAACTCTGTAATAATAATTGCGACACCACTTGTGCCATAATTGAACTATTCGGAAGTTCCGAATAGTTGTTTCTCTCTTGCCTAGGCTTTCAAACTCTTTACTACGTTGAACAGTCCGGAAATTCCGGACAGTTGCTTTAAACTAGAAAAGAATTTCCTTAACGAAATTCTGGTCGTAAGGTGCTTACGCCCCTATCAATCAGCAAATCTATTCCAACAATATATACTGATTCCACTTTCAATT
>JAFECR010000023.1:652-14880 GCA_018242045.1 Pseudomonadota bacterium | reverse complement strand
CCTTTTAAATACGGCTTCAAAGAGCCAAAATGGTCATGTTTTCGAACCATTTAACAAAAGACGGAGGGTCCAATGGATAAGACTACGATATTAGGGATTGATCTTGCAAAAAATGTTTTTCACTTGCAGAGCGGTATTACTGTAAAGTTATTGGCCTTGAGATTCATCAGTGGATGGCAAATTATGCTGCCACCCACGCACCTGAAAATATAAAAGATAATTTGAAGTTTATCAGCTACCCACCCGATGGTTCTATTCCTGTCAGCGACGAAAGTATCGATATTTGTTGTAGCAAAGGTGTTTTAACTAATGTTGAAAAAAAGCTCGAGCTATTTCAAGAGTTATATAGAATTCTGAAAAATAAAGGCCAAATTGTATTCATTGATTGGCTAGTCCCAGAATCAACAGGGCCAAAATACGATCGCTTAAGATTAGGTGATATGTCGTTCAAAGAAACGCAATCAAGCTATACAAAGATCTTTCAAAAAGCAGGGTTTAAAAATATTGAATTTATTGATAAAAGCAAAGAATACTGGGAATATGTAAAACAGCTTGATGAGATGTACCGTTCTTCAGAACATAAACAAACCTATGCCACTATAATCAGCGATTCTCTTCGAGACGAGCTCATTCTGGCAAACATTGATTTAAAAAAGTCCATTGAATCAGGCCAACAGCTTTCCATGCTGATCCTGGCCGACAAATAATTTCGTGTAGGAGAAAAAATGCGTTATCGTTTTTATCGTGTTCATAAATATGTGTGTTTCGAGATTGCGGAGTTCGATCATGCCACCGCTAGAACTGACTTTTCAGATCAGACGGCATGTTTTGCACTTAAAGAAAAATTGATCAACCTTATTCAGCTGCTAAAACATCATGGCGAATATGAAGATGCGCACATACATGATCTGTTACGACAGAAAAACAGCAGCTTACAGCTAGCCATTGAAAGAGAACATCAAGAACATGAACAAGCATTTAATGATCTTATTCACCAGCTTGACAATATTACTACGGTGCAAGACCATTCTGAAAAAATACCTCTCGGTAATGATTTTTATTTGTCTTACCGTTTATTTTATAGCGAAATGTTAAAGCATTTATATGATGAAGAAAAAATCCTATTACCCGAATTGCAAGCTTTGTATTCAGATGAAGAATTAGCACAGCTTCAAGCCAAAACATACCAAAAAATGACACCTGAACAAATGCTTGGCATGCTAAATGTGCTATTTTCCCACGTTAATCCAGAAGATATGCGTTTTTTCATAAATGAAATGAAAGCTGCTGAGCCCGAAAAATTTAAAATAGTGTGGGAAGGGCTTTCTGATGATTATAAACAGTTAATCAGCCGCTGTGACGAAGGTAGTCTCGCACATGCTTAAATTTCTACCATTAGTCAAGCCTTGGTATGCGGCATATGCAAGGCTATTTTCTTATAGCGCAGAGAAAAGACGCAACGAACACTTACAGCTCATTAACGATCACAATAATAAGTTCTAGTAAACTGCAATTTCAGGCTGTAACCCAATTGGCGTATACTTACAAGTAAATATAAACGGTTTTGGACTGTTTGTTTTGGTTAGCACGAGATCGTATTCTGATTTTTCAAGGCATTCCTCAACAGAAATAATATTTTCAACTTCAAAGTTGTTATCGGTATGGGGTACTTCCCAATGCTGGATTTGTGTCTTCGCTTTTATTTTTGTTGTTTGCTTATCCTGAGCAATAACAAAGATATTATGATGCAACTCAGTAAACTGTTTGCTATCGTAGCCGCCCAGGTTTAAAAAATAGAGTTTTTCATGAACGGGAACCACATTACCTTTAGGTTGTACCGCTATATCGTAACCATCTGCATATACTAGCTCACCCCATGCATCTAAATGCAAACTTTCCGCTGTACCCCACCAAGTATTTCGAAGAACATCATAGGTTTTTTCAATAGATTGAGCCACAACAAATCGCATATCATGAAGCTCTATATCCTAATGGCTGTTATGTTAGTTTAGGGAGCAATTTTGACCCTCAGATATTAAGCTTGCTCAACAAAGCAATGGGAGTATAAACATGTTAATGTTACCCGATGTTAAAGTTTATCTTTCTACTTCACCAACTGACATGAGAAAATCATTTGATGGTTTAGCTCAATTGGGTAAACAAGAACTTTCAAAGGACGTTTTCACGGGGGAACTTTTTGTCTTTATCAACCGCTCTGTCAATAGAGTAAAAATACTCTATTGGGATCGAAACGGTTATTGCTTATGGGCTAAACGTTTAGAAAAAGGGATTTTCCGTCGCCCCAAGGTGCAAGGAAAGGCAGCCCCCATGCGTATTAATGAGCTATCGCTTCTGTTGGAGGGAATTGACCTCACATACCCTCAGAGATTAGTGGTTATTTAATCGTAATAATGGGAAAAAGATCAACGCTTTTGTAGGCAATAGATCACAAGATTTTGAGTCGGTTTGTGCTATCTTTTTGCCATGAAAAAGAAGTTAGACAATGCCGATAATACTGTATTGTTGCAAGTAATAACTGAGCAGCAACAGACTATTCAGAAGTTGCATCAACAACTTGAGCAACTTCAACATCGACTTGATAAAATGTTGCACCTTCTTTACGGGACTAAATCTGAGAAAAAGTCAAAGTTTAAACCAGAAGAGCCAGCAGTCCATTCAGGCACCCCTTCTAGCAAAGAACCCAAATCTACCCCATCAAATTCCAATGGTCGGCGCCAGCTACCAATTGATTTACGACGTGAACGACTTGAATATGATCTTCCAGAAGAACAAAGAAGCTGCAAATGTTGCCCACTAATAATGCAACGTATGGGTAAAGTGTTAACAGAACAGTTGGAGTTTAAGCCAGGCGAATTATATGTTATTGAACATGTGCGAATTAAATACAGTTGCCAAGATGCAAAGGCAATATTGTTACAGCTCCCTTACCACCACAACCAATTGATAAAGGCCTAGCTGGCCCTGGTTTGTTAACAGAAATTATTCTTAATAAATACCAAGACCACTTGCCGTTACATCGTCAAGAACAACGCTTTACCAGAGCCGGTCTTGATTTACCTGGTTCAACTTTATGTGACTGGATTATGCAATGTGCATTTCTGTTACAACCCATAGGCGTATCCGTAAACCCTGGAGAAATGGAATTACCGCGAATACCTCGATTTATTAAATCTGCTGAAAAACTTTTTGCGAGTACACTTACTGCTGCTTTTGCCGCAGAATACCCGCTCAATCCCTTCCATCCACCATGACAAGCCATTGAAGAAATCATCACAACTGATGCGTTCGAATTTAAAAAGGGCACTGCTTTTTGAACCGTAAATAAGCCCCTTTTAAATTAATATTCATGATTTTATCAAAATGATGTTCATCAACTTCGTCAATTATTTGCCCACCTGCAATCCCAGCATTTACGACTAAAACATCTACCTTGTTTTATAAAGCTTATCCAAATCTGAAAGCGCAGTAATATCTCCTTGAACAGCTGTGATATTCCCAGAGAATTCTTCAACAACACTTTGCAACTTGGAATGGTCGCGCCCAAATATAACAACCTTAGCTCCTTGAACATAAAATGACTTTGCTATCGCCTTGCCAATTCCACTGTTACCACCCGTTATGACAACAACTTTGTTATCAAATGATTTCATTTATTTTTCCCTGCTTGACGATTTAATATTCAAGTGATAACGCGTACTTTTGAGCTCTCCTATCTTCAGTAATAGTTTTTTTTCAACAAGATCTTGTAAGTCACGAGTTGCAGTAGCACGGGATGTACCTGTGATGCTGATATATTTTTCCGCACTTAAACCTCCCTTAAAGCCACTAGGGCCTTCACGGAACAGCCGTGCGATGACCTTATCTTGTCGTTCGTTCAGCGAGTCTCTTGCCCTGTCATAGAATTTAGTTTTTTCAATGATAAAATCGATAATCTTTAACGAATAGCTTTGGGCCTCCAAAACTGTTTGCGCGAAATAAATTAGCCAATCCGTTATTTCAGTATTTTTATTATTTAACTCCAGTGCTTGGTAATAGCGCTTTCTCTTCGCCTCAATAGTTTGCGAGAGCGCAATAAGTGTTGGCTCTCCAAGGCACTCAGCCAATGATTTTTCAGCCAAGGCTCTGCCTATCCGCCCGTTCCCATCTTCAAATGGATGAATTGAAACAAAATATAGATGGGCAATTCCTGCGCGGGTCAAAGTTGGGAGAGGATCTGAACCATTGGGAGCTGTTTTGATAAACCAATCGATAAACGCATCCATTTCCCTTTTTATTCTTTTTGAAGGAGGTGCTTCAAAATGAACAGTTTCGTTGCCAATTGGGCCAGAAACCACTTGCATGGGTTCATCGTGTGTGCGGTAGCAACCTATCTCTCTCAAATCACTACGCCCGTTTGTTATCATTTTATGCCAGGTATAAAGCGTTTTATGTGAAAGTGTTTTGTCATAGTTTTTATATAAATCCGTTACCATGTTGGCAATGCCGCTTTCAGCTGGCTTAACCCGACGATTGTCCGTATCAAGTCCGAAATTACGTCGAATAGAAGCTTGAACACTGTCTCTGTTAAGATACTCCCCCTCAATTTCCGATGTTTTCAAGGCTTCATCCGTTATCATATCGACGACCAGGAGGTTTTTATCATCCTTATTAAAATGTCTTGCTACACCTACAAGCACGCCAGATTGGTGCAAAAATTTTGCCTCTGCTTCTTGAAGTGCGGCCCTTTCCCACTGGAAGAATGGCCAGTCACTTTGTTCCCAATTCCATTGCATGAGTTAAAACCTCTTTATTTATAACTCATAAAATAGCATATATATGAGCTATAAATCTATTCTTTATAACTCAGTGGATATACACTTTATTGAGGAGGTCCATGCAAACAAGGAAGCACTCGGAAGGCAAATTTCATCCGTGTTAAGGCATATAAAACCTATTGTGTGGTTTCACTGGATGCCAATAGAGCTAGGTGCTTAGGCCAGTTACTCACTGTTGCTAAGATCTCAACCCGAAAAGTTCGAAAATCGTCCCACTCGGGGAGCTAATTTAAATCAAACCAACTTACAATGATATTCTAAGTTGGTTTCAATAAAACCAGTTCTATAAAATAATCCTCGTAACAAACTTGACCAAAAATATCTTTGGGATTCTGCTCTAAATACACTTTTGAAACATCGTTAAAAAAGGAGTCGCTTTTATCCTGTAAAAGTTCAATGAAGTGAGCCGAAATGCTTTTTAACCAGTTTTTAAAATAATCCTCATTCGGCATAACAATTTGATGCTTTCTAATATGACTCTTTTCAACAATGAATCCAATTTGCTCTGCCGTCTGAGCAATTTCTCCTGAGGTAGGATGATTACGTCGTATCTTAAAATTTCTAAAATACGATTCCCATTTTTTATCAGTTGCAACTTTTAAACGACAACTATCAAACCATTCTTGTCCATGATCAACAAAAAATTGCAAATAAGCTTTTTTCCCAGGCTTCAATGATGAATAAACATTTTGTAGTATTTTTTCCTTATCTTCAAACCAAGTAAGACAAGAAAAAGAGAGAATTTTATCAAATTGACCAGAATAATTAAAATGATATAAATCTTTATGTAAGAAATTAACATTCTCTAAAGATTGAATGGTTTTATTTTCTTGAATTTTCTTCAAATATTCTTGAGTAGTTGTCAATGAAGTAAGTTTGCAGTGAGGATTCATCAGTGCCAAAATTGTAGATATTTTTCCATCACGACAGCCAACTTCCAAAATATTTTCTTGAGGCCCAAACGGAATTTGATGCAGAAATTTTTCAGCTAGCTTTAGTGTGACGTAATGATATCCCTGATGTAAAGCTGCTGGAACCTCATAATTATCAATAACAATATTTCGTTTCGTCATTTCAGCATTCCTCAAATCTTAAATCAAAAAATTTAACGTATTGTCTCCAACACTATTTTAATTTAAACACCGCATAGGGATCTTTTGGTGAAGTGCCAATACGAATAATGAGATCTTTTTCAGCCATTTTCTTTAACCTGGTTCTAGCCGTTCTTGTAGTCACTTCCCAAAATTCTGCTATTTCTGTTGTTCCTAATTGATGTTTTTCTTTTAATTTTTCAATTAAGATTTTCTCCCATTGCTCGAGGTTAATAGCTGACGTATCCGTACTATAAAGGGTTACTCGAAAATGCGTATTTAATTCTTGAAACAATGGCTCTTTTGCTTTTGTTTTATCGTAAACGTTTATTATTCTTTTTAATCCAGTTCCCAATTGCTCAATTAACTTAATTTCACGAAATAACCGACCTATTACACGATTACGCATCCGTGATATGCCTGATAGAGCCAATTCCATCGTTTGTCCATAAGGCAATCCTCCTGGATTGGTAATCTCGATTCGATCAGAAAACACTGCTATCTGAATTCGACTTCCTTTCATCACATAATCTGCATGTACAATTGCATTTATGACTGCTTCTCGAACCGCTTCATGAGGGTATTGTGGGATATCTTCTCGAAAACTCTTATGAATTTTGGCACTCATCTTTGTATTACGTCTAATAAAAGCCAACACTTCTTCATATGCCTTAATGAGGGGAGACTTTATTTCTTGTTGATCAAGGATCTCTTCATGCGTCTCGTCGGCAAAACAAACACATGCAATGCTTGCATCAGGAAACCAATTTAATCTATTAAGACTAAATAATAGGATCCCACCATTTGTGGCATGTAACTTATTATGCAGTTTCGATACAATACCTAAGGATACATAATTTTTATGATCAATTTTACCGAATGTTGGCTGTAGGGAGGTTTTAATTATTTCATCATCCCTTTCATCAAGCATCGCTCCTATACATGGCAATTCATCATATGAGGTATTCTTTGCTAACATTTTTAACGATAAAATAGTCTCACTATCTGCAACACGATTTGTTGACCCCACTCGAACGTAAGTACCACGTTCTAAGCCTACCGATTTTAAATAAAAGGGCCCAACCAAATGAGGGACCTGAATAAGAAGAACCTCTTTATTACGAATACTAATGATTTGAATATCAGGAAGAACTAATGGTTCAATCGAATCCACAATGCTACTCGCCAGTTTTTCTTCTTCTTGCAGTGCATTTTTAACCCCAACTATACTTTTTTCTTTATCGCTGACGCCGATTACAATGGTACCTCCCGAGGTATTGGCAAAAGCAATAACCGCCTTAACAATAGAAGGTAATGATTGGATGTTTTCTTTAAATTCAAGAGTTTTACTCTCGTTCTGAGACAGAATGGCTTCTAGCACTGTATATCTTTAAGGCTACCAAACATAACTAGGAAATTAACACGGAAGCACTCGGAAGGCAAATTTCTTCCGTGTTGACTTAGAGGTATAGTGTAAGCTCACTAAATTTTTAATTTGGACTTGATTATACTCTTAGAAATAGGCTGCTTGAGAGTAGCAAATATCTTACCACCAATATTTAAAGCATCCTCAATCTCAACCCGAAAAGTTCGAAAATCGTCCCACTCGAGGAGCCAACTTAACTGCTTGATATATTTGTAATAAAAATCTAATCTTGCTACTCAGCCTATAACTGCTGCTTTCAAGGCATGACTAGTTAGGACTACTTTCTTACTAAAATCAATCTTGAGGCATTTGTATACGGGAAAAAATTCGGATTGGGGAACGTCTCCCCATCGACATGCTCCGCCCTAGGCGCACTCAAAAGCCCAAATAGTTTATCGAGAATCAATTGGAAGGGTGACATTCCGCAGCCCTTACTGCGCCTGAATATTTTTAAATACATCAAGCCCATCGTGTTTAACTAGCTGTAATAGCCGAAGGGAAGCACCATTAGGATGTTTTTCTTCTTCGCAGGCTCTAAGCATTGAGCATCAAATTTGCGCATGGTAGTCGCATCGACTAGGCCAATTTCATATAAGCCTTTTACTGATTCATGAACGGTTTCTAAAATACTTTTACTCATTTTCGACCTCGATTAATTCACTATTTTCAAGTGCTATTTGAATGTTCCTATTATTAAACCCTAAATAAAGTTCGGCAAAACCTTTTAAGTTTCTCACTTCTTTATCGGTTATATTTTCTTTAGCGCCCTTCTCAAACCCATACAATAAAGAATACCTCACCTGTCAAAAAGTTGAATTAGAATTTATATTACCCTCTTTTACATCTTAATAAGCTAAGGCATGCATGCGCCGCGCGAACAAACGTGGGGGAAACTTGTAACAACACTTGTTTCAAGAGGCTTATATTGTTATCCTCCTTTTTTTGGAATAGTTGGAATTAATTTATGAATATGTTAAACAACCTTGAGATCTACCAGGTCCACGGTGGGCTGAATCATCAAGCCCAAGTTCAAAAAATGCTAACTTCAGCTGCGTATTCTTCTTTTTATACAACTTTGTTGGGATTGCCTATCAGTACCGATATATGCCTTGCTCACTGATACAACTGTCGCAACGACTATTGGTAGCTCAACAGTCATCAGTGGTACTTTTCTTTCAGTTTTCACTGGCGGCGTAACACTATCTTGGATAGCAGGAGCAGCTTTAGGCACTGCAATTGGTATAATACTTCCAACCACATAAGCAGGCCAAAATTTAAACACTAAAAATCAATGAGATGCCAAGGCGTTCGAACCCACGCTGCGGAGCCAATTTTAGGGTATTACTTTGATCAATAATCAAATCAATTCTCTGTCGTCTTTATCGCGAGTTGCTCGCCTAGGGTTTTAATTAGATTTTTAACTTCCAGAAGATAGGAATCCTAATCTTGATGCTCTTCTTTAGCGCATGGAATTGAGTTTTTCATAGCATTTGACTAAACACGAATACTCTTTCATCAACTTCTTACTTGACGTTATTTTATTCTTAAATTCATTACAGGTATGTTCATGAATATCAATTAAATGCATCTCGCTCTGTTTCATTTTCTATGCAATGCTCAGTTTTTAAGTCACCCGCAAGATAATGTGGCACATTTTTTGATGCTACAATCCAAGGTTCGCAAACAAAATCATCGTTACTCCCCACATCATCCAATACCACTAAACTATGGTTTCCTTTCGTTGGAAAACAAAAATAAATTGGATAAACGTTTTTAGAAACTAAATCTAGAACGGTTATATCGAACTGAAGCTGGATTTTAAAATCAGACCAGGAAGTCAGATGATATAGTTAAAATTGACTAATTATCCAAATTGCTTTTATTATTTAAAGAAAATTCGACGTCAAATTATGTGTGTAATTTTACGTTACATGCTATTCTAGGATAGTAGAAAGAAGAACTCCTATTGTTTATAAGCATCAAAAAGGAATTTAAATATGCATTATTCATCGAAATGCTTTTTAACAGGGGTTTTTCTTTTATCTTTTTCTTTTCTTAGTCTTGCAACCCCTAATTTCGGTCCTGTTAATATGGGGGATTTTTATACATCACTCCCTGAGTTAAATAACAATGCACTCTTGGGGCAAATAATAAAATCAGAAAAAATCAAAACAAGCATTCCTGATGCGGATGCCTGGAGAATTGCTTATGTTTCATCAGACGTACTTGAGCGTAAAACCTTAGTCACCGCAATTGTTGCAGCGCCTAAGGGCAAATCTCCAAAATCAGGGCGTTACATTGTTGCTTGGGCCCATGGCACTACTGGTACTGCACAAACTTGTGGCCCTTCACAGATACTCGATCCTGCCCAACCTTTAAACCAGTACTTTTTTCCTTCGGGTAACTCTTGGACTGATTTCGGTTTGCCTGGAATGAATGAGTTTATTAAGGCAGGGTATATTATTGTAGCAACCGATTACCAAGGTCTAGGCGCCGGCGGAAGACATCAATATGCGGTTGCATCAACCCAAGCACGTGATGTGATTAACTCAATAAGAGCAGTTACCTTATTAAAAGAAGTGGATGCTGGTTCAAAAGCAGTTATTTATGGTTGGTCTCAAGGTGGTGGTGCAGTTTTGGCCGCTGCAAGTTTAACGGAATATGTAAAAGCCAAAGGGACCGCAAAAGATAACATTGAAATTATCGGATTTGTTGCAATGGCACCGTATGATATAGCAGTTAATTTCCCCAACCAAAAAACTACTGATGCCCAAGCAACAAATTATTTAAAAGAACTAGGTTCTGAATTTAGTGATAATGTTTTTAACTTTACCCATTATGCTCAAAATGTATGGGGAATGGCAGCAGCTTTTCCAGAGCTACAGCTAGATGACATCTTTACAACTGATGGTACAAAAGTTGCTAATCAAATTTTTGAAAGAAAATGTATGCATGTTGCTGCCGACACCTTCAATTTCGCCTATGGCTCAGATTACAGCAAGCTCCTTCGTACTGATATTAAAAACGCAAGCGCCTGGATCAAAGCCTATAAAAAAGGAAGCGTCTCGCCCGTTAAACCCATGGCGCCAGTGATTATTTATTTTGGAACTGATGACAAGACCGTCCCCCCCATCATGGGGAAACTTTATTTTGAACAAATGTGTAAATTAGGTGCCAATGTCACTCGAGTTCAATTACCAGGCAATCAAAACCATTTCACCACTCCCGCTAGTTCGGAGCCATTTTATCTCAAATGGATTGCTGATCGATTTGCAGGAAATCCAGCTCAGAATGGTTGCCAGTCTGAATAATTCACTCAAGCTATTCACCGGATACAGTTTTAATCTTTCTTTTATAGATTGACATTTATATGAACAACTTGCTGCAATAGATAAAAAAATAGAAGAATACGATGTAATGATGAACAAAATTGCTAAAGATGATGAACGTTGTCACGATTAATCGAAATTGAAGGAGTTGGATCTCTTGGCGCAACAGCATTAATTGCTGTTGTAGGAAATGCAAATGTATTCAAAAATGGACAAGAAATGGCAGCATGGTTAGGTTTAGTTCCTAAGCAGCGTTCTAGCGGGAACAAAACGATATTAGCAAACAAGGTGACGTGTATTTGCGAATGTTGTTAATTCATGATGGTCGTTCGGTTGTTCAATGCTGTGATAATAAAAAGATGGAAGCTCTGAATGGGAAAAAGAGAAAAAAGATAATAGTGCATAATAAAACTGCTGTTGAGGTTGCTAATAAAAATGCAAGGATTGCTTGGGCTTTATTAGCTAGAAACGAAAAATACAAAAAGGCAGCTTAAATATTAAGTTAATTTTATTCATCGTATTCAAGAGAATTGCAAAGGTAGATATGAATTTTAATGGCAAAAAAGGTAAGACCAGCTCTTTCAAAACCTGATGTTGACTTAGGCCATCAAAAAGCCATCGAAATGATGAGGAGTTAGAGCGCGTGGATCCCATTAAGGCTCAGTTAGAAATTTTAAGATCTCTAACTTGAAGTCGGATATGGACAGCATCTCAACGGAGCCACTTCAGGATAACCCATTTGTATTTAATAATTTTAAAATGCCCAGCAAAAGCATTCGCCCCATGAATTATGGCGAAGAGCAGATGAACACTTATGAAATTTGTGAGTATGGTGGTTACAAGTAAATTGAGTACTTTGAACAATCGTTTTATCACCGCCGTAAGTTCCATAAAACTTTATTGGCGCCCAATCTGGACTTATCGGTGGTAAAACAGGATTTTTATCGGCAAAATCTTCTGACGCATATACAATTTTTCCGCCAACCACTGTCATGATAGCATAGATATCTTTTATTTCTTCGTCAGAGACCTTAAAGAAATCTTTAGAAAGGACAGCAAAATCAGCAAATTGATTTTCGATGAAGGATCCTTTTTTATCTACTTCATTTGAAAACCACGCGCTGCCGCGAGTAAAAAGCTCTATCGCCTTTTCACGTGAAACAATATTGGATTCATCATACAACTGCAGCCCGCCAATTGTTTTTCCTGTTGTTAACCAATATAAGCATAACCAAGGATTATAGCTTGAAACCCTAGTTGCATCTGTTCCCATGCCAACTGGAATGCCAGCTGCAATAATTTTTTGAATAGGAGGCGTCCGCAGTGCTTTTTCCTTACCGTATTGATCTACAAAATACTCTCCCTGAAATGCCATCCGATTTTGAATAGCAATTCCCCCATTAAGTTTTTTAACACGCTCAATAGATTGGTCGGATATGGTTTCGGCATGATCGAAGAACCAATTTAATTCAGTAATGGGGACTTCTTGGTTCACTTTTTCATAGACATCAAGTGCTCGCTGAATTGATTCATCATAAGTGGCATGCAGTCTGAATGGCCAATTATTCGCTGCCAGGTGGCGTATAACCGGATCAAGTTGGGATCCCATTTCTTGTGGGAGATCTGGGCGGGGTTGAAGAAAATCTTCAAAATCTGCAGCAGAAAACACTAACATCTCACCTGCCCCATTATGCCGGTAAAACTCATTTCCTTGCCCGTAATGCGACATTAGAGTCCATTTTTTAAAATCTTCAAGTTCACTCTGTGGATGTTGTGTGAAAAGATTATAAGCGATTCTGACTGTTAGCTTATTCTCATTTTTGAGTTTCTCTATAATTTGATAATCCTCGGGATAATTTTGAAACCCGCCCCCTGCATCACATATGCTTGTTACACCTAGGCGGTTAAGCTCACGCATAAAATGCTGAGTAGAATTTGTTTGGTCTACGGGATTCAATTTAGGCCCTTGGGCTAGTGCGGAATATAAAATCATTGCGTTAGGCGTCGCAATTAATAGACCAGTTGGATTTTTGTTCGCATCTCGTTCTATTTTGGTTCCTGGCTTTTCTGGGGTGTTTTTATCATAACCAATCGCACGCAAAGCCGCTTTATTGAGTAAAGCCCTGTCATATAGATGTAATATAAAGACCGGAGTTTCTCCAGATGCGGTATTGATTTCATCCAATGTCGGCATTCTTTTTTCTTTAAATTGAAACTCGCTCCACCCACCTACAACTCTAACCCATTGCGGGGGCGGGGTTCTGAGTGCTTGTTCCTTTAGCATAAAAAGGGCATCACTTAAGCTTTTAATGCCATCCCACCGCAATTCCATATTGAAATTAAGCCCACCGCGGATCAAATGGATGTGTGAATCATTTAAGCCAGGAATCACTGTTTTTTTTCTTAAATCGACCGTTAATGTACCTGGAGTTTTTAATTTTAATATTTCCTCATCGGTGCCAAATTTTACGAAACAATTGTTTTCAATTGCTACGGCACTAATATGTTTTTCAAAGGTTCCATATCCCTTAAAAGAACCATTGTAATAAATTACTTCTGGCATAATTTTTCTTACTTGATGCTTTTGCCCACCCATTTGGTTCTGGATTTGCCTTTGTGGACCATAGTGTAAGCGTAATCAACGCCCATCCCATAAGCGCCGCTATGCTCTTGAACAATCGCAAGAGTGCTGTTATAGGTGTCTTTTTTTGACCAATCCCGTTGCCATTCAAGAAGAAGCTGTTGCCATGTTAAAGGAATTACCCCAGCTTGCATCATCCTATCCATTGAAGCGCGATGCGCAACTTCAGACGTACCACCACAAGCATCTTCCACAACATAAACTTCATAACTGTCTTGAAGAGCTGAGAAGGCACATAAATTAATACATACTTCAGTCCAAAGACCGGCGAGGATTAAGTTTTTTTGTTTTGAAGCCGCAACAGCATCACGAACCCTTTCTGAATCCCATGAGTTCATGCTAGAACGTTCTATTACATCACTGGCCGGCGACACGTCCAGGAGCTCTGGAAAAATATAGCCACTAAAACCTTCAGATTCCACGGCAGTTACTATTGTTGGCACTTTAAATAAGTTTGCGGATTTTGCAAGAGCAATGGCATTATTTTTTAATGTTTGACGATCAATATTGACTACACCAAAAGCCATTTGCGGTTGGTAATCAATCAATAGTAATACCGAGTTTTGTGGGGTAAGAATTTCTGGCTTAGTTGTATTGTTCATTCTATTGCCTTATTTATTTCCAAGATCAAACAAAAGAAATTCAGCATCCTCATTTATGACTCTCTAAATATCAAATCCCATATTCTAGGGATCAATAGTTTACAAAAGAAAAGGGGAGTGGTAACTTTTCAGCCAGTCAATGTCGTCAACCCGCGTCCATTTGATTTTCGTAAAATCATTTATTTATCAACAAAAGTTTGGATTATATTTAATCGGCAGGTAATTGAAAAAATTTAATTAAGTAGCCCAGAATTGATCTTATTATCAGTTTGTTTTACCCTATATACTGATTCCACTTTCAATT
>JAFECR010000023.1:0-600 GCA_018242045.1 Pseudomonadota bacterium | reverse complement strand
CAATGACGGACTTGAAACTCCTAACTTTAAAGTGGTTCGAGTATATAATTCCAAGGGCCATTGAGGAAAAACAATCTAAATTGAAAGCAGAGATACTCATGGCAGAAAAGCATCTGGCATTTATGACCTGCACATCCAGTTATAATGACAACGATGCTTAAACAAGTAGAACGTTCAAAAAACACTCGATTGGGCAGCAACTCTGCCGTGTGTTGAAGTAATGCATGATATTTATGGATATTTAACATGAGCAATGATATTTACGTTGAAGAAAATGTACCATTATTTGAAGCCATCTATGGCAAAGGCTTGATCTCCTTGGGTGGTTTTAAAGCAATCAATAAGATGTTTTCTAGATCTGATCTAAAAAATAAGCAGATCTTAGATATCGGTTCAGGCATAGGAGGTATGGCTTACTATCTTGCGGAAAAATATCATTGTAAAGTTATTGGTCTTGAAATTCATCAGTGGATGGCAAAATATGCTACCACCCACGCACCTAAGGGCATAAAAGATAACTTGGAGTTTATCAGCTACCCTCCTGAAGGATCTATTCCTGTCAGCGACGAAATGATTGATATTTGTTGTAGCAAAGGTGTT
>JAFECR010000022.1 GCA_018242045.1 Pseudomonadota bacterium | reverse complement strand
TGACAACAACTCACCAGAGATAACGTCTTTGCAAGCAGAGAAAACTGTTGCCGCTGCAGACACAACCAAAACAGCAGATACTGCTAGCCATTTCTCCATGCTGGACCTTTTCAAACCAAGCAATTGGGTTGCTGGCACTTCAAATGCAATAAGAACAGCCACAGACTGGTATACTGCAACGAAAACAGCAGATACCACCCATAATCTTGATAAGCCTGTTGATGGTACGGATAACGCTGTCTTAACTGACAATGACAAAGCCAGTATCGATAAACTCAATAATATTGAAGTTCCTGTTGATAATGCAAATACTCAAAATGAAAATGAGACCTCTACAACACTGACTCAAAATGATATCAATATGGTCGAAGAGCTCATCAATATTAATCTTGATAGCACTGCGTCTATTGGTAAATACGATGCCACCACCACAACAACAATGGCTGAACAACCCGCTGTTGCAATTGATGAGGTTCTCTCTATTGAAAATGCTAATACCGCTACTGATATAACAGCTGCTAGTACGGATAACGCTGTCTTAACTGACAATGATAAAGCCAACATCGATAAACTCAATAATATTGATGTTGCTGTTGATAACGCAAATACTCAAAATGAAAATGAGGCCTCTACAACAACGCTGACTCAAAGTCAAATAGATACAGTCCAAACTCTCATCGACACTACTCTTGATGACGCTAAATCTCATGATGAAAGCGATACCGCCACAAATATCACTGATGCCGATAAAGCCGCTGCCGATAAGCTCGCTGCTGAAAAAGCCGCTGCCGATAAGCTTGCCGCTGATAAAGCCGCTGCCGATAAGCTCGCTGCTGAAAAAGCCGCTGCCGATAAGCTCGCTGCTGAAAAAGCCGCTGCCGATAAGCTTGCTGCTGAAAAAGCTGCTGCCGATATGCTTTCTGCTGAAAGGGCAGCTATCGGCAAAAAAATTACTGCGGCACAAGGTGTTATAGCTAAATTAAATGCAACACAAATCGCTGCCAATAAACTTGCGACCGAAATAGCAGCTCAAAAGGCCCTTGACGAGAAAATTGCTGCGGCAAAAGATGTTGTGGCTAAATTACTTGCAGCAAAAAATAATGCTAAAGAAGCAGAAGCAGCTGCCACCAAGAAAGCTAATGATGCAAATATCGCGCAGAAAAATCTTACTACTGCAATTAATGATGAGCAAAGTGCAAAAAACAGCCTTGAGGCCAAAACAAAGTTTGCCGCACTTTCTAAAGAAAGACTCGAGCTTACACAGAAATTATTTGAAGGAAAAGTAGCTGAATTAGAAGCTCTAAAAAGTAAAATAGCCGCTAAAAAGGCTGGCATTGAAAAAGCTAAAGCTGAGAAAGCTGCCGCTGACAAAGCCACTGCCGAGAAAGCCGCCGCTGCTGAGAAGCTTGCCGCTGTAAAAGCTGCTGCCGATAAGCTTGCTACTGAAAAAGCTGCTACTGAAAAAGCTGCTACTGAAAAAGCTGCTACTGAAAAAGCTGCTACTGAAAAAGATATTGACCATAAAACAGCCGAAAAGAAATTTAACTTAGTTGATCTAAATAAAATATCTGCTTATGTTAATACGCTTGATTATTCTGAATTTGCGAAGAATAAAGATGCTATGAGTCTTTTCGATGATTCAAATGATAGTTCTGTTGATACATTTACAGATGCAGAAAAAATAACGACAACAACGACAACTGAAACAACAACTACAACTGAAAAAACAGTGCCAATGCCACAAGAAACACATTCTGATTGTATAGCATCTATGCCAGCAAACGCATACCATGGCCCCTTAAGTCCCTCTATGTGGAATGCTTATCGTTTATCTGGTAGCCAGCTTGTTCATCAAGCAAAAATATCCAAAGCAGCCACGATTGAAGACTCTACGGCTCAAGCTGAAGATACCAGTGACATGCGTATTCAGTCGCTAAGCAAAGATAATGACAACATCAAAGCTAATTCAGCAGAATCGAATGATGATCAAGTTCTCATGGCAAAAGAAAATGATGAATACACATTGACCAAAAATGATATGGAACTCATCAATCAAATCCATGATGGTTATGCAGATCATGTAATTAAATCTGCGCTTGAGCGAAACCCAGATTTTACGAATGTTGATGATATCCTTAATATAGATCTTATCAATGCTAACAGTGGTAGCTTTGATAACACTCAAGAAGATACAAATACGCTATCTTTAAGCAACAACAAGTTCACACAAGGGACACAACTTAATACAAAGGATATTCTGCTTGAAGATTTCTCTATTCTTACTGAAAACAAGGCCGTTGATGCCCTTACTGCATATGATATAGCTTATGAAGAAGTATCTAATGCAAAACCAAAACATATGTCTAAATTAGGAAATTATTTTGCAAATACTTGGGAAAGTATTGATCCTGCCAAAATTAATTTTGATGAAACAAATCTTGGTGCTAGCAAAATAAATATTCAAATAGGAAAAAAGCAGGCACAAGAAGTTTTCTTGAAAAAAATGGTAGATGCTAGTTACGCTTTACATGAAACATATGAAAATCTTCCTAACGCAGCTACAATTAAAAAAGAATTACACAACAAAATTAATGAAATAAATGAAAATCTGCTAAAGTCACAAGGTGAATTTGCAGCTTTGCAAACCAAGCACCAAGGACAATGGGTTAAATGGCCCTTGCCAGCAGGGTATGCTGAAGCCAAAGAAAAAGTAACTCTTCTTGCTTTAGAGCTTGAACGCTTTACCGAACTCAAGGATGAAGTGAATTTACTTGATAAAACTGTGAATGCTTGGAATAAGTTATCTGAAGCTTGTGAACTGGCAACCACATCAACTCAGCAGACAACTACAACAACAACGACGACAGTAGATGCAAATCACGTTTTACCAATTTTGCCATCTGCTATGCCTGAGTTTCACCCACAACACACCGAGTAATTAACAAGACCCGTTCTTCCACCCCAAAAAAGGGGTGGTTTACGAACGCGCCAGCAGTTGGTAGACTACCCGCAAAAATAATGAGATAGCGAACATGTCTAGTTTGCTTCAGCGTAGGAAGTGGTTGTTAATCGGTTGCATTTTTGCTTTAGTCGGTGCAGGCATAGCTGCTTACTATTTTTATGCCAGTTGGAAAACTTTAAACATTGTTACGCTACCTGTTCCTGATTGCGATCTACGCCAAAGCACCTGCACTGCAAGTCTACCAACCGGCGAGAAAATCGCATTAACCATCAAGCCAACGCATATGCCTGTTTTAACCTCTTTGTTATTAGAAGTAAAAACAGACAAAATTTCTGTCAAAAAGATCTTCATCTTTTTCAAAGGGGCAGAAATGAATATGGGTGAGTTCCGCTATACTTTATTGCGCCAAAAAGATGGCTCATATAGCACGCAAACCATTCTCCCCACCTGCATTCACGATCATATGGTATGGCATGCCGTCGTTCACATAGAAGCTTCTAAAAAGCGTTATAACGCACCTTTTGTATTTATTAATCAGCGCCCTGAGGAGGCGTGAGAGTCGTTAAATAATCCTCTACTGCTTCTATCATAGCTTCTTTTAATTTTGTAAGCGAAGACGCGCTAAAAGAAATGGTATCTGACGCGTTAAAAATTTCAGCGACAAAAAGGCCCGTTTCGCTTACATAATGATAACTTGCAACAAATCCCTTATATTGCATATTTATTTACTTTTGCTGATGAATAATATCTAAATAAGCTTTAACACCTTCTTCAACCGTCTTAAAAGGTTTGTCATAACCTACCCTTCGCAAAGCACTAATATCTGCTTGAGTAAAGCTCTGATACCGGCCTTTTAAATGATCTGGAAAGGGAATATATTCAATGTTACCTTTTTGATGCCAAGCAACGACGCTTTTTGCAACATCATTAAAACTTTGGCTTGCACCCGTACCAACATTGTAGATCCCAGATTGATGAGGATTATCTAAAAACCATAAGTTGACTGCCACCACGTCTTCAACATAAACAAAATCTCGACGTTGTTCGCCATTCCCAAAACCATCACAACCTTCAAATAGTTTCACCACTCCCGTTTTAGGTAATTGTTGATTTAAATGATATGCAACACTTGCCATAGATCCTTTATGTTGTTCATTTGGACCATAAACATTAAAATAGCGAAAACCAACAATTTGGCTTTTTGCTTGAAAGATGCGTCTGACATATTGATCAAACAAAAATTTGGAATATCCATAAACGTTAAGAGGGCATTCATAAGAACGTTCTTCTTTAAAAATTTTGCCATCTCCGTAAACAGCAGCACTTGATGCATAAAGAAAGTTCACGCCGCGTTCTAAACAATAATGAAGCAACGCTTTTGAATATTCGTAATTGTTTTCCATCATGAAGCGACCATCCCATTCAGTAGTCACTGAGCAAGCACCTTCATGGAAAATAGCTTGAATATCATTTCCAAAATCATGACGTTTTTGAATTCGTGCTAAAAATTCAGTTTTATCAAGATAATCAGCTATTTCAAGGGGGGCAAGATTGCTAAATTTCGTGCCATCTGACAAATCGTCAACGACAAGAATATCTTTTATGCCTCGTTTATTTAAACCTTTAACAATATTTGAACCAATAAAGCCAGCACCACCTGTTACAATAATCATATTCACCTCTATGCAACAATTTCTTCTTTAGATAATTCTTGTTTTCTTGCAGACAAAATCATTCGATCAATCATGGATGTTGTAGAACATCCTTTCACGAAAGGTAAAATTTCGATTTTTCCGCCATTTTGAATCACTTCAATACCACCTGCAATTTGCTCAGGCGCATAATCTCCCCCCTTTACCAGAATATCTGGCAAAATTTCAGCAATTAATCTTTGTGGCGTATCCTCATTAAACACAACGACATAATCAACACAACCCAAAGCAGCTAATACCTTTGCTCTTTGCTGTAATGAATTAATTGGCCGAGTTTGTCCTTTTAAACGTTTCACTGAATCGTCATCATTAACAGCAACGATGAGACAATCCCCTAGGGCGCGTGCTTGTTCAAGATAAGTAATATGCCCTAAATGCAATATATCAAAGCAACCGTTTGTCATGACAATTTTATCACCAAGCGCTTTACGTCTTTTTAACTCGGGCAGCAACACTTCTACCGGTAACACACCTTTTAAGCCAGATGTAGAATACCGATGTGGCTCAAGTGCTGATTTTAGTTCATCAGCAGTAATTGTCGCCGTACCAAAGCGCCCTACAGATAAGCCGCCGGCAATATTTGCCAAGGTGGCTGCTTCCAATATAGATGTCCCTGTTGCGATACAGGCACCCAATACAGCAATAACTGTGTCACCAGCACCAGTGATATCAAACACTTCTCGTGCTTGAGCAGGAATATGCTCAGGCGCATGATTGGGGGTAATCAAAGTCATACCTTGGCTACCACGAGTAATTAAAAGGGCTTCTAGCTGCAGGCGTTCCATCAAGCTAAGGCCTTTTTGTTCAATTTCTTTTACATTTTTGCATGGCCCCACTGCAGCTTCAAATTCGCTTAAATTTGGTGTAAGTATTGTCGCACCTTGGTAAACGGTTAAATTAGGATCTTTAGGATCGACAATAACTTTCACATTGTGTTGGGTAGCAAATTTGATAATTTCTTGTACACCAGCAAGCATACCTTTAGCATAGTCAGACAAGATAACAACATCAGCCAGTTTAATTTCTTCCAAACATTTATCAATTATCGGCGCAGCCTGCCAACGATATTTATCTTCAAAATCTAAACGAATCAATTGCTGATGACGCCCAATCACACGAAGCTTTAAGGTTGTCCTCATGTTGGTAGACTTAATAAAAGAGCAACGAACGCCAAATTCTTCCACTTTAGTTGCTAAAATACTGCCTGCCTCATCTTCACCAATCCCACTTACCAATAAGGCCTTTGCCCCTAAAGCCTGCACGTTTACAGCCACATTGGCAGCCCCACCCACTCGATATTCATCTTGTTCAATGCGTACAACGGGGACAGGTGCTTCAGGGGATATCCGAGAGGTATCACCATGCCAGTATCTATCTAACATGGCATCACCAACCACAATAATTCTTGCCTTGGAAAAATCAGGACAGGGCATTAAATATTCCTCTTCTTTTTTTAAAGGCCTCATTCTAACACAGAAAATATGGGTCACCCATCTTAGTCACAAGTGAAAATTTCTCGAAATAAGGCAACGGTTTCAGGCAGGACTTGAGGGACTTCACTCCAATTTTCCATAAATCGCTTACGTTCTCGTTTTGCTCCACGCTTAGCAAAATAACTCCATCCATGCTGTCGCATACTATCTAAATCAATTAACCAGGGTTGATTTTCAACTAGAATAATATTGCTTAAATTGAGATCACGATGGCTCAACCAATGCACTGCTAACTTATCTATCATCAATGCTATGCGATTTGCTACATTTTTCCACTCTTTTTTAAAAGTAGCGCCAAGAGCAAAATAGTTCAGCGCATCAATGCCTTGAATATAAGTGCACATAAAATAGGAACGTCCTCTTAAAGGACCAAAACGCTCTTCTTTGATAGCAACTGGTGTAAACGTTTGAAGACCAATTTTTAAAAGTTTATGGGCAAATTGCCAATTTCGCATGGCACGAGAGGGTGTAAAAATTCTTCTCACCACATGTATCCAACCTTTGGTATTTGCGCGCTTTACAACTAAAAGGCGTGAGTCCACTTCAATCACAACTACCGTGGATGTGGGATCATCTTTTAACACCTTAACAGGATCCTCAATATAACTTTCAATGTCCTGTAATACCTTTTGCATCGTTGGTGTATAATAATTTTCCTGGCAGAGTATCTTCTCGTGCCAGTTACGTTTGCGAATTATTCTCATAAATTAAATACTGCTCAATCCCTTTTACCGCTTTAACTTGTGAACACTGCAGCGTGTGTTTCAAGCGACTTTTGTTCTCAGATAGTTGCGCTTTATTCTGTGATAAATGCCAAAGATGACACACCTCAACAGCAAACTTACCTAATTTTTTATAGCATCCGTGACGTAATAAGCGAATGACAAGATCTGAATCTTCAAACCCCCATCCTACAAAATTTTCATCAAAACCATTAACATTGATAAAATCTTGACGCCACATCCCTAAATTGCAGGTTTTGGCGCCCGCCCACTGATGTTTCCTCCAAGTTCTTATTTTACCTAAAGGAAAATACTGATAAGGCGCAAGGCGATTACAACGACCAGTCAGCACTGCTCTTAACCATTGCTGCGCTTTGTATTTTTCAATTTTCAATTCTTGGTTAAGTATGGTTTGGGTAAATGATTGACTTAATAGGACACGATTTCCCGCCACAAACCAACCTGCTTGCGCAAGCTTTGCATGATTGGCTACAAAATGAGGAAATGGAATGCAATCGCCATCGATAAAAACAAGGTATGGATGATTTGCTTTAGCCACTGCTTTATTACGACACATGGCAGCCCTAAAGCCTTCATCTGGTTGCCAACAGTGAATAACGGGAAAGTCGCACTGCTGTCGATAAGTGTTGATAACTTGCGCTGTTAAATCATTTGAGCCATCATCGGCAACAATCACTTCCATCCTGCGATAATTTTGTATGCTAAGAGCGTTTAACACCCTTGCCAAAGCTTGTGGCCAATTATAGGTTGTCACAATGACAGAGATAGGTAAACTCACATTTTTCCTCAATGTAGGATAGCTTTTACTTGCACTTTATGCGCTGGCAATGGCAGCGCTGAAAAGCAAATAGCCGACATCAAACAATAAAAATATCCTTCGGTAAAATCTTTTAACCAAGAATTAAAAAAACAACCTAACATAAACGTTAACAAAATCCCTTGACAAAAACCTTTAATATCCTTTGGAAGTTGCTTACATAAGCGCCACTGCTGAAAAAAGAACAAGAGTAATAAACTCAAGCCAAATAATCCTAACTCAACACAAACCCTCAAATATTCATTGTGGGGATTATCAGTGAGCAAAGTATTTTTACCCTCAAATAACTTAGCATAGGCAAAAGCATAACCTCCTGTTCCCCAACCAAAGAATGGTTTTTGCGCAATAAGCTCTGTACTTGAATTAGCAAATTGCAATCGAGAACCCAGTGAAGATTCCATCAAGCGATCACCCTGATGATAGAAGTCTAAATCTTGTACTAATAAGTTAATACGTGAATTAAAAAGCGAAGAGGTAACATAAGCCCCCCCCACCATGATAATTGACAACATCAGCGCCAAAACCAAACCTTTAACTGCAAACCATTGCCAAGCGAGCAATAATAAACAAAGCACTAAAGTAAGATATCCGATTCTGCCTTCACTCATAAAGAATAAATAAAATACCATTAGCAAAACCACCATCATCGCTAACAAGCGATAAAGCGAAGTAAAGGTACGCATCTTAAAAGCAAGAAAAAAAGCAGCTATGGCCATGAAATAACTTGTCTTAATATGGCTTTTAAATACACCACCCGTCGTATACTTTAGCCCAATTGGAAAATCAGCATACACTTTTAGAAAAGCAAAAAATAAAGTCACCACCATAGCTAAAATAAATGCCCACAAAGCGCTTTGGGCAATCGATTTTGGTTGGTAGTAATAAATTAGCATTGGAATCAATGCCAATCGTAATATATCTATCAAACTACACGAAATTGACTTGGTATCTCCTATAGAGTAAAGCGTACCGACCATCGTTAAAAATACCAACATGCCAATCAGGCCAGATAAAGGATGAAAAAACAAAAACTGCTTTTTAGTTTTAATATCGGTGCCAAATAGCCAGACCATTACAACCACCATGATTAACACGGTGGTAATAGCTGTGGATATGGGGATAAAAAATCCAAGACCGATAGCAGCACCTTGGCCGATAATTTGCAAAGCAGAATCATTAGAATCAAACAGCGCTTTTTTGCTTACCATGATTAAATTTTTTCTAAGTCACTTTGATACGGTGGTGTTACTTTCATCGCACCTGACAAAGCTTGCCATACTTTTTCAGGAGGTAAACTTTCAAAACAAGGAGGGTTAATCGCAAATTGTGTTCCCTTTTTACATTCCCTACTCAAGCAAGGAGAACAAGATGCGTCAACCTTCAGATGGTATTGCAAAGGACCATAAGCACCTGTCAAACGTGGATCTGTAGAACCATATAAAGATACTGTTGGCACAGCCATCGCAGCCGCAATATGTCCTAAGCCAGTATCAACCGCTACAATTCCTTTAGCTTTCGCAATGAGACTGGTGATTTCTCCTAAACAAAGCTTGGGCAAAACAATCGGTAAAAGACCGCAATGCTTTTGTTCGCAGTATTGCCTGATAAGCTTGGCACGTTGGTTTTCCACGTCATTCCCCCAAGGTAACAATACCTGAAAACCCTGTGATGAAACCTTTGCCGCTAATTGACACCAATAACTTGCAGGCCAATGTTTGGTTGTCCAGGTTGTACCATGTAAGAAGATGACAGTATTATCTCCGTAAGAAATGTTAACGAGTCGATTTTTATCGATGCCATAATCGGGCAAAGTATTTACTTCATATTGAAATATTTTTGCAAACAACTGTCTTACTTTTTCAACCGCATGCTGCTGTTTTTCGACATTAACTTTATTTCGGTATAATAAACTCGCAACAGGATCACGAACACTTTTCCTATCAAATCCCCACACGGGCCCTTTAGCGAATTGAGCCACCAACGCACTTTTAATTAATCCTTGCGCATCAATAATGGCATCATACGTGGTATGGCGTATTGCGCTAATAAGCTTTATCCACTCCCCGCTTTGCAAAGCTTGCCAAGGTGTTTTGCGCAAACGCCGCAACGGCGCTTCAATAACGGTATTGACTGATTTATGCCATCGAGGGACTTCCGCAAAACCGGGCTCTACAATCCAATCAAAGATAATATTGGGATAAATGTTCGATACATCTGTTAAAGCAGGTAATGTATGGATCACATCTCCCATAGATGACATTTTAATGATTAATACTCGTTTCATATACCTACCAAACGTTCAACGGCAGAAATAACTTTTTCAACCCCTAATTGCTTCATGCATTGATGATGGCTTAATGGGCATGTCCGTTTAAAGCAAGGGCTACAAGCAAGGCTTTCTTGAATGATGATGGCTTTATCACTCAAAGGCGGCGTAAAACCAGGCGAAGTTGAGCCATAAACAGCAACAAGCGGACGAGACAAAGCGGCAGCAATATGCATTAATCCTGAATCATTCGTAACCACAACTTTCGCTTGTGACATTAAGTCAATAGCGTCACCTAATGCTGTTTTGCCTGTAAGATCGACACACATATTTTGTGTTAAAGATTGGATCTCTTTTGCTACAACCGAATCCTTAACTGAGCCAAATATCCATACCTGCCAACCTTGGGCAATATAATGATTCGCTAGTTTTGCATAATGCGCTTCTGGCCAACGTTTGGATGGACCAAATTCAGCGCCAGGACACAAAGCTAAAATGGGCGCCGACAGCGATAAATGATAATGCGTAAGCGCTTTAGAAATATTATCTGGCTGTGTTATCAAGCTTGGGCGAAATAGATTCGGGTTTATTTCCTGCTTTTTTTCGTCTGCTAAAGCAACATAACGTTGTACCATTAAAGGATAGTGTTTTTTATCAAGCAATCGGATTTTGTTTAACAAAACATATCGCCATTCACCACGCCAGCCGACTCTCTGGGGAATTTTCGCAAAAAATGGTACAAATGCTGATTTAAATGAGTTAGGCAACACAAAGCAACGAGTATATTTATTTTTCCTAAGCTTAACTCCCAACTCATATCGAATTTTCATCCCAAGCTCACCGTGTTTTAGCGGCATAGAGATGCTTGATGTTACTTCCCCCATGCGTTCAAGGAGAGGCCTGCTCCATTCAGGCGCTAACACATCAATACTGGTTTCAGGATAACGCAATTTCACAGCCTTAAACAAAGCCTGCGCCATCACCATATCACCAACCCAAGAAGGACCGATAATCAATGTTTTATCTGGCAATTTAAACCTCTTTTGAATTCTTGACGAGTTTCTTGCTAAAAATCAGTTAAAATATACGTGGCTCCGCAATACGGGCAAGTGGCTTCGCCTGTTTTTTCAATTGGTAAATAAACCCGTGGATGCGCATTCCATAAGGTCATATTTGGCATAGGACACGATAATGGTAAATCCTTAGCGGTAACTTGATATTGCTTTTTGGCGCTCGCTGGAAGATCTTCAGGGGTGTTCATGACCTTTCCCTCAATTAAAAGGATGCATTGTAACATCCACAGATAATCTCAGCCCACCCTTAAAGAAGCTTCAATATTATTTTAGATAGTCTACTATATAAAATTAATTCAAGTAATTAAAGTACATAAGTTAGCCAATCATGATGATTTGTTGATCTACCGTAGACTTGATCAAAGTATAAAGATTGAATTTTTTCGGTGATGGGACCACGTCCACCGTTACCAATAACTCTACCATCGACGTTACGGATCGGCGTAATCTCTGCTGCGGTTCCTGTAAAAAAACATTCATCAGCAATATAAATTTCATCTCTCGTAATAGAACGTTCCACCACTTTTAATGACAGATCTGCTGCAAGTGCAATAACGGTATCTCGGGTAATACCCTCAAGACAAGAGGTCAATTGGGGGGTATGCAAAACACCTTTGCGTACTAAAAAGAAATTTTCACCGCTGCCTTCAGCCACATAACCTTCAGGATCAAGCAGCAAGGCTTCGTCTGCACCGGTTGAAAGCGCTTCTTGCAAGGCCAACATGGAATTCACATAATTCCCTGTTGATTTTGCTTTCGTCATCATGATGTTGACATGGTGTCGCGTATAAGAAGAAGTTCTCACTTTAATACCACTGGTGAGATTTTCTTCGCCCATATATGCGCCCCATTCCCAAGCTGCAATGGCAACATGTGTTTTTAAATTATCTGCTCTTAGCCCCATCCCTTCACTGCCATAAAAACAAATGGGACGAATGTAACCCGCTTTTAAATTATTTTTTAGAATAACTTCACATTGCGCTTTATTTAAAGTGTCCTTATCAAAGGGCATCGGCATACCAAGAATGTGCGCAGAACGAAAAAATCTGTCGGTGTGATCTTGCAAACGAAAAATGGCAGGCCCTTTAGTTGTAGCGTATGCTCTTAGCCCCTCATAAATTCCCATGCCATAATGCAAAGAATGCGTTAATACATGAATATTAGCTTCTCGCCATGGTTTCCAATGTCCATCCATCCATATAAACCCATCTCTTTGCGCCATTGTTGCCATACAAGCTCCTTATGAGGAAGGAATGTTCCATTGGAATAAAGACAAGAGAGTATAACCAAAAAAGAAAAGGGGTCAAGTCTTAAAGTCAATCAGATGAATTTTTAAAGAGATTATCAAAGAAAGCCGTTTAAGCTTTTTCGACTTTTAATATTGTGCCATCAACACCAATAACGCGGACTGGCGTACCTTCTGGCATATCAGGACCAGTCACTAACCACAAGCTATCAGCGACTCTAACTTTACCTCTGCCGTGTGTTATTGCAACTTCAAGCGTAAATATTCTGCCAAGATATTGTTCTGCGCGACGATTCAATGCAGGTTCATCGCTGAGACGTTTATGTTTTTGCAGATGATGCCAAAAAACCAAGCTTGCCATCACACCAATACTAAAGAGTAGTAATTGATATTCCCAATTCATGTGCGGCAAAATAAATTTTAAGATCCCAACCAAAACGGCAGAGACACCACACCAAACAAAGAAAAAATTAGCGCCCACAGCAACATCTAAAATGCCTAAAATAACTGCTAAAGCAAACCAATGCCAAAAAACAAGTTGCGAAAGCATCTGCTCCATTAGGATCCCTTGACCGGTGTCTGAGTGAAACATTGTTTAGCAATTTCGGTAATACCTGCAATCGAGCCTATCACACCCCCTGCCTCCAAAGGCATCAGTATTAATTTTTGATTATCTGCGCCTGCAATTTTACCTAATGCATCTACATAGCGTTGTGCAATAAAATAATTTAATGCTTGAATATTTCCTTTGACAAGTGAATCAGAAAGGACATCCGTAGCTTTGGCTTCTGCAGCAGCCAAACGCTCTCTTGCCTCTGCATCACGAAAAGCTGCTTCTTTTCGCCCTTCGGCGGCAAGCACAACCGATTGCTTTTCACCTTCTGCTTTTAAAATAGCCGAAGCTCTAATGCCTTCTGCTTCAAGTACAGTGGCTCGCTTTTCCCGCTCTGCTTTCATTTGTGCGGCCATCGCGTTAACCAGATCTTTCGGTGGACTGATATCTTTTATTTCTACTCGCGTGACCTTCACCCCCCAAGGTGTCGTGGCTTCATCCACCACTGCGAGTAATTTGGTATTAATGTGATCACGATTAGAGAGCGCTTCATCCAAGGCCATAGAGCCAAGCACCGTTCTAATGTTTGTCATAGCCAATGCTCGCAATGCCCTATCTAATTCGCTAATTTCATAAGCTGCTTTGGCTGCATCAATGATTTGATAGAAACAAATGCCATCCACTTTAACCATGGCATTATCTTTGGTAATTATCTCTTGAGATGGAATTTCGACCACTTGCTCCATCATATTGAGTTTTGTTCCAACTCTATCCACAAATGGAACAATTAAAGATAGTCCTGGCTTTAACGTTAAGATGTAACGACCAAAGCGCTCCACTGTCCATTCATATCCTTGAGGTACTTGTTTTACGGCCATGGTTATCACGAAAATGGCCATAATGACGATAAGAAAAACGACCAGACCAAAATCCATAGGTCCCCC
This sequence comes from Pseudomonadota bacterium, assembly GCA_018242045.1. GTDB lineage: Bacteria > Pseudomonadota > Gammaproteobacteria > Berkiellales > Berkiellaceae > Berkiella. The sequence goes on along the minus strand of JAFECR010000022.1, from coordinate 75,169 downwards.
TGCAACTAATAAGGCAACCATCAAAAATGCATAATATACACTAAAATTCTATTAATTTCATTCTATTAAGTATAGCAAGAGCCATTTTTAACTATTGAGGTCATATCATGGAACTTTTTAAGTTTCTCGAAAAAATGAAAGAGTTGGAAGCCTCTGATCTGTTCTTAACCACAGGCAAACCTGCTACCGTCAAATCCTATGGTAAATTGGTGCAGCTCAATGATACTCCTTTGGAAAAAGAGCAACTTAAAAAGCTCGCCTATGAAACGATGAACCAAGAACAAATCCAAACGTTTGAAAAAAAGATGGAAATGAATTTAGCAATTGCGGATGAGAAATTAGGTCGCTTTCGTGTCAGTATATTTGTTCAACGTACTGATATCGCTATGGTTATCAGGCTAATTCAGATGCAAATTCCAACCATTGAATCCTTGGGGTTACCAGCTTATTTAAAAGATATTATTATGGAAACAAGAGGGCTTGTTTTAATGGTAGGAGCCACAGGCTCTGGAAAATCAACCTCTCTTGCCGCACTTATCGATTATCGCAATGAAAATTCAGCAAGTCATATCATCACCATTGAAGATCCTATTGAATTTGTCCACACACATAAGCAGTCTATTATTAATCAACGCGAAGTGGGCATGGACACTTTAAGCTATGAAGAAGCACTTAAAAACACCCTAAGGCAAGCACCAGATGTTATTTTAATTGGCGAAATTCGTTCAAGAGAAACGATGGATCATGCTATTGCTTTTGCAGAAACAGGGCATTTATGTTTATCTACCCTACATGCTAATAATGCAAATCAAGCTTTTGATCGTATTATCAATTTTTTTCCTGAAGATAGAAGACAACAACTACTACTTGATTTATCTTTCAATATTAAAGCCATTATCTCGCAAAGACTTGTGCAAACTATCGATGGCAAGCGCACGGCTGCAGTAGAAATCCTCCTTGGCAGCCCATTAATCCTCTCTTTAATTCATCGAGGTGAAATAGATGAAATCAAGGGTGCCATGGAAAAATCAGAAACTTTGGGCATGCAAACTTTTGATCAAGCGTTAGAAAAACTCTACTTTGAAAAAAAAATCACTTTAGAAGAGGCCCTAAGAAATGCCGACTCTCGAAATAATTTACGCATCAAATTAACTATTTCAGATAAAAATATACAAAATGAAGAACAAAAGCCGTCATTGACCGAACCACATCATGTCAAAAAAGGAGACCAAGGACCATTAACCTTGGTAGATGATTAAAAGCTAATTAGAAGTTATGGCGGCCTTTGATAAAGCATTTGCGCCAATTATCGGCGTTCACTCCATCAATTATTTCAGTTGTCTTGCTTTTGTATAAACATCTTCAATGCATTCATTCGTTCACACCTTCACAAGATATTTCTGAGCCTGCTAAGTCCAAACTGGGATTATATTGTTTCAATTCATTTTAAGGTAAGTTAATTGCACAAAGCTGTTTTATATAGGCATAATACTGGGTTTTCGTTTATTCAAAGTGTGAAAATATGATAAGTAAAAACTTTTTATTGAAACAACTTAAGATATTTGCTATTTTTATAACTTTATTTGTTGCTTCGCCTATTATCCTAGCCAAATTAGGCTTTTGGGGTTCAAGTGAGGCAGCACCTAAATTTCAAAAAGCCAATGATCCCATAAGTTACACTAACGCCTCGCATTCTTTTGCAGATGCAATATCACGTGCATTGCCAGCTGTCGTTAGTATTCATTCGACCAAAGAAGTCTCCAAAGATTTAAATCCCATGATGCGCGATCCAGTCATGCGTTATTTCTTTGGCCAACAAATGCCTCCCGATGTCCAATCAGGAATTGGTTCAGGAGTCATTGTGACCAAAGATGGTTATGTATTAACGAATAATCATGTGATCCATGATGCAGATGACATTAACGTCAAGCTTGCCGATGGACGTTCTTCAAAAGCTAAGGTGATTGGTTCTGATCCTGAAACCGATTTGGCTATCTTAAAAATAGAATTATCTGATTTGAAAGTCATTGCGATGGGAGACTCTGAATCTTTACGGGTAGGCGATCTTGTGTTTGCAATAGGCAATCCTTTTGGTGTTGGCCAAACAGCAACGCATGGTATTGTAAGTGCAACCCATCGAACCGATCTTGGCATTAGTACGTTTGAAAATTACATACAAACCGATGCTCCGATTAATCCTGGCAATTCAGGTGGCGCATTAATCGATGCAAACGGAAATTTAATTGGTATCAATAATGCGATTTATACACGCAATGGCGGTTTTCAAGGCATTGGCTTTGCCATTCCAATTAATTTAGCTAAAGACGTAATGAGCGAATTGATTGACACTGGCCATGTTACGCGTGGGTGGCTAGGAATAACGGTTTCCAAACTAACGGATGAAATGCGAAAATCATTGAATTATCCTAAAGGCGATGGCGTTGTTATCGCAGGCGTAATACGCCAAGGCCCAGCATTTAATGCTGGTATCAGGCCAGGTGATATCATTATCAACGTGGATGGTAAACCTGCCACTGAACCTTCTGAAGTTTTGAGCATTACAGCAAAACTTAAACCAGATACAGCTTATCCTATGTCTATCGTGCGCAATGGCGATACAGTCGATATTCGTGTTGTCGCTGGAAAACGCCCTTTGAATAAACCCAAAGAGCAAAATGCTGCACCCAACCAAAAATAAGTCTTTTCTTGTCAAGGCCAAGCATTTAAGCTTGGCCTTATCTCAAAACACATACTATTGCCAGTTTAAGTTACTGTATTTTTCCTGGGTATTGTAAGGTATCATTATTAAAGTTATTTTATTACTGCTGCATGAAAAGCCTAGTTTAATTTTGCAATGGGAGTTTTTATGTTATCGGCTAGAATAGAACACTTCAAAAAACATAAAACAATCAACCCCAAACATACTTTGACAACCATTGATATTATTGCAAAAGCTCCCAGTGATGACCCTTCTCTTTTAGAATACAAAAATTTGTTAACAACAACTTATGGTATTGGGAAAATAGATACAACATCTATATCATCGATCATCTTAGCCTTCTACGAGCAACCTAGTCTAAAAATAAAAAATGAAATTAATGAACAACTAAGTATTTTACTAAAAAAACTGCCTTATTCAAAAAAAAAATATACGTTAGTTCAAGCAATAGATTTGTTTAAAGAAGAAAAAAAACGCCATATTGAAAGAAAGAAAGAGCAGATAAAGGCTGCTTTAAAAAATATTGCATCTGGCTCGATAGCGGCGTTTGAATTCTCGCTGTTATTAGCCAAAATAGAAAATCGCAGCATTGACCTAAGTGTCGTAAAAACAAAGGTGAAAAATAGTTTAAAATGTTATGAACAAAAAATTACAGATCAAGATCTAATTGCTTTTGAAGCTCAACTACTAAGCACTTTACGGGTTGATGAGGCTTTCAAAAATGCCTCTTCCTTAAATATCAGCACTAATACATTGAGTAGTAGCACTTTAAGTGCGAGCAGCAGCATAAACGATATAAGAGACTCGAGCGCACGAAATAGTCTTGTAAGTGATGATACTGCAAGCCGAGATAGCTTTATAGAGAGCGGCACAACTCCTAGAAATAGCTACTTAAGCGATAGCGGCATAAGCCCAAGAGATGGTTACTTAAGCGATAGCAGTCCAAGCCCAAGGAGTGGTTACTTAAGCGATAGCAGTCCAAGCCCAAGGAGTGGTTACTTAAGCGATAACAGTCCAAGCCCAAGGAGTGGTTACTTAAGCGATAACAGTCCAAGCCCAAGGAGTGGTTACTTAAGCGATAACAGTCCAAGTCCAAGTAATGGTTATTTAAGCGATAACAACGCAAGCCCCAGAAATAGATTTTTGAGTGAAAGTGAAAACCCAAGAAGCCCCAGTTTGAACGATAGCAACGCAAACTTACCTCATTCCAATTATGTATTTTTAACAACAAAAACCCAGCTTTCTCGTAAAAAATCTAGCGTCACCATCGGTGCTAAAAATATAAATCAATCTACAACGCATGCACCGACACCTTCTGCTCAAAAAAATCTTACTCTCACTGCTACTACAGCGTCAAATACGGATCCTATCACTAAAGAAAAGGTCTGTGATGAACTTGCCGATTGTATTGAACGTTTAAGTATGATGGATACTTCAAACTCAAATACAAGTCCTCAAACGCGTCAAACGCTTTCAGATAGCGCCCCTGAAGTTAAACAGCGAAAGAGTTTGACCATGAGATATGATTCAACAAATGAAGGAAATAGTTTACCTACTGTCACATACCGTATTAAGGAAATAGAAAAAAAATCTACTGTGATTAGCTGTCCTATCCCAAGAAAATTTAATTAAAGTATTATGAAATAATTTTCATTCATTTTTTGTTTGGAAAGCCAACAATAACAATTCTTTTTCAAAAAAAACAAAATACTGCTATGCTTGAGTTGATGCTATCCTGTTTAATTAACCATCTTAAGGAGCCTCATATGAAAGCGGTTATGGTATCTAACTTCGGTGGTCCCGAAACCTTACTATGGAAAGAAACTGAAATCCCTCAACCTAAACCTCATGAAGTTTTAATAAAAGTAAAAGCAGCCGCGATAAATCCAGTAGATTGGAAAGTACGAGAAGGTATGCTTAAGGATTTAATGCAACTCCCTTTTGTTTTAGGATGTGATGTCGCAGGTATCGTGCAAGAAGTGGGCTCTGGTGTAGATAACTTCAAAGAAGGCGATGAAGTGTTTGCGATGTTAGATTTAACAAAAGGCGGCGGTTATGCTGAATTTGTCACGACTGAAGCCGAGTTTGTTGCCTTAAAACCTAAGCGCTTAAATTTTGAAGAAGCCGCTAGTGTACCGCTTGCATCACTTACTGCCTGGCAAGCCATGTTTGATGAAGCGCAATTAAAAGCAAAACAAAAAGTGCTTATCCATGCTGCTTCTGGTGGTGTCGGTAGCTTTGCTGTGCAAATAGCCAAAGCCCATGATTTGTATGTTGCTGCCACAACTTCTACTAAGAATATCAAATTGATAAAAAGCTTAGGTGCCGATCTGGTTATTGATTATTCGCAAGAAGATTTTACAACTTTGTGCCAAAATTACGACATGGTTTTAGATCCTCTTGGCGGAGAGGTACAATCTCGCTCTTTAAAATGTCTTAAAAAAGGAGGCACATTAGTCACTATCGTTAATTTAACATGCCAAGAAGCAGCTAAAAAAGTTGGCGTTACTGCGCTTCATACACTCGTGAGACCTGATGGCGATCGCCTAGCGCAGATTGCTAATCTCATTGATGCTGGTAAAATTAAACCTCTTATTGCGCAAATCTTAACGAGCAGTGAAATTCAAGCTGCGCATCAACTTAGCCAAAGTGGTCGCGCCCAAGGTAAAATCGTTATAAAAATGCAACTTAACTAAGTGCTAACTTAAAATGGCAGGTGATACTTTAGGCATGGCTTGCTCGATGGTGGCTTCGAGTGGCCTTGCCATATTATTTTTATTAGCTTCAAAGTTAATTAACGACTGTCTCTGATCAAGCGAGATTGGCGCTAGATCAATAGATAAAGGTGGTTGTTTTTCTATGGTTTGCTTTGCCTGAGTTAATATTTTATTAAAATTATCATCTCTGAGCGTCAAGCGATTAAATTCATCATTCATTTGTTTGTGAAAATCTGGTTTTGTTAACCAAAAAAGCCCCATCAACATTGACGTTGTCAAGAGACTTGAGAGTAAAGTTACAGATAAAATGGTTGCCTTTGTTGCCAAAATTTCTACATTTAATTTTAAAAGCAACGCTACAATTAAAGAAAAACCTCCGCCAAAACCAACAACAAAACTGGTTAGGACAAAACCAAATATGCCAACGATAACAAGATTTTGGAAAAAAACTTGTTTTGCCTTGGTCATTTTATTATGTAGTATTTTTAAAGGTTTTTGATCTTGGCGTTTTTTTGCTTCTTTGCGCGTATCCTCTTGTGCTTGTTTTTCCGCTACTTCTTTTGCAATTCGTAAATTTTCTTGTTGCTCTATGCGCCGAGTTTCTTCTGCTTTAACTTTGGCTATTTCTAAAAGTCGTTCCTCTTCTTTGGCAATCTCTTTGGCGATTTCTTCTTGTTCTAACCGAAGTTTTTCTTCTAATATACTTCTTAATTGTGCTTGGGTAATGTTTTTGGCTTGCTCAATTCGTTGACGATTTACTGAAAAATCTGCTGCAAGTGTGCTTAGGTATTGACTGATGATCTCTTGTACTTTATCTAAGTGGCCTTCTTTCACTGCTATCTTAAAAGCGCTTAGAATCAATTCCTCATCAATAACTTTCGCTTGCTTGTTAATAACCAACGAGATGAGTTCAAGATGGTCATTTTTTGCTGCCAAGTAAAGCACTAATTCTTTAGCTTCTGGCAGATCTGGAAAGGTGTTTAAGATTATTTTTACTAACGAAATGTTATTTTCTTCAACGCCTTGACAAAGTAACTTTATTAGCTCGGTTTTATCTTCTTGGAGATCTAACGCTTGTGAACAGCTTTCTAAAAAAGCAACTATCGCTGTATCGTTTTTTCTCCGGCTCATCTGATAGAAAAATAGGATTTGCTCTTGGCTTGTGCGGGTTACCAACATTTTTTTAAATATATCGATTTGATTTTTATTAATCGCCTTTTGGATCGCTGTAGGGGTAACATAAGCAGGCTTTTGCTCTATGATTAAGCTAGCAACGCTGAACTGATCATAGTCAAGTGCATGAGAAATTGAATCAAATGATAAATCGTGAACCGCTAAGATGTTTTTGACTCCCGCTAAGTTCCCTTTGCTAGCTGCTATTAAAAAAGCCTTATCCAAGACTCCATTTGCCTTAGCTGTTGCTGGTTTACTCAAATTTTGAGGCGAGTTACTATTACTTGCAGCAAATACCTTCAATATTTCATGCCACGCAAATGGTGCTACATTTCCTCTCAGTGCGCTAAGAATATGGGACTTTGCATTATTTAATAATGCTACCTCCTGTCGGTGTTGGAAAACCAGCATTTGGTTGTGTTTACATATACCGAATGCTACAGTTGTGATTCCGCCCTGCGTTGAGTTTTCGAAATTTGCTCGAGCATTGTTTGCCAATGTTTGATAATAATTTGCAGAATCCATTTGCTCGTCTATTTTATCCTCAATTATTTTTTTGTAACTAAGATATTCCGCTATAAATAAGCTTTGCGGTGTTTGATTAAATGTAATCGGTTTGGTGTACTCTAAATAAGGAAAATACTTTATTATCATTTGCTGCCATACTAACGGACTGTTGGCATACTCGCTAAATAATGTAAACGTTAATTTAGCATTAAGAAGATCTTGCACATCTAGAAATGAAAACACTTTTGGCAAAGCATCTTTAGTAAGGGAAAACATTTCATTTGAATTTGATGCTACGATTTGATTAAAGTTGACCTGCACGCTTTAGCCCTCAAACTAATTTCTTAGGATCCTTATATCAAAAGTTCGCATTAAGTACAATAAAACTTGGTTAAAAGCAATATTCTCGCCTTTATTTAAAACTGCTAATGCCGGTAATATGCTTGCCAATAATCAAATGGTGCATATTATCCGTGCCTTCATAAGTAAATACCGATTCTAAATTATTCATATGACGAATTACATGATATTCAAGGCTTATGCCATTAGCGCCTAGAATATTTCTCGCCATTCTGGCAATCTTCAATGCTTCTTTACAGGCATTCATTTTGGCAAGAGAAACCATCACATAGGATGCTCTGTCGGCATCCATTAAACGACCCAATTGCAAATTGAGCATTTGCATTTTCACGATTTCGTTAAACATATTGGCCAAATCTTTTTGAATTAATTGAAAACTTGCAATGGGCCGGCCAAACTGAAGACGTTCTTTAGCGTATTGTAAAGCAATATCATAACAAGCCATCGCAGCCCCCATCGCGCCCCAAGCAATACCATAGCGCGCTTTGGTCAAGCACCCAAGCGCAGCGCCCAACCCATTTTTGGTTTGGACCAATCGATTTTCCTCTGGCACAAAACAATTTTCTAAGGCTATTTCTCCGGTAATCGAAGCACGCAAGGAGAGTTTATGTTTAATTTCCAACGCTTTAAAACCTGGAAATTTTTTTTCAACAATAAAGCCTTGGATGATCTCATTTTCATCTTTGGCCCAGATAATGGCAAGTGAGGCAATGGTTGCATTGGTTATCCACATTTTAGCGCCATTTAAACGCCAGCCGCCTTGCACCTTGGTGGCTCTTGTTGTCATACTTGACGGATCAGAACCTGCATCAGGTTCTGTGAGCCCAAAACAACCAATGATTTCACCTGTGGCCATTTTGGGTAAAAATCGCTGTTTTTGCTCCTCACTGCCATAAGCAAAAATAGGATACATACAAAGTGAACTTTGCACGGAAACAAAGCTTCTTAAACCACTGTCACCACGCTCTAATTCCTGACACGCTAAACCATAGGCGACATAATTGGTGTTGGCACCACCATAATCCGTTGGCAAAGTCATGCCAAATAGCCCTAATGCCGCCACTTTCTCAATAAGCGTTAAAGGAAATTCTGCTTTTTCAAAATTACTTGCAATATGGGGTAAAAGCGCTTCATCAACAAAACGGCGTACACTTTCCTTAATAAGTTTTTCTTCTGTGGTAAATTGTTCTTCTAAGTAAAATAAATCTTCCATGCTTTTTTCCTTAGTTCTTAATTAACTTTAAAATAGCATCGATAATTTTGTCACAAGAAGGTAAAATATATTCCCATGCCTTACCTAAAGGAATAAAACAATCTTCGCCTGTTAAACGCTGTGTTTTTGGCAAGGGAAAACAATTTTCTAAAATATGGCTAAGTAACGCTTCACTGATGCTGCCTGTACGGCGACATTCATCCACTATCAGCACTTGCTTACATCTTTTAATGGCTGCTATTAAGCCAGGAACATTCAACGGCGCTAACCATCGCAAATCAATTAGCTTAATGCTGATTTGAAATTGCTGCTGAAGTTTGTAAGCGGCTTGTCTTGATAAATACATCCCATTACCATAACTAATAATGGCTACTTCACTCTCTGGCTCTCCTTCGATTCCCAATTCGCCCATTGGAATAGGCGTTTGCCAAGTATAAGCACTTAGCGCAAGATTATCTCCTGCTTGATAAAGATCTTTAACCATATAAAGTGCTATCGGCTCTAAAAAAACAACGACGCGTCTCGTTTCTATGGCAATTTGTACACAACGATGAAGTAGCGATTGAGCATCTTTGGCCGATGAGGGACAAACAATGACAATCCCAGGAATTTCACGCAAAAAAGCAATGGCATTGTCATTATGAAAGTGCCCACCAAACCCTTTTTGATAAGCAAGCGCTGGAATTCGAATCACCATTGGATTAAAGAACTGACCTTTTGAAAAAAAAGATAACGTCGCCCCTTCCCCTCGGATTTGATCAATGGCATTGTGGACATAAGCCAAAAACTGAATTTCAGGTATAGGAATAAAGCCATTATGAGCAAAGCCAATGGCGGTGCCTAAAATGGTTTGTTCATCTATCAAGGTATCAAAGACGCGCGCTTGACCATATTTTTTTTGTAAATCGGCAGTGACTCTATAAACACCGCCCTTTTTGCCAACATCTTCCCCAAAGACCAAGGTATTGGGGTAAACAGATAAAATGTCGCTTAAGGCCAAATTAAGACATTGTGCCATATTTTTGGGTTGCATAACTTGTGAGGTTTGATTTGCTGTATTGATAGGTGCGATGGGTAAGGGAACAATACAAGACATAATTTCACTGGAAGAGGATAATTTAGGCCTTTTCAGTGCTCTTTGGGCGCTTTCTTGTACCTGACTTCTTATTTTTTCATAAAGCGCAACAACTTCTGGTGGTGTTAACCAAGTGGCATTAATAATATCTCGCGCTGAATGTAATAAAGGATCATCCGCTTCACTTTTTTCTATCTCTAAAAGTGTGCGATACTGAGATTCAATATCAGAACCTGCGTGCCCCAAAAGACGTACCGTTTTCATATGTAGAAAAACAACTTGCTTTTTCTTTCTGGCAACCATCATTGCCTGTTTCGCTGCTTTATAAACATCTGCTAAATTTCGCCCGTCACAACGAAGATAAATAAGCCCTTCTCGATTTGAAATGGTACTTTGAATCCAATGATCAGGCGTCGTCAGGGAAATGCCAATAGCATTGTCTTCACAAATCCACACTAAAGGCAAAGCACGCCTTGTTGCCATTACCCATTGAGAAGCATTTAAAGCGCCCTGAGCCGTTGAATGACTAATAGAAGCATCACCAAAACTACATAGCACCACGCTATCTTCAGGTAATTTAGTAAAGTTTTTTGCCTTCAAGGCTTTTGCTGTAGTCAGCGATAAGGCTGTACCCATTGCTTTAGGTAAGTGTGAGGCAATGGTACTTGTCTGCGGTGGCACGTATAAAGAAAGACTGCCAAAAACTTTATGACGTCCACCACTAATAGGATCTTCACTGGAACAGACTAGCGATAATAACTGATCATAAATAATATCAATGGTGGGATCTTTTTTTGCTCGCTGTACCATAAAGGCGCCACTGCGATAGTGTAAAAAAGCCATATCATCTTTGTTAAATACTTTTGCAATGGCTGCATTGCCTTCATGACCGCTGCTTGCAATGGTATAAAACCCTTGATTTTGCTCACGCAATTGTCTAGCAATAATATCAAGATGACGGCTAATCAATTGAGAGTCGAATAATTCTAAAAATGTTGTTTTATCAAGACCAACTTCCTGGGCCAAGGTATGGCTTTTTGCCACAGGAAAATCTTGCGCCAAAACCCGTTTGGTAAAATTTTCATCGAGAATTTTGGCTCTATTTAACTCCATAGGTTTTGCGTTGCTTTGGCAATTTCATCTCGCATCATCCGGATTGTTTTTTCATAATCTTGGCTTTGAAAAATAGCTGAACCTGCAACAAAGGTATCAGCACCAGCTTTAGCAATTTGACCAATATTATCCACTTTGACACCCCCATCGATTTGCAATCGAATCGGTCGTTTACTTTCATCAATGATTTTGCGCGCTTGAATAATTTTATTTAAAACACTAGGAATAAATTTTTGACCACCAAAACCTGGGTTCACAGACATCAGCAAAATCATATCCAATTTATCTATGACATGCTCAAGTAAGGTTAAAGGTGTTGCCGGGTTGAATACTAATCCTGCTTTGCACCCCCCTTCTTTAATCAATTGCAAACTTCTATCAATATGCAAACTTGCTTCAGGATGAAAAGTGATATAAGTCGCACCCGCCTTAACAAATGAAGCAATTAAGGCATCGACAGGTTGAACCATTAAATGAACATCAATCGGTGCACTGATGCCATATTGACGAAGCGCTTCACAAACCAATGGGCCGATGGTCAAATTAGGGACATAGTGATTATCCATTACATCAAAATGGATAATATCCGCGCCTGCTTTTAGTACCGTTTCAACTTGTTCTCCAAGACGAGCAAAATCAGCAGATAGGATGGAAGGTGCAATAAAGTAAGGCTGCATAAATTGTCTTATTTAAAACTTAGTTTAAAACCGTACTTTAGCACGCCGCTTGCTTGCAAATAAATTTATTTCGTGAACCAGACGCCAATGCTCGCCATAGCAAGGTTAACCCCGCTATTGGGCCGCTTAATGGAACAATTTGAATAATGATAAGCTCGCATAGCAATATCAAACTGCGGATGTTTGCCAAAGCGAAAGCCAAAGCCAACTTTATCTTCAAATTGAAAGTGTAAAGATAAAACTCTGCCTTGAATTTCTGTTTCAGATAACCATGAAAGTCCAACGCCTAACTCTGTATAAGGGATAATATGGTTGCGGGTAAAAGATTGCTGACGTTGCCAACGAAACATGGGACCGGATGTAAAGGCATTAAGTTTAATTGCTCTGTCCGGAGATAAAGTGGGTCTTTGAGGGCCATCCCAAATAGCAACGCTGCTTTCCCATGCTGCATTTAGACCCCACATTGCTTCTTCATGCCAAATAGGGCCAAAATCCCAAGATACGGCCAAGCGATAAGGTTTAATATCTTGAATGCCTTGGCCACTACCAAAAGCAACGCCTAGATCTGCTTTGGCAGTACCTATCAAGAGCAACAATAAAACACCGAATGGAAAAGTATTTCTAATAACTAAAAACACCTTTTTCTCATCCTTAAGATCAAAGGGTTTCTTAAAGTTTAACTCTGATGGGGAAGAATTCCACCTTTTGTCAAAAATTTTGCTAACATAGAACACCTCATATGCCCTTTAAAAAATTTATTAAAACGGATATGACAAGCAAATCAACTTATGTTAATATTCCAGCCTTTCTCGCTTAACTAGATTATTAACATCGGCTGTATGATTTTGACGTAAAGGGAGACTTATATGCCAAGAGCAAGAAGAAACGATAAACGGGAGCGACTGATTGAGGCCGCCGATAAATTGATTTATGAACAAACTTTTCACACAACAACCTTAGCCGATATCGCTAAATTAGCCGATGTCCCTTTAGGCAACGTGTATTATTACTTTAAGACAAAAGAAGCCATCATGGACGCAGTGTTACATCGGCGTATGACTGAGTGGCGGAATTTATTTCAACAGTGGGAACAAATCCCAGATATCAAGCAACGGCTTACAGCATTGTTACAACATAATAATGCTCAATCCGAAACTTTAGCTCGCTTTGGTTGTGTGATTGGCAGTCTTTGCCAAGAACTTGGCAAACAAGGTGGCGTGCTTTCAAATGCCGCTTCAAAACTCATGGCAGACATTCTCAAATGGGTAGAAACTCAATTTCGCGAACTTGGCAAGGGTGATCGCTCTAGTCAATTAGCTACCTATTATTTATCTGCCATCCAAGGCATGAACTTATTAACGCTCACTTTCAAAGAGCCACAATATATGGAACGTCAAAGCGAATCGTTACAAGAGTGGCTAGCAACCGTCTAGGTTCTACTTGAACCAATCCCCAGATGTGCTTTGGATCTGGGGAAGTAAGGGCGGGTGCACAAACCGCCCCTGCTGAAATCTCAACCAAGGATATCTTGTTGCACACTGCCAAAATCACGCACCCAAGGTTGAACTTTAGCTTGTTGAATTTCTTTTAAATCATTTGCGGCTATTTTAGCCTCTTTTATAGTGCCATAATCCCCGTAAACTACGACATACCAATCTTTTCCTTGGCGCTTGGTTTTAAAAGTATAAGATTTCTCAGTTAGAGAATATTTTTTAATAAATTCTTTAACTGTGGATTCTTTATAGGTACCAAACAACTGCAAAGTATAATGATGCTTATCCTTCAATAATAAGGGTTGATCCTCAACATGGTTAGCATGAGACACGTCATTATTCTTTTTCACTTGCAAAGTCGATTCCTCTTTTGCCGTAGATTCTGGTGCTTTTATTTTGGATTCTAGTTCTGGCACTGGTGCTGGCACTGAGGCGGGCATTTCTAGATCTTGAGGTTGCACAGGCTTTGTAACTTCTTCCCCAGATGCTTCTTGAAAAGAGGTTTGTGATTCATTAGGAGTTTCTACTATGGGTTGAGAAGTTTTTATATTTTCTTGTACCTCCTCTTGTACATCATCAGCAGTATCATCGTTATCGAAATGAAACACCACCGCAGGAGATGTTTGTTTAGATGTTTCTTTTGCTGACCAAGCACTTTCAGATATTTGAGCAGCATTTATTGGAATGGAAGTGTTTTCTTCTTGAATATTATTATTCCATAATAAATAAGCCCCACCAATCGCAAAACCTGCTAAAATTCCCAATACAATAGGACGAAAATTACTAATTTTTTTATTCCTCTTTTTCTTGATGATATCATCAAAGCCAGCGTGATTTTTGATTTCATTAATAACCTGTCCAGGTACACCACTACTTTTTTCAAAAATCGTTGTTATTTCACTTTGATTGAAACGAATTCCTCTTTTCTCAAGCAAAGCTTGAATATCTTGTTGGCTCCAAGATTCAAGTTCAATCGTATAAATTTTTCCACTTGATAATTCAGCAAATTCTGGCGAAAATAGTCTCAATTCAAGCGAAGGCTCTCCTAGCAAAATTAACTGCATTTGCTTGCCACTTTCCTGTTCAAAATCAAGCAGCAGCATCAATGCTTGCAATTGTTCGTTAGACAAAAGATGCGCTTCATCTATCCAAAGTTGTACTTGATGATTCTGTTCATTCAGTGTTTCTAGTGCAAGCTCAAGTTGAGATTTTAATGTAGAAGCATTCCAAGTGAGCTCAAACTGTATCGCAACTTGTTTCAGTAGGTCCTCAACATTGGTGCAAGACTTCACCGTAAAAGATTTTTTATAACCAGATGAATTTGTCAGCATATATTCAAGGAAGGTTGTTTTTCCTCCTGCTTGAGGTGCTACGACCAATATCATATTCTGACAATGTTTTGATAAATGCGTTATCAAAGATTCATGTTGCTGCCAAAGTGAGCTGATATAAATCATTGATGCTTTATTACTCATAATAACCCTTCTATTAAAGTAGCTATCAAATTTAGTTTGAGTACGCTTTCGAGTATAATTGACCAACTCAAACTTTTTCTTCAGTCAAAGCATTAGATATTTGTTCAAAAGTTATCGCATCATCCAGCTTGGCCTTGCCAATGGCAGTGAGCAATACCCATTGTAATTTATTGCCCTGATGTTTTTTATCATGCTTGATTTTGCTCAAAATCGCTACAGCTGCTATTTGCTGCGGTATTTCAACTGGTAATCCAACTTTAATTAATAATTTTATTAATCTTGCTAACGTGTTTCGATCAAGACGATGATGCATTACTGAAATTCTAGTCGCAACGACCATACCAATCGCAACAGCTTCTCCATGCAATAAACCTTGATAATCTAATAAACTTTCTAATGCATGTGCCACGGTATGACCAAAATTCAGTACCTTGCGCAGGGAAAGATCTTTTTCATCTTGTGCAACTATCTCGACTTTAAGTTGACTTGCCCTGACAATGGCATAACTCAGGGCTGCTTTTTCTCTTAATAACAAGCTTTCAATATGGTTTTCTATCCATTCAAAAAAGTCTGCATCCAAGCTTATGCCATACTTAATTAACTCAGCGAGTCCTGCTATAAATTCTCTTTGGGGCAGACTCTCAAGTGTTTGAATGTCGCTGAGCACCAGCATCGGCGGGTAAAATGTCCCTATCATATTCTTATTATGATTAAAATTAACGGCCGTCTTACCACCAATGGCAGCATCTATTTGGGCAAGTAAGGTAGTGGGACATTGTATAAAACCCATCCCTCTCATATAGCAAGAAGCACAAAATCCAGCAAGATCGCCTATCATGCCGCCACCCAAAGCAATCATAATAGAATCACGATAATAATATTGAGATAACAAAGATGACCAGATTTTATTTGCTAAATCCAATGTTTTGTATTGCTCAGCTGAAGAGATTAAAAAAGAATTCACACGAGTTGCTTTAGCTTGCAAACAAGTATTGCTAAGGGTCGCTAAATTATGTTGTACATTAAGATCACTTACGATAAAAACTGATTTATGAGAAACATAAGGCTCAAAGCGCTTAATATCCGCCAATATATGATGGCCAACATAAATCGAATATGTGTTTGCCCGAACTTCTACCCAGGATGGTTCTTGCAAAGCCACCTGTTTATCCTAATTGATCCCGCTCAATTAGCCTGATAATATCAGAAGTCACTGAACGTACAGTACGACCATCAGTAGGCACAACAACATCTGCTATTTCACGATAAAGTGGATCTCGCAATGCCATTAATTCTAACAATGCAGATTCTGGCACATCGGTCTTGATAAGCGGTCGACGTTTATCTCGTGCAGTTCGATGCACTTGTTGAGCTACGGTAGTAAACAAGTAAACCACTGTTCCACGGGCTGCTAATCTATTACGATTATCCGCATTTAGCACAGCACCACCTCCTGTGGCAAGTACAATACCCTGACGTTGGCTCAATTCATCGATAACGGATGCTTCCCTTTTCCTAAATCCTTCCTCTCCTTCAACATCAAATATCCACGCAATATCAGCCCCTGTTCGAGCTTCTATTTCTTGGTCCGCATCAAAGAATTCGAGCTTTAATTCTTTTGCCAGTTGTTTACCTATTGTGCTTTTTCCAGCCCCCATTGGGCCAATTAAAAATAGGTTGACTGATCGCTTCATATTTTATATCAACTTGGCCTAATTAGTTTTGTTGTCATTAAATGTTAAGAATTAAATATAAATACCACTATTAATCAGAAAGTAAGTTTACCAAATACTATGGTAATCAGTATGCTACCTTTGACTGGGCCATAAGTATACCATCTGGAGTTAATCCGAATCGAGGAAAAGGTTGCTCGATTATCGGATAAGTACGCTATTTGGTCCGACATCTTTAAGACGCCATGCCATCTTGAATAATTTTTGGCGTCACAAAAATTAATAACTCACTTCGCTGATCAAGCGCATTATGACTTCTAAACATCCATCCAATTAAAGGTAACTTTCCAAAAAATGGCACTTCATCATCTTGTACCTGCTTTGTTTGCTGATAAATTCCTCCCAGTACAACCGTATCCCCATTATTGACCAGTACCTTAGTATGCAACTCGCGGGTGTTGATGGATGGAACATTGGCAGTCACAACCCCACGAGAATCTTGATTAACTTTTAAGTCCATGATGATGTGATCATCGGGTGTTATTTGCGGCGTTACTTCTAATCGTAATACCGCTTTCTTAAACGCAATCGAGGCAGCGCCACTTGAAGTGGATTCCTGATAAGGTATTTCTTCACCAGATTCAATATAAGCCATTTGTTGATTAGAAGTCACTAAGCGAGGACTTGCCACGACTTTACCTAACCCTTCTGATTCTAACGCTTGGATTTCAAGATCTAATATCGTACCTCCGGGCAATCTTGCTAATGTGACACCAAAACTTGATTGGGTCGTGCTACTACCTGCTAACGGAAATACAGATGTGGTTGTACCATCCGTGGTGGTCGTACCCAACGTCGTGAAAGCTGCCCTATCTGGTACCACAACTTGGGCAGGTGTGGTAATGCCAGTGGCTATAGTGCTTGAACCTGTTAAACCTGGCCCTAAAACTTGCCCAGCAAAACCAATAATGGGTTCTCGACCGGGGCGTCCTTTACCTGCTGTGCCCCAACTGACCCCTAATACTTCTTGAAAATTATCAGTTGCAAAAACCAAACGTGACTCAATCAGCACTTGCCTAATCGGTATATCTAAACGTTGAACTAACGCGCGAATTTCTTCGAGTTTCACTGCTGTGTCTTGCACTAAAAGCGTATTGGTGCGCTCATCAACAGAAACGGTACCTCTTGAAGACAGCAAAGAATTTTTTTCAGTTTTCAAAAGTGCTGCCAAATCGGATGCTTTAGCATAATTCACTTGAATATACTCTGCATGCAGTGGCGCTAAATCAACTACCTGTTGTGAGTTTTGCAATTCTTGTTTTTCGCGCGCAGCCATTTCTTCACTTGGACCAATCAGCATCACATTCCCGACTTGGCGCTTAGCCAAACCCTTTGTTGTCAGGATAATATCCAGTGCTTGGTCCCAAGGAACATTGTGAAGGCGTAGCGTGACATTGCCTGTCACAGAGTCGCTGGTTACAATATTGAGCCCTGTAAAATCTGCAATTAATTGCAAAACAGCTCTTACTTCAATATCTTGGAAATTGAGCGATAGTCGATCGCCTGTATATTTGAAAGTCTTTTTTTGTATTTGATCTTTTTCTTCTTTTGTTAATGGTCTGATATCAACTGTAAAACGTTTGTCAGCTTGATAGGCAATATTTTCTGTGAAACCTTGATTTTGTATCACCATTTCCACGTCTTTGCCTTGACCGATAGTATTGATGGATATTACGGGTGTACCAAAATCAGTCACATCCAATTTATGTTGAAGATGTGCAGGTAATTGTGTATTGATAAAACGAACTCTGATCTTATCCGCTTCCTCACGTAACTCAACTGGTATTTGAACACTACTTAAATCAACGATAACCTTGCCCTCTCCTTCATTACCACGGCGAAAATCGATAGCGGTCAAACAATATTTGCTACCTTCATTTGGTGTTTGTGATGAATATTGTCCTCTAAAAGGATCGGTAATCGCTTGCCTTGATGGGATACCAGGTGCGAGGGTAACAACTGCTTGATTATTTTCCATTTTAACATCAAATGGAATAGAATTACTTAAATCAATGATGACTCTGGTTTTTCCTTCACCTTCAACCACAGAAACCCGTTTCACAACACCCACACTATAATCAGTACGAGATTTTGCATGAGTTAAACCATTTTTTACGCCAATAAAGTCTAAGCAAATTTTTGCTGGGTTTTCAATAACAAAACTTTTTGGCGCTTTTACCGGAACATTTGTTTTTATATTTAAACGAATACTCCCTCCATCGAGAGAAACAACTTTTAAATCTTCAAGTACAGGGCCTGCTCCCAAAACTTTGGTACAGCATGAAATTAATGCAAATAACAGACAAAATAGCCTGATAAATGGTATGCCTAAATGTATTGTCCTAGCCATTTTGTATGCTCCAAAGCTAGACTTCATTATTTATGACCTACTTTTGTTTTTGAATTTTCATCTACTAAAGTAAGTGATGCTTTACGTTCCTGCCATCCCCCTGATGTACCAGGAATGATTTCTGTAATTAAAACCTTTTCTTCAGTAATCTCATCGATACGACCATCATGTTGCCCTACATAATTACCTTTGATAACACGATGAATTGTGCCATTAGTATCAACGACGATTGCCCATCTTTTGCCATTCTTTTCCAAGGTACCCATCATCCTTAGATTGTCTAGTGGAAAAGCCTCCAATGGTTCTTTGCGACGATTCGGATCAGGATGGATGCCGTTATCCAATGCTAAATTTACTGCTTCACGCGGCGTTGAAGGTGTAAAAGGGCTTCGCATTGTGGCGTCTTTATAGGTAAAAGTTTCATAAGGTTTTACTTCGGGTAATGGCTCTATTTCTGAGATCTCTCTACTTTTAATTTTTTTAACATAGGCTTCAAGTTCTGCTCGTTTCTCACTATTACTGCAACTAGCAAGCACTAAGCAAAACAGAACTAATTTGAAGCTCCTACTTAGTTTCATTTTCTTTTTCACCTGCGGTGTAACGATACGTTTTAGCAATAATATTCATCATCAGATTATCACCACTAGATTCTGCTGTCACAGGTTTAATCACGAAATCATGCAATGTCACAATTCGAGGCAGGGCTGCGATGTTACTAACAAATTCACCAAACTGATGATAATTGCCAACAACTGAAATTTCTATAGGCAACTCGACGTAGAAGTCTATTTCTTTTTCAGGTTGCAAGCGAATCGTTCGAAACTCAAGACCTGCTGCTAGCCCTTGATGCGAAATATCCTCCAATAAACCAGGAACCTCTGTTTTTTCTGGCAGTTGGCGCAACAACGCACCAAAAGAAGCTTTCATCGTTGCCATTTGATCTTTATATGCTTGTAAATTAGCAGCTTTACTTTGTTTATTTTCAAAAGTGGTACGCAAGCGTAATTCTTCTTTTTGTGCTGCATCAAGTTGGGCCAGTTGTTTTTTTGTATCGGTCCAATATCCCAAAAACAAAATTAAAATACTTAAAACAACAATAGTGAATATCTTTGCTGGTAATGGCCAGGTACCTATGCTTTGTACATCTAACTCATTTAAATTTATATTCATTTTTCGTTACTATTTTGGTTGAGGACTTGGATTCTTTTGCGTCGCCGGTACCACCGTATTACCTGTGGTATTTTTATTTTCTTTTATAAGCTTATTGAGGTTTGCTTGGCTTTGCACACTTTCCTGTACTTGTAAGTTAAATCCTATCATTCTATCCGCCATTTTCTCATTCGTTTTAGCATTGGGAGCGGCATTGGTTGCTGCATTGTCTTTATTATCTGCTTGAATCAAAGTTAACACAGGATCCTTAAGCCAATGTGATGCTTCAATATTTCTCATAAAGGTTGAGACACGAGTATTAGATTCTGCTTTACCATCAGTAACAATATTGTTTCCTGTTCGCGTAAGATTGGTTAAATACAATCCTTCCGGCACGGTATGCACAATCACATCAAATAGCCTAACAATTTGTGGTCGGTTTGTTTGTAGCTGTTGGATAATCTCCATTCTTGCAAGTAGTTGTTCTTTTTCTTTTTGTAAGGTTTGGATCTCTGCAATTTGTTCATCTAATTTTTTAATTTCATTTTTTAAATATCCGTTATTTTCATTCTGAAAAGCAATTTGTCGACTGATTAGAATGTGTATTAATATCATTAAACTTGAAGCTGTCGCAAACCCTAAACCTATCCAGGATAAGAATTCTCTTTTTTGTTGTTCTTTTTGCGATTCACGCCATGGGAGTAAATTAAGATTGATGGTCATGGAAAAAACTCCTTAACGCTAAACCACAACAAATCATCAAAGAAGGTGCATCAGCATGTATGGCTGGCACACTCACTCTAGGTGCAATGGTCATATTTGCAAAAGGGTTAGCAACAGAACATGGGATCCCCAATTTTTCTTCTACTCTCTCAACAAGGCCTGGCAAAGACGCTGTTCCTCCTGCCAATACAATATGATCCACTTCTGTATATTCGCTCGAAGAGAAAAAAAACTGCAAAGAGCGGCTTATCTGTTGCACCACTGCATCTTTAAAAGGATCGAGCACTTCAAAAATATAGTCTTCTGGCAAACCACCTTGCTTTTTAGCTAAATTTGCCTCTTCAAAGGTTAAGCCATAACGTCGCTGAATTTCTTCCGTGAGTTGTTTTCCTCCAAAGATCTGCTCCCGTGTATAAACCGTCACCTTATCGTGAAGCACACCAAAAGAAGTCATTGATGCACCAATATCGACAACGGCTATCGTTTGATGATCCCCTTTGCTTGGCACCTGATCTGCTATTAAACCAAAAGCGCGTTCAATAGCATAAGCTTCTATATCGATGACTTTAGCAACTAAACCACCAAGCGTTAGAATTTCAACAAGGGTATCTATCATCTCTGTGCGAGACGCTGCCAATAAAATATCGACCAGTTCTGGGCTTTTACTTGAAGGCCCCAATACTTGAAAGTCGATATTTACTTCGGACATAGGGTAAGGAATGTGTCGTTCTGCTTCTAATTCAACTTGCGACACCAATTCATTTTCATTAAAGTTTGCATTCATTTGAATTATTTTTGTAATGACAGCAGATCCTGCTACTGCGACTGCACCAAATTTTGAATGCGTTCGAGAACGTTTAACAACATGATCCACTGCCAGACCAATCGCTTCAACATTCTTAAATTCTTTATCTTGCATCGCATCGGGGGGTAATTGCTCAACAGCATAACTTTCAACACGATAACCTTGAGGCCCACCACTCAATTCGAGTAATTTCACTGAAGTCTGGCTGATATCAATGCCAAGAAGTGTAGGATATTTCTTTTTTAACAATGCCAGTTCCACTGTTTCTTCCTTGCTTAAAAGCTATTTTAATTTCCCAATAAACAATGCAGTTAGCATAATAAGTAAAATGGTTTTATACTTGATAAGATAAAAATTTACCACCATAAAAACCCCCAGTTCTAACTCAATACTAGCTGTTACACATAAACACGCAAATATTGTGGATTTTTTTTGCTCAAATCCCTTTTATTTCTTTGCTTTACGCATCAAAAAGTTAACTGTCATTATGACATTTGCTATAATCTTGCCATGAAAAATTTCTTTAACATTTTTTTTCAAGTATTAATCAGCACCAGCGTGGCCTGTCTTTGCGCTGTTACTGTCATCATTTTATATACCAACGCTCAACTGCCTACCGTCAATATTTTGGAAGAAATCCAACTTCAGGTTCCTTTAAAAATATACACGGCTGATGGCAAGCTCATTGGGGAATATGGTGAAAAACGACGCACCCCTATCGCTATTAAAGATGTTCCTGAAACATTAAAAAACGCCATCCTTGCAACCGAAGATCGTCGATTTTACGATCACAATGGCGTTGATTTAAGAGGTTTGGCTCGCGCAACCGTGCATTTATTAGCAAGCGGCACTAAAGCCCAAGGCGCCAGCACTATCACGATGCAAGTTGCACGAAATTTTTTCTTAACCCGCAAGAAAACCTTTGGCCGTAAATTAAACGAAGTATTGCTCGCCATTAAAATTGAAAAAGAGTTAACTAAAGATCAAATTCTTGAGCTTTATCTAAATAAAATTTATTTTGGTAAACGTGCCTATGGCGTACAAGCAGCAGCCCAAGTGTACTATGGCACCACCGTCGACAAACTTTCCTTAGCGCAAATCGCAATGATTGCAGGTCTGCCACAAGCCCCTAGCGCTATCAACCCGATCAATAACCCTGATGCAGCAACCAAGCGGCGATCTCATGTGTTAAAACGCATGTTGCATTATGGTTTTATTAATGAAGCAGATTACGAGCATGCTATCATAGAGCCCATTGAAACACGTTACCATGGACGTGTGGTTGATATTGATGCTCCTCATGTTGCTGAACAAGCCCGCAAAGAGCTAGTCGAAAAATTTGGCCCTGATGTATATACCTCTGGCTTTATTGCCTACACCAGCGTAGATAGTCGCTTACAAACCATCGCTAACCATGCCGTACAAGAAGGGCTGCTTGAATATGATAAAAGGCACGGATATCGAGGCCCACTTGCACAATTATCTAAGGATCAATCAGGGCAAATTCCGCTTAGCGAATGGGCAGTACAATTAAAAGCCTACCCTAAAACAGCTTTCACGATGCCGGCTGCAGTAATGAGTATGAATGAAAATAGCGTTAAAGCGCTTTTAGCAAACAAGCAACAAATTACCATTTCCTTTGACAGCATGCGTTGGGCCGCCAAACAACTTTCTCATACCCGCGTCGATATGCCGCCCCAATCACCCAAAGATGTTGTCGAGGTGGGTGATGTTATTTATGTTGAGCCAGGTATTAACCATTGGATGTTCAGTCAACTCCCCGACGCGGAAAGTGCTTTGGTTGCAATGCATCCTAAAAATGGTGCCATACTGGCCCTTATTGGTGGCTTTGATTTCAATTTATCTCACTTTAACCGTGCAACCCAAGCAACAAGACAGCCCGGTTCAAACTTTAAACCCTTTATCTACGCAGCCGCCCTCGAACATGGTTTTACAGCAGCCAGCATCATTAATGATGCACCGGTTGTTTATCGGGATAATAATGTCGATGAAGCTTGGCGCCCACAAAATGATACGCGCCGTTTTTATGGTCCTACCCGTTTGCGCATTGGGCTTACCAAATCTCGTAATTTAGTTTCAATACGTCTTTTGCAAACGCTCGGCATTGGCAGGGCATTAAAAATCATTGAGCGCTTTGGTTTTGAACGCCGTAATTTACCACGCAGTTTATCGCTTGCCTTGGGTACAGCTGCGGCGTCCCCACTTGATATTTGCACGGGATATGCTGCTTTTGCCAATGGTGGCTATAAAGTGAAACCCTTTATTGTGCAACGGGTCGTCGACAGCCAGGACAAAGTCGTTTATGAGGCAGATCCTGCCACTGCTTGTTCTGAGTGCCAACAATTAAATGAACAGGAAATATCTCCTTTTGTTGAAGAAGAAAATGCGCTTGATCAATTAGTCAAAGAAAGTTCCGCCAACTTACCAGCAAAAAGAATTATTTCACCTCAAACGGCTTATATCATGACTTCTATTTTACAAGATGCGATCCAAACTGGTACTGGCAAAGCGGCAAGAGCACTTAATCGCGCTGATTTGGCTGGCAAAACCGGCACCACAAACAATCAAATGGATGCATGGTATACGGGTTATAATCAATCCTTGGTTGCCAGTGTTTGGGTTGGTTATGATGAACCCCGTTCTGTACAAGAATATGGCTCTCAAGCAGCACTACCCATCTGGATGAAATTTATGGGACCCGCCTTACAAGGTGTGCCAGAAACCAAGCCCGTCCAACCCAGAGGATTAGTCACTGTTCGAATTGATCCTGCAAGCGGTTTACTGGCACGTCCTGGTCAAGCAAATGCTATTTTTGAAATATTTCGCCAAGATACAGTGCCCTCTCATGCCGGCGCTCGCTATCACGAACGTCATCCTATTACGCCCAGTGGTGGTAGTGGCGAGACATTATTCTAATTACTTTCCGGGAAGAGTATACTTAGTTTCTTCGATTAGCCGGCCTATCTTGATACGCAAAATTTTGTCTCGAATACTGTTGCGGCTTTTGTTTTGCAGGATTTTGTAGTTTCTTTTCACTATCTTGATATTTAAAATAAAGTTCATTAGGCTTTCGTTGCAAATGATGCTGATCATTTTTCACATTCAGCGATTTCATAGCATCCATTAACAACATAAAATTTGCTTTTTGCATCAAGCTTGTGCAGGTAAGATCTTCTTGCAACTTTAGTATTTTGACCAAATAGCGCAACACACAAAAGCTTTGATTTTCTATCGCAATTGAAAGCACAGATTTATATTCAGGTTCATTAAGACATTTTTCTAGGATGTATTGCACTACTAAAAGATGATCATGTTGAGTCGCCTTGTGCAAAATTTGCATTTTTTGAGGAGTGTATTCGCCATCATTTTTAATAGGGAGCTCATAGGTAATAAAGCCTGCTTCTTGATGCCTTTTTAAAATACCATTTTTTCCTTCTAAAACATGGCACCATCCACTGGCAACCGTACTACCATAAAATTGCGAGCTACCTCTGCCAAACCATGTTGCTGTTCTTTCATCGCACGACGACGCTTCGTTTAAATCGACTTGTTCTAGCTTTGCTTGCAGATATTCTTGCTTTATCTCTTTATCTCTTTGTGTTATTTCTTCTTTTATTTGTGCGACAACGGACGCTTCTAAAGCAATTTCCAAAAATCGACTCCAATCACGAGCGTTATTGAGTTCAGCGATTGTGTTGAATGGCAGCTTATTCCCCAATAATCTTTTACAAAATGCAAAATAATATTCTCCAGACTCAAGATGTTGATTTTTGCGATCGTATTCTGTTTCCATATAATTAACTGGTTTATTTTCCCGTTGATATTCCTTAGATAATTCAATATCCATGCAGCCATCTGATTTTATGTTATTCCATAGCGCCGAATAAAACTCACCTAAAGCTAACAGAGGAGGATAGTTATCCAAGTGATCTGTTAAATATGAAATCCGCGTTAGTTCTTTGGTGTTAAAACCAATCCAGATAATTTGATTTTTTATTTCAGTATTTAATAGATTAAACCATCCCTTAAGTGAATCATCACATGTAACACATAACTCTTTATCTTCTTCTGGTCCTATTTCTATCCAAAGATGAGACTGGGCTTTTATCAATTCATTGATTTCTTCAGGAAGACAACTTAAAGGTAAAGTATGGAATGTGCCAAGTGCCAGAAAAGCCTCGTTTTGTGATCTTGGCTTTGCAATATAATAAACGACGGGATGTTGAACTTTAGCTGTATCAGCGGTTACACCTTGTAATGCCATATCTTTAATCTACTCTTTCCATTTTGAATTTAGGCGTTGGGCTACGCTCACTCACCCAGTCATGCACTAATACAAAGCTGCATGCCTGGGGATTCGTTCTCTTGCCGTCTAGGCTAAGCTTTTCACCTTCCTGATGCGGGAAGCAAAACGGTTCGAGTATTTACTCCTTCGCGATATAATACCTTTTTGAAAATCAGTTAATTTGAAATTTTGATATCATAATTTTTCGGCTGCATCACACAATTCTATCACTGCATCAATAGAACGTTGTAAATTATTCTTTTCTTGATCTGTTAAAGAAACTTCATATACCGCTTCAACGCCTTTTGCACCAATCTTGGTGGGTACGCCAACGAAAAGAGATCGTTTAACACCATATTGACCAACCTTCAACTTGGCAGCGCAAGGCAAAATTCGCTTTTTATCTAAAAGATAAGATTCTGCCATCTCAATTGCCGCAGAAGCAGGTGCGTAAAAAGCTGAACCTTGTTTTAACAAAGCTACAATTTCGCCACCACCCTCTCTTGTACGCTTTACAATTTCATCTACCTTTGCTTGTGTAATACTGCCATTGGCAATGAGTGTGCTCAGGCTAGTTCCTGCAATGTTACTCATGCCGATTAAGGGAACCATTGAATCACCATGGCCACCTAGCACATAGGCTTGGACTTCTGAAACAGAAACCTTAAATTCCCAGGCCAAGAATGTTCTAAAACGTGCAGAATCCAATATACCAGCCATACCAATGATCATTTCATCTGTTACGCCTGCGGCATCTTGCAATACCTTGACCATGACATCTAAGGGGTTGGTAACACAAATCACAAAAGCTTTGGGACAATATTGTTTAATGCCCGTGCCAACATCCTTGACTATTTTGGTGTTAATCGACAATAAATCATCGCGGCTCATCCCAGGTTTGCGTGGCACACCTGCAGTTACAATCACCACATCCGCATCAGCAATATCTTGATAATGGTTAGTTCCAATAATATTCGCATCAAATCCTTCAATCGGCCCACATTGCGCTAAATCTAGTGCTTTTCCTTGAGGCAGTCCTTCGACCACATCAAATAAAACAACATCTCCTAAATTTTTGGTTAATGCTAAATGGGCTAATGTTCCCCCTATGTTTCCAGCACCAATCAGGGCAATTTTTTTCCTTGGCATTATAAACACTCCTTTAAATAGGTTTAAGCGGATAATAGCTTGGGTAAGGAAGACGCGCAACGCCAGTTTCCACAGCCGCGTTTGCAACTGCAGCCGAAACAACGGGCAATAATCGAGGATCAATTGGTTTTGGCAAAATATAGTTTGAGCCAAAAGACAGTTGCGTTAACTCATAGGCTTTCAAAACAGACTCAGGTACAACCTCTTTTGCTAAATCTCGTACGGCAAAAACAGCTGCTAGCATCATTTCCTGATTTATCCGGTTGGCTCGGACATCCAGTGCACCGCGAAAAAGGTACGGGAAACAAAGCACGTTATTGACTTGATTTGGATAATCACTGCGACCTGTTGCAAGTATTAAGTCATTTCTAGCTTGCATAGCAATATTGGGATCAATTTCAGGATCGGGATTAGAAAGCGCAAAAACAATGGGTTTTTTTGCCATTCCTTGTAGCATACGCGAGGTTAATAAATTAGGACCAGAAACCCCAATAAAAACATCAGCACCAATCATTGCTTCTTCTAAGGTGCGCTTTTCGGTTTCACTGGCAAAGGCAAATTTATACGTATTTAAATCTGTTCGTCCGGTATGAATGATACCTTGCCTGTCTATCATGAGAAGTTGATCACGTTTTAAGCCCATCGCAATTAACAGCCGCATCGAGGCAATACCAGCAGCGCCGGCTCCAACACACACAACTTTTATCTCATCTAGTGATTTTTGTTGCAGCTCTATCGCATTGAGTAAAGCGGCCACCATGATAATGGCAGTGCCATGTTGATCATCATGAAAAACAGGAATGTCTAAGCGATCAATTAAGGCTTGCTCTATTTCAAAGCATTGTGGCGCTTTAATATCTTCCAGATTAATACCCCCAAAAGTTGGGGCAATTTTAGCAACGGTGTTAATGAAATCTTGTGGATCTGATGCTGCAACTTCAATATCAAAGACATCGATATTAGCATAACGTTTAAATAAAACCGCCTTACCTTCCATAACCGGCTTTGCCGCTAAAGGGCCAACATCACCTAAACCTAACACGGCGGTCCCATTGGTTATAACGCCAACCAGATTTCCTTTTAAAGTATATTGATAAGCATCTTCTGCGTTAGCCTTAATAGCTCTGACAGGTTCTGCCACTCCAGGGGTATAGGCAAGTGCTAAATCTTTTTGTGTTTCAGTAGGCTTGGTAAGCGTAATACTTAATTTCCCTGGAACCGGCGATGCGTGATAATGCAATGCAGCTTTTTTTAACTCGTCAGTCATAAAGACAACCTAATTAAATGATATAAAGAAAAAAAAGGGCGTTTAAGCGCCCCTTTGTTTATAACCAGATTTTACTTATTAGTTTCAGGGGCTTGCTCTGCCTTCTTATAAGTGCCATAGCGTCGCATAAATTGATCAACTCGACCGGCCGTGTCTACTACTCTGTGCTTACCCGTATAAAATGGGTGACAAGCACTACATACATCAACACGCAAGGTATCTGATTTATAGGTAGAACGTGTTGTGAATGTGTTGCCACAACTACAAATAATGGTTTTTTCTTTATATTCAGGGTGTATCTCTGGTTTCATCTTGCACCTCGTGGAATCGCTACGTTTTAAAAAACGCACCATACCTTGTTTAATTTAAGGTGGCATCATAGCTGAGCAAAGCTTCGCAAGCAAGATTATCCCTAAAGAACAAACTTCTCCGTAAGTTTGAGTTTGCTTACTAGCAATAGTCTAAAATTTATTCCAATTTTCAGGCTCACCTTCTATCCATTGATGAATCACATCTTCTGGCACTTCAATATTACGCGACTGATCCCATTTTAAATGGCCCGTTACTTGAGATTTGATATCAGCTATGGCGTCTTCAATCTTTTTGTAACAACCAATGGAGTCCTCATCCATTCCCAAATAATATTGATGTGTGTCCTCAGATTCTACTATCCAAAATGTTCCTAATTTCGTTTTATGATACCACATTTATATGCCCTCATTCAGTTGTATTTATTAGTAAATGACTTATTTTCATCTTAAAAAGTTGCATTGCATTAGGAGGATCTCCACTCTTCTACTTATTAATGCACTCGATGACACTACTTCTAAACAAAGGATGAGTTGCAACAATCCAAATCGAAGTGCACAAAATGACCATAACAACGATTGCTAAGTGGGAACGCTTCATCTTTAACCTTTGCTGGATGCCCTTTTTTCTTAAAGCAATGAAAATGCCAACTTTGATGTTGAACCAGGACAAGTGCAGTAAACAGCATGAAATTATTCATAAAAAATTATTGGCGATAATAAGAAAAACTTTTATCGTGCAATTTTGAGGAGGTACGCTTCAAAGAAGATGTAAAAAAGTTTGACATAGTTAGGTTAACAGAAAAGCGGCTATAATTTAGGCTGAGAAAGCCATAAGAGGCTTAGGAAACAAATGCAAATTAAAGCTTTACTACTAACATATTTATTAGCAATACCTCCTCTTTTAATAGCAGCAAGCCCGCATGATGATCCCAATACTTTGGAAAAAGTGCCAAAAATCCCTATCCCTTTATTAAAACAAAATAATCCTGATTTACCTCAACAAGGAACAAGTTCTATCAATAATAAAAAAGAATGGATGGTTAATATTGAACAAACGCTACCCGGATTACTTTGCGATAGCAAACATTACTTTGTTACTTGTTTCAAAATAACTCAACAAGAATGTGTCGATTTTACGCAATTATTAGTGCATGGTTGTTTAAGTAATGTTGCCGTGGGCCTGCCAGCGCATCTTGATAAAGCACAAGGTGAATATTGGGGGCAAATGATTGGCAAATGTAGTTATGATCTTTATGAGAAATTTATGAAATCAAAAAAGCTAAATAAAGAAAATTGCCAAGATACCAAAAAAACAAAAAAGCCTTAAACCCAGCCAGAGGCATAATACTGTCTTTGTTACAACAAAAAGCCATTAATAACTAAGACCCACTCAAACCTTTTCGCACTCAATTGCCAAAAGTACTGTGATAATTAGGGATTATATTGATACGCTGCTTTACTGTGTTAAAATTCATTTTTTTGATTGTCAAAAAATTCCTGCTCAAGCATCTATTTTTTTGCAAACATAGCTAACTAAGCATTCAAGAAAAAGATTTCCCTTGCTATAAGCGAAAACCATAGATCGCTGATCTGAAAGAAGATATCCTTCACAAAGAAATTAAAGAAAAAATATCATTGACATTTTAACTGCTTTCTCTAAAATCGCTTAACCACTTATCTGGGGTGCTGTGTTAGCGGCTGAGAATTCATTTTAGCAATATTTCAAAATGAATACCCATATTACCTGATCTGGATAATACCAGCGAAGGGAGACATAACGTATGAATTGGCTCGATCCACTGGGTGCTGGCTTATCTTTAGTTTGTACCTATCATTTCACTCAAGCAAAACGCTCAGCCTGGTTATTAGGGATGCTCGCCATTGCTGTAAATTCTATTTTGTATTGGCAAAAAGGGATCTACGGCGCACTGCTTTTAGAGGGTATTTATTTTGTAACCATGATTTATGGCTGGTTTCAGTGGATGTCTTCTCATACTGCTACTAAAGTTCGTCCTATCGGCTATTTAACTTTAAAACAAACCATCATACTATGCTTTGCATCAATAGCGAGTATTTATATTATTTCTTATTTGCTAGCCTTGGCAGGCTCTGATATTCCCTATTGGGACGCCATTACAACTACTTTAAGTTTGCTCGCACAATTACTTTTATGTTTAAAAATCATCCATTGTTGGATTTTATGGTTTTTTGTTGATGCTTTAATGGCGCTGATGCAACTTTACAAAGGACTGCCTTTTCATAGCGCACTCTATTGGACTTACCTTGCACTTGCTGTGCTTGGGTATCTTCGCTGGCGCCAAATCGCACAAACTACCCCCTCCACCACTTAAAATAATTTTTAATGTGTGGTTTTTCCAGCGGTATAATGATACGGTCTGTGCGCAAGAGAGGATGCATTTAATTGTATGAATTCTGTGGCGTGTTTAAAATTCATTGGTTTAGCGAATAAAAATCCTTGTAGATATTCACATCCCAGTTTAATTAAATATTCTGCCTGCTCTTTTGTTTCAACACCTTCTGCTAAGGTTGTCAAATGTAATCTTTTTGCCAAATCGATGATTGTCGCTATAATTGCTTTGTGTCTTTCATTGTTTTGATAGCTTAATGCTTGCACAAAAGATTGATCAATTTTAATAATGTCTATAGGTAAATCCTTCAAATAGCTTAAACAGGAATAGCCCGTACCAAAATCGTCCATTGCAATTTGAAATCCATGATTTTTCAGTTGAAGTAACTTTGCAAGGATGACATTAGCATCACTTACAAAAATAGATTCGGTAATTTCCAATTGAAAACGATGAGGATCAATACGATATTTTTTTAAGCAATGGATAACATCATGAACAAAATCATCTCGCAATAGTTCATAAACTGAAAAATTGATGCTTAAAGTAAAATTATCAAGTCCTTGTTCCATCCAATAGGAATAACTTTCACAAGCGCCATTCAAAACCCATTTGCCAATTTCACCAATAAAACCGATTTCTTCAGCAATGGGCACAAATTCAGAGGGCGATATAATACCAAGCTCAGGATGATTCCATCTTACTAAAGACTCTAGTCCCACCAAAGCACCCGTTGCAGAAGAGATCTGCGGATGATAATACATTTCCAATTGATTATTTTGCAATGCATAACGCAAATCATTAGACAATTTCATCATTTTTTCAACATCTAAATTCAATTCTGATTTGTAAAATTGGTAATGATTTTTGCCTTGCTTTTTAGCCAAACTCATTGCAAAATCTGCATATTGTACTAATTTTAGCGCTTCTTTGCTATCATTCGGGTACAAGGCAATACCAATACTGGCTGTCACATGATACTTATCTTTATTAATTTCAATAGCAGGCAATAAGCTATTATTAATTTTCATAGCAACTTTGGCAACATCATTTGGTCGGGCAATTTGGTTTAATAAAACCATAAATTCATCGCCACCGACGCGTGCCAATATATCTGTTTCACGGATCACAGATTGGATCCTGTCTGCCACTGTCAGTAAAATTTCATCACCACAAAGATGTCCAAATGCATCATTGATTACTTTAAAGCCATCTAAATCAATGAACAAAACGGCACATTTAGAATGGTATCGTTTACAATAAGAAATCACGTGTTCTAGTCGATACAAAAAAGATTTTCGATTAAAAAGCCCTGTTAACTCATCTTTAAACGACTTTAGCCTTATTTCTTCTTTTAAGTATTTTGTTTGTGAAATATCTTTTAGGGAAAGCACATAGCCTTCTAAATGCAGCAATTCATTAAAAACCGGGATCAAAATCACTTCAATTAATGAGGTTGCGCCTTGATTTTGTAAGGATAAGCTAAATTGTCCAATCACAACTACCTGATTACTTGATTTTACAAAGTTCATGCTTTGTTTTAACAATTTCATAAAATTTTCATCAATTTTTTTAGCATACCCTTCGATTGACTTTCCAACCAATGTTTCAAATGGTGTTTCGAAAAAATCTGCAGCTGCAGGATTAACAAAGGTTATGGTTCCTGCTAAACTAAGCCCAATAATTCCTTCGGAAACTGATGCTAATACCGCCTGTGTATTTTGCTTTAAACGTGAATTTTGAAGATATCGAATTTCTTCATTTAAAATTCGCTCTAACACGACGGATAGGCGTTTTAAATACTCTTTTTTTGCGTCCTTCACAAGAAAATCTCTTGCGCCTTTACGAAAAAGCAAGATCCCTTTTTTTTCTTGCTCTTTATCTGCTAATACAATAATAGGAATAACTCTGACACTGATTTGATTGATGGCATCTAAAAGTTCAAGTGCTTCGCCATCTTCAACTTGAAAATCGATGATAATTCCATCCACTTTTTTTTCAAGCACAATTTTAATTGCTTC
Source organism: Pseudomonadota bacterium (assembly GCA_018242045.1). Taxonomy (GTDB): domain Bacteria; phylum Pseudomonadota; class Gammaproteobacteria; order Berkiellales; family Berkiellaceae; genus Berkiella. The sequence goes on along the minus strand of JAFECR010000022.1, from coordinate 42,467 downwards.
TTTGATACTTTTGGCTTTGAAAATTTGAGTATTAAAGGTATCTAAATGAACAGCCTCCCAAAGCGCTTTTTGCCCTTTTTTAGCATTTTCAACTACAAGAATATTGGCTTGGCTTTTTTCAACCATACCTTTATTTAATTCCCAAATTTATACTTTCATGAATTACAATTATGTTAGTTATGCGCTTTCTTTAAATACTGATAGCTATTTATCGGCAACAAAGCAGGGTGTATGAAATCATTTACCGATCAAAATAACAGCGAAATTGATAATTTAAATGTGATTTCTCGCTTTTCCCAATCACGATTTGAGGAATTACATCTAAAATATAATGAATCCTTGAATATGCTTGCTATTCTTGTTATTCACAGTACTCGGCTTGGGCCTGCATTGGGTGGTTGTCGATTCCGACCTTACACTTCTTTGGAAGATGCCATCATCGATGCCATGCGTCTAGCCCATGGCATGAGCTATAAAGCGGCTTTGTGTCATTTGCCCCTTGGTGGGGGAAAATCCGTGATTATACAAACTCCTACCATGCTTGATAGAAATAAGGTATTTAGCACTTTTGCACAGTATGTTGATGAATTAAAAGGACGTTACATTGTTGCAGAAGACAGTGGCACTTCTGTGGCAGATATGGATATTATTAGGCATGTGACTCCTTATGTTACAGGCGATAGCCGTCAACGCTATTCATGTAAAGATCCTTCTCCAATGACAGCACTTGGCGTAAGACGTGGCATTGAAGCAGCCGTTAAACATCACTTAAAACGAAACTCCCTTGCTGGCATTCATGTTGCAATTCAAGGTGTCGGCAATGTTGGATATCATCTTGCAAAAGAATTACATCAACAAGGTGCTTTGTTAACTATCGCTGACTTTAAAACAGAAACGACCTTGCGCTGTGCAAAAGAGTTTCATGCCAAAACAGTACCAGCCCATGAGATCCATAAAGTAAATTGTGATGTTTTTTCACCCTGCGCTTTAAGCAATGCCATTAATGCTGACAACCTTGATGAAATCGAAGCAAAAATTATTGCAGGCTCTGCCAATAATCAATTAGAATCTCCTTTATTTGCCAAACACCTTTCACAAAAAGGGATCCTTTATGCACCAGATTATGTTATTAATGCCGGCGGGCTTATTTATGTTGGTGGACAATATGCAAATCAAAGTGAACCAACCGCTAGAGAAAATATAGAAAACATCTACCAAACATTGATGTTTCTTTTTGAAAAAGCACAGAAGGAAAATATCACGCCACTTGAAGTTGCAAACACCATTGCAGAACAACGCCTTCAATTATCAAATTAACCTTCCCAATGACTATTCATTGTTTTTTTGCATGATCTTTAAAAGCGTGCGTAGTTCATCGCGCTCTTGCATTAAATCCAATGCTAATGATATGCCAGGCCAATTAATATGAAGATCGCGATGTAAACGCATGGCCTTTTTAAGTCGCAGCAATGCTTGGCTATTAAAAACCCATTTTTCATGAGTACTTCCAAGTGGTTCGGCAATACCATATTCAACCATTTCTATTATAATAGTTTCATCAATATCACTTAAAAAGGTGATTTCTTTGAGCGTGTAGGTAATGGTCTCATCTAATAATATCCCTTCATGAACCATCCGGTTATCCATGTTATACTCCTAATCTTGTTCGAGGATTCAAGGGCATCACACGAGCCATTTCTTGGTAGAAGGCTTTGTCCTTATCTGTTTGCGCTTGGGGCACATGGATTTGTAGAATCACAAATTGATCTCCGGGAGGGGAGCCTGGCATGCCTCGTCCTTTTAACCGCATTTTTTTGCCACTTTGGGAATTCGGTTGAATTTTCAAATTTACTTGTCCCCCAAGTGTTGGAACAGGGATGGTTGCACCTAAAGCTGCTTCCCAAGGCGTAATCGGTAAAGATAAGTGAATGTCTTTCTGATGCAATGAAAAATAAGGATGCGGTGAAATCTCAATTTCAATGTAGATGTCCCCTGCTGGCCCTTTCACGCTGGCGCCACCTTGGCCTTTTAGTCGAATTTGACTGCCTGTCATCACACCTGGTGGAATTTTGACTTGCAAATTTTTGGTTTGATGAGAACCAGGCGTTGGCACTTGCAACTGAACACTCTCTATACCACCGTGGTAGGCGACCGACAAAGGGATCTCCATTTTAACATGATAATCTTGGCCTTTTCTTTGAAAACCGGATCGCGTGTTTTCAAAATTACCCAAATCTCCAAAAATTGACTGGAAAAAATCACTAAATTGCGCTTCTTGCTCAGGCGAAAAACCTTGCTGATACTGTTGGCTATTATTGCCTGAAAAACCAGCTTGTTGACGCCCCCCACCTGCTCGAATGGCATCATAGCGTGACCGTTTTTCTTTATCTTGCAATACTTCCCATGCTTCATTAATTTCTTTGAAACGATTTTCTGCATCAGGTTCTTTACTAACATCAGGATGATACTGACGCGCAAGTTTGCGATAAGATCTTTTGATTTCATCTACGGGTGTTTCTGGTTTGACACCAAGCACAGCATAGTAATCTTTAAATTCCATTGCTCGCCTTACGTTAAATAAAGGATGGTTGCGCTAAATTCTATAACAACTTGCTTTCCTTTTAAATGCTGTTATACTCTTTGATAATCGTACATATATCTATTTAATTATCTTTATGACCAAAAAAACAACTACAAATACTAGACCTTTGAAACTTCTTCGCGGTGGCAAACGTGAAGGCGCAGGCCGTCCACATGGAACAGGAAAGTATGGCGAACCTACTAAAGCAATTCGAGTGCCTCAAAGCTTGGTTCACGGTCTTCAACAATTTTTAACTGACTATGGGCAAGGCAAAGTCAATGCACTTTCTTCTTACATGCAACCAACCTCTGCTCCCGTTCTCCGTTTACCTCTTTTCTCTACCAAAGTTGCAGCCGGGTTTCCTTCTCCAGCTGATGATCACTTTGAAGCACAACTCGATTTAAATGAATATGTCATTAAAAATCCTGCTTCCACTTTTTATGTACGAGTAGAAGGAAATTCCATGCTTGGTGCTGGAATTCATCCTAGCGATCTGCTTGTGGTCGATCTTTCACTTGAACCACGTGATGGTAATGTGGTTATTGCCATTGTTAATGGCGAATTTACTGTTAAGCGTTTACAGATCACTAAGAACAATGTAGTTTCTTTGCATCCTGAAAATGACATGTACCCTGTGATTACCATCAAAGAAGATATGGAATTTCGTATTTGGGGTGTTGTAACCAATGTTATTCATTCCTTTATCTAGACAGGAACTAAAATAACTCTATTTCACCTTCATCTAGCGATATTTGCTTAATAGGATTCTTTTGCGCTGTGATATGAAGTTCTTCAATTACTTTGAGAATTTCTTGAGTGGATTGCGGCGTAAAGGTGTTTTTTTTCATATCTTGAATACTATTCACAACAATATCCATTTTCAAACTCCGTTTAGAAACATCTTTCACGATCTGAGAAACGATATCCTCAACTTGTAAAGATCGAGTTGTTTTTGAAAGGATGGCATTAAGCTGAATCGTGATCCCCAGTGCTTTGCGAAGCGTGGTTAATAACTGATCGCCTGGCACCTCTGCTGATTGCTCTGGTTCAGGATTAACGGCTTTGTTTAAAATTGTTTGATGTGTATGTATGGTACTATGCGCTGTGGAAACACTTTCATTCATCAACTCTACAGAATGCTTAAGCAAAGATTCTATTCTTTTCATAGCATTGCGCAGACCAACATTTTCATCCAGTATCAATTGAAATGTTTTGTCAATTAATATTTGATTATCGTCTTCGTTTGTTGTGTTCATAATACCCTCAAAATAACTCTATATTACCATCATCTGAAAGTGTTTTATCAATTTGCTTAAGATATTTTCGTTCTTTTTCAACAATTTCATATTTCTTTGGCTCATCCAAATACTTTAGCTGAACTTTGCCAGTTTTGGGAAAATAGACGATGATTCTAGCTGCAAAACCACCCAAGTCTTTGGCTTTAATTGCCAATCGCTCATTTTCTAAATATTCTTCTATAAATTGAATATTTCTGTCGCCAATATTCGATGAAAGACTTTGAAAAACGTTGGCACCACCAAAAATTTTCACTTCAAGCAATCTGCGCCGTCCACCGGCATTTAAAATTTGATTGATTAAAAATTCCATCGCCCAATTCCCATAACGAGCATCATCGCTGTTAACGATTAACTTTTGATGCAGTGACCCCTTAGATGGCAACATAAAATGATTCATGCCACCAACGCCTAAATCGACATCACGTACACAAGCACAAACACAGGATCCTAAAATAGTGATGATGGCTTCCTCATTTGTGGTGACATAAAATTCTCCAGGTTGCAATTTAACAACAGGCATATTTTTCGAATAATCCCAAAATCGATGGATTTTCTCAAATCCTGGCAAGGTTGCTGGCAAGGGGACGGAAGAACTCATGATTCTTTCCGAAAAATAGAGCCTTCCACACATTTAAGTGGAAGCTGTGATTGTAAAAAAGCTTCTGATGGACCAAGAATTAAATAGCCCTTTTGGCTGAGCAAGTTTACAAATTTAGGTATTAATATTTCTTGGGTTGGACGATCAAAGTAAATCATCACATTACGACAAAAAATAATGTCAAAAGGACCATGCATCGGCCATTCTTTGCTCATTAAATTAAATAATTTAAAATAAATATTTTTTCTGTACTCCTCTTTAACAACAAAGAGGCGCCTATCAAAAGTAGCCTCATCAAAATATCGTTCTAGAAAGAGTTTATAGTGGTTTGTAACTTCTTTAATGATATCTTGAGAATAAATTGCTTCTTTTGCTTTATGTAACGCATCAGAATCGACATCGGTTGCTAGTATTTTAATATCCCAATCTGTGTCGTTACCAAAAATGGCATTCACAATAAAACTAATTGAATAAGGTTCCTCGCCAGTTGAGCAGCCGGCAGACCAAATTCTTAACTTTTTTGCTTTTGCATTTAACTTTATATGAGGTAAAATTGTATGCGATAAATAATCAAAATGATAAGGTTCACGCATAAAGGTGGTATAGTTGGTCGTGATAGCATTTACAAACTCTTTAATCATTTGCTCATCGTCTTGTTTTAACTTGTCACAATACTCATCAAATGTTTTTAAATGATACTGCCTTAATAAACGAGAGACGCGTGAATATACTAATTCGTTTTTAGTGTCTGACAAATTAATGCCTGCAAACTGCTTAACTTTTTTTTTCAAAAATTGAAAGTTTTTATCACTATATTGAAATTCTCTCTCAAGTGTCATCGCCAAGCATTCTCCTAAAATTCGCTCCAGTCACTCTCTTTTGATTCCTTGCGTTCTGATTTTGGAACGTAAGTCTTAAGCGTTTCTTTGTTTTCAGGTTCATCGTTAAAGGAAGTTTGTGCTTGCCCTTTGTTTAAAATCGAAGAGTCAGAGCAGACAATGGGATCTGCTGCTGCATTGTCTTTAAAATATTCAATTAAACTTATCAGATCTCTCACTTGCTGGTTAACATTTTCACTTGCTGCAGCAGTTTCTTCAACTAAAGCTGCATTTTGCTGGGTGATCACATCCATTTGAGTAATTGCTTTATTAATTTCTTCAAGCCCTTTTGCTTGTTGTGTTGTGGCTGTTGCAATGGAAGCCACGATATCGCTTACCGATGAAGCAGACTTGACGATTTCATGCAAGGCCTCACCTGATTTTGTGACGAGTTCAGATCCTTTACTAATTTTTTCGACACTATCGGTAATGAGAGTATTAATTTCTTTAGCAGAGGCAGAACTTCTTTGTGCAAGATTTCGTACCTCTTGTGCGACCACTGCAAACCCTCGTCCCTGCTCACCTGCTCTTGCTGCTTCAATCGCTGCATTTAATGCCAATAAATTTGTCTGAAATGCAATGCCGTCAATCACAGCACTGATTTCAGAAATTTTCTTACTTCTGGCATTAATCTGTGACATCGCCTCAACGGCATCATTAACAATTGCCCCACTGACATCAGCTTGTTCTCTAGCATGTTCTGCTAATTGTGCTGCTTGCTTTGATTGATTGGCATTTTCTCGCACCGTCACAGACAATTCTTCCATGCTCGCAGCCGTTGATGCTAATGAAGTTGCTTGCTCTTCCGTGCGCTTGCTTAAATCTAAATTACCTTGTGCAATCTCCCTTGCGCCTCGACCAACCGAGTAGGAAGAGCTTCTTATTTTTTGTACAATGGTACTAATTTTGCCTTGCATGTTGCCTAAAGTATTTAACAAAACCCCAAATTCATCCGCTCGTTCCTTGGTGAAATTTTGGGTTAAGTCTCCTTCAGCTATTGCATCTGCGCTTGAAATTAGCATTTTCACTGCATGATTGGTCGAGCGGTAAAATGCCACAAAAATCAAGCAAATTAAAAGAAATGCCATTGCTAAACTAATAATATTCAAAATGATATGCTCATTAATTCGCGCCAAACGTTTCTCAAAATTTTCTATAAATTGTGTATAGGCCAAATCTGACATCAATACATAATCGTTTACGTAGCTTGCCATTTCATCTGAAAAAGCCAATGGCGATTTATCGAGCTGATTGCTTTGTAAAATATCGCGTTTTACAATGTTCAGCATATTTTCTTTGGTAACCAAATCTTGTTGTTGTACGAAGATTTGGCGATAATCATTATTGAGCGCAAATAAACGATTAAAGGCAGCGAGTAATTCAACATTATCTCTATTCACTAAGGACAAATGAGACACCAAACCATCTCGAGTTTGTTCTGTAAATTGCTTTTGCAACAAAATTTTAACCCCCAAACTCCTTAACATTTGAGTTTCGCTTGCTGCTAAAGGACCATTGTTGAGAAAGACATAAATGAGGTTGCTTGAAATAGCATCAACATCCAAATTAAGATTAGACTCTTCTAAAACAATTGATAATAACTTATTTAATTTATTGCTAATTTCAATGTTTCTGTCATAAAGTTCATCGCTATAACCTCGTTCCAAAGAGACTTTTAAGTTGTTCCAATTATTTTCTATATCATTAATTAAAGGAGTCATTTTTTCTAAGTTCCAGGTTTGATTCGAATTTTTCAGCTGGAACAAGGCAGCATCTACCGCGGCATCTGCATCCATAGCATGTTTGACTAAATTTGCATCGTCTTTTCGCATGCCCGCCATAAGGTGCCAAACACGAGAATCGGCCACTTTTTGCATCAAAAGAATAATAGGTTTATAATATTGCGCAGGTTCACGCTCTTCCAATAAAAATGCTCGAGAAGCTAACTCTGAACTAATATATAGCCAAGACGCTCCCATAAACCCTAAAAATACTATCACGCTAATAAAAATGAATCTTTTTTTGAAATTCATTCTATCAAGCAGTATCGTAATAGGACTCAAAATAGCGTCCATAAACTACTCCTTCATTGACTGAGTGTACTGATATAATTTGTCATCATGCTTGGAATTTTATCTAATGCTAAAACATGCTTGGCAGCGCCCAATTCAATAGCTGCCCTTGGCATTCCCCAAACTACAGAGCTTTCTTCATCTTGCGCAATGGTAACACCGCCTGCTTTTTGTATTTCTAGCATACCTTGTGCACCATCACTGCCCATGCCTGTTAGCAAAATGCCCATGGCTCTATCTCCCATCACACTGGCAACACTTTTCATCATCACATCAGCAGAAGGGATATGACCATTGATAGGCAAGGATTCATTTAATTTCACTGTCAATTGGTTAGATTTTTTTTCAAATTCCAAATGCTTGCCCGCCGGTGCTATATAAACATGTCCGGTTTTTAAAATTTCTCCATTTTCAGCTACCTTAACTGTTAAATCGGTGTTTTTATTTGCTCGCGAGGCAAATAAGGCTGAAAACCCTTCAGGTAAGTGCTGTGTCACAACAATGGGTGGCAGATTGACGGGCAGTATATGAAAAAGTGCGCTCAAAGCTTCAGTGCCCCCAGTTGATGCTCCTATGGCAATGATACTTGCTTGCATTAATTTTGATTGTTTTGGCTCTATCACTATCGGTATTGGTTTTTCTTGTTTAGTTATTTTAACTAATGGTCGAACTTTTGCCTGTGACGCGTTGGTAACTTTTGTAATAATTTCTTCCACGCTTAAATTGCTGATAGGTTTACTAATGATATCGATTGCTCCCAATTCTAAAGCTTCTAAAGTAACTTCGCGGCTATTGGGTGTAAATGAAGAACACATCACTACTGGCAAGGGATTAAGGCGCATTAATTTTTCTAAGAACGTGATGCCATCCATCTCTGGCATTTCAATATCTAGCAGTAACACATCTGGGTTTAAAGTCTTGATAAGTTGTCTTGCAATATTGGGGTTATCGGCGATACCAGCGACAATGATATGAGGAGCACTATTTAAGATGCTCGTTAATGATTTTTGAATGAGCACTGAATCATCGACGATGATAACTTTAATTTTTTTCATTAGCATCTCTTATTGAAGGCAAATTCACTTTATCCCAATCATTAGATTGCAATAACGAATTAGCATCCAGTAAAATAATCAGCTTACTTTTGTTTTGATCAATCATCACATTTGCAAGCCCAATGATAAAGTCTTGTCCTACCATCTCTGCGATTTCTGGCTTTGGTTTGATGTCTTTAGGATCAATACTGTTAACATCAGAAAAAGCATCCACAATAATTCCAACAACTTGATTTTGTCCGTCATTGTTAATTTGCAGAATAATGACAACGGTCGATCGATCATAGGGAATGGGTTCAATTTTAAAAAGTTCACGCAAATCTAAAATAGGGATGATTGAGCCTCTTAAATTAATGACTCCTTTAACAAATGATGGCGCAGAAGGCAACACGGTTAAGTGTTCTAAAGTTCTAATTTCAAGGATTTTTAATATATCGATGCCATATTCTTCCCCAGCCAACATAAACGTAAAATATTGCTGAGATTGTGAATTAGATTGTTGCGTAATTTGATGCATATAAATTCACCTTTTACCCAACAACACGATGCGCAGGTAAATCATTAATTTTCTTAAAACTGTTATTTTTTTGCGAGGCGCTTCTGACGATTCCTTCTGTATCTAAGATAAGAGCAACTGTGCCATTACCTAATACAGTTGCCCCGGCAAAGCCTTCTATATGTCGATAATTTGCTTTCATGTTTTTCACAACGACTTGTTGCGACTGTAAAATTTCATTAATTAAAATGCCATAGAAATTATGATCTAATTCGATAATAACAAGAAGATGGTCTTCAATTTTATTAGTTGTATCTGCGATATTGAACAAATTATATAGATTTATTATAGGAATATATTTTTCTCGCAAGCAATAGACTTCGGTATTGACGGTTATTTTGTGTACATTTTCTGGAATAATTTGCGTTGTTTCTATCATATTAATAAGCGGAATAACATAAATGGAATCGCCAATACGAATTAATTGACCATCAATAATAGCAACCGTAAGCGGTAAGCACACTACAAATGTCGTGCCTTGTCCTTTGTTAGAAAGAACTTCAACTTTACCTCCAAGTGAATCAATATTTTTTCTGACGACGTCCATGCCAACGCCTCTACCTGAAATATCGGTTACTTTATTTGCGGTTGAAAATCCTGGGGCAAATATAAATTCTTTGATCATTTCCGTTGATATCACACTATCGCTTTTAATTAAGCCCAATTGGCGGGCTTTTTGCAAGATTTTATCTTCATCTAGACCCCGTCCATCATCTGATACTTCAATGTAAATATTACTCCCTTGATGATAAGCATTAAGTTGGATCTTGCCAATTTCAGGTTTGCCATTTTCTATTCGTTCTTGTGCGCTTTCTATGCCATGATCTATCGCATTACGGATAAGATGAACTAAAGGATCGGCTATTTTTTCTAAAATGGATTTATCCAATTCTGTATTTTCGCCGCTGATTGTTAATTCAACCTTTTTGCCAAGCGATTCACTTAATCCTCTGATAACTCGAGGGAAACGATTAAAAATATAATTCATCGGTAACATTCGTATCTGCATGACCGTTTCTTGCAGTTCACGACAATTTTGTTCGAAGTGGGAAAATTCTTCTTTTAAAGTTTCTAGCTTGCTCATGTCAAAATTAGCGCTGATTTGTGTCAATATAGATTGCGTAATAACTAGCTCACCTACAATGTTAATAAGAGAATCAATTTTTTCAGTCGCTACTCGAATCGTTGATGCTTCACTTAATTTTCCAAATAATTCATCACCAGAATTTTCATGATGAATGTCTAAAGTTTGTGCAGCATTTTCAGCTGGCTTGTCAATTTGATCTTCTTGCATGAATTGATTGAACTCAAGCTCCAAATGCTTAGCTTCTTGATTATCCAGTTCTTTTTTGTCTTTTAAATCATTTATCATATGCTGCAAACAATCAAGGCTTTTGAATAATAAGTCTACGCCTTGTTTGCTAAATAGTATTTTTTTATTTCTAACTTTATCTAAGTAATTTTCCATAATATGAGTAAAGCGAGACACGCTTTCATAACCCATCATCCCACTACTACTTTTGATACAATGTGCACAACGAAAAATTGCATTTATTTCTTCAGATTTTAATTGGGATGCATCCATTTTAATTAAAACTTGTTCAGCCGCCTCTATCAGCTCTAAGCTTTCTTCAATAAATACTGCATTAAATTGGCTAAAATCATTTCCCATATTATTCTCTTAACTTGGGAGAGCTAAGAACTTTAAAAATAGTATCTACCAAATGATCTGGGCTAAATGGTTTAACAATCCAACCCGTTGCACCACTTGATTTGCCCTCTTGTTTTCTTTCACTAGATGAATCTGTGGTTAACATTAAAATCGGTGTATTTTTGTATTCATTTAAAGAGCGCAACTGTTGCACTAATGTAATACCATCCATGTTTGGCATATTGATATCTGCAAGTATTAAATCTGGGGCAGTATTTTGTTGAGCCCATTCATACGCTTCATCACCGTCACTTTTTTCAATAACTTCGATGCCGGCATTTTCAAGGGTAAATCTAATCATCTGTCGCATTGATTTAGAGTCATCAACTGTGAGCACGCGAGTCATAGGCATCTCCAAAATCAAAGTTATAAGTTATTATTTTCGTGCACTTAATCTTTATAACGAAGATATGCACAGATTATTTAACCTAATTTTACTTAACTATTATAAACTCGGCGAAACGATATGTTTTCTTTAGAAGGGGAAAATTTGATTATTGCTGAATATATAAGCAACTAATTTAAAGACATGCACTCAAGACGTTCTACCCGCGCACCAATGGGAGGATGAGAACTAAACAATAATTTCCATTTTTTATTGCGAAGCGGATTAAGAATAAAAAGATGAGCCGTTGATGGGTTTTCTTCAACATCTTTCATGCTATGTTGCTCTCTGACTTTTTCAAGTTTTCGTAGCGCATTAGCAACAAATTGTGGGTTCTCGCATAATGCAGCAGCTTTTTCATCGGCAGCAAATTCTCGCTCACGCGAAATAGTCATCTGAATAAGCATCGCTAACATGGGAGCAACCATCGACAATAATAAAAGCGCAAGCTTATTATTTCCTGGTTGACGTCTTGAACCCATACCAAATATGAACACAGATTGAATCAAGTTTGCCAAAAGAGCAATGGCGCCACCAATACTTGCCGCAATAGAAGCCAATAAAGTATCACGATGTTCAATGTGAGCAATCTCATGAGCAATGACACCTGCTAACTCATCTTTATTTAATAATCCTAATAATCCTTTTGTAACAACAACGGTACCATGATCAGCACCTCGCCCTAAAGCAAATGCGTTTGGCGTGTTTTCTTCAATTAAATAAATGCGAGGACGAGAAATTTTTGCTCTTTCTGCAAGATACGCTACTGTTGCGTAAAGCATGGGAATATCGTCTTGAGTAATTTCTTTTGCTTTATATAAAGCAAGCACAACTTTATCGCTGCCCCAAAAAGCCCCTAAATTCAAAATGATCACAATCCCTAATGCAACCAAAACACCTTGTTGCCCTGCCAAGGCATTACCAAAATAAAGCGCTAAGGCAGACAATATGGCTAACAAAAGGATTACTTTTAAACTATTTGAGGACAATTCGTTCATTGATACCACCATGCAACTGAGCTTGAAGATTATAGCAAAATGAAAACATCAAGCAAAGTCCTAAAACTAACATTTTTACGTACTCTAAACTTAATTGTCCCCTGCAGGTGAATTTGCACTAATGTGCATTCATCAATTACGGTTGTAGCTTTAATATTTCTGAAACAGTCAGAAATTCATATCCTTGTTTTTGCAAAGTTTCAATTAACATTTCTGTGGCTTTTACAGTATTATCGCGACGTTTGCCCCCATCGTGCAACGTAATAATTAACCCAGGCTTCATTTCTTTCATGACATTATTGTATATTTGCTCAGCCGAGATTTTTGTCCAATCTTGTGGTAAAAAAGTAAAAAGCACCATTCTTTTATTGAGTTCTTGGAGCGCCTTTTTAAGATTATCAGAGGTGATCCCAAAAGGAGCTCTAAAGGTAATTTCTTTTTGATATCCTTGCGCCCTTAAAATATCATCTACTGCTTGAATATCTTTTTTCATCACTTCAACCGATTTATTTTTCATCATGGTATGAGTCATGGTGTGATTTCCCAAATCATGCCCTTTGACCATAATTTTTTTAATTAAATCAGGATTTGCCTTTGCGTTTCCACCTAAAACAAAAAAGGTTGCTTTAACATTATGTTTTTCTAATACATCTAATATTTTATCTGTATAGGGCATCTCTGGGCCGTCATCAAACGTTAATGCAACCACTTTTTGCGTCGTTTTAATTTGACGAATAGGCTCACCTGTCGATGTTGCGTAAACTTTAGTGATTAACATAAACATCAATCCCAAAAAAACCATATTTTTTACTATGTTCATAAGCACCCTTTGTTTAAAAAACTCATTATGCTTATCGAAAAAAACAAGGTTTTCTTTAATTTTTGCGCAAGCATTCAGGTTTCTTGGACTGGATAAAATCAGAGTAGTAGTTTAACCAACTTTAATCCTAGCTTTTAATGAGCTAATCCCCTACACTAGCGTTAGTTGTAGGTTCATGATGATTATTGCTATCTATGCATGAAAAAGACCACTATTATTGATATCAAAACTTGGTTAAACGCCCTGAATAAGGCAAACCACGGCCATTTGTCTTGCCCAGGTTTTCTTAAACCCTATCATTTAGTTACCTTAGCTCTCATGCTAAAACAAAACAATGTGCAGTGGTTAGAGCTATCCGAAGAAATTGAAAGTTATGCATTGCGAATGGGATTATGGGATGCATTAAATATTACACCGCCTTATGAAATGAGGGAAAACCCAACTCAAAATAAATTCCTGCCTGTGGCTGTCCTATCAGATCCAAACCGCATTATGCATACTGCAAAAGATTTAATTAAATTAGTTTATCAACAGAAATTGGGATTAACCTCGTTTGAAAGTGTTGAAATCATGTTAATGGAATTGATAGAAAACACATACAAACATGCTCGAGTGGACAATCAAATACACGGATTAGTATGTGCCCAATCTTGGCCCAAAGGCAATCTTGTCCAAGTTGTCTTTGCTGATATGGGAATTGGCATCAAGCATTCTTTAGCTGAAAATCCTTTGCTGCATGAAAAACTCAAGTTTCACAACCCCTGTCAATTAGCATGTGAGCTTGGTGTTACCAGCAAACCAAATGCGCATTCTGGTTATGGCTTGGCGCTTACTAAAGGCCTGATGAAGCAAAGTAACGGGCATTTAATTGTACTTTCACATGATGAGGGGATATGCATTAGTGAAAACAAAGAAATTGCTTTTCAAATCACACCCTGGTATGGCACTCTCATCATTCTTGAGTGGCCTATTCAACAGCAATTGGATGTTGGCGCAGTATATGCAAGTTGGCCGTTACCGGAAGGTTTTGCAATAAATGACTTTGATTAAATTAAAACTCGCTGAACAATGCCAAGATACTGCTTCAAGGCAAAGTGGTGTTGTTTTGAGGAATAACATCCTGAATCATATTAACGCCGGCCATCAGCTAGAAATTGATTGCGCCAATAGCAATCTTACTCCTTCTTTCACTGATGAAGCCTTTGGTCTGTTATGTCATAATATGTCCCATAAAACATTCTTAGAAAACATCAAATTTATAAATCTTTCGCTAACGCATAAATCCTTGTTGATGCATGTTTTGGGTAATCGATTTAATAAACTACCGTCTGACGAATAGCAATACGATATACTCTTCCCAGTTTAAATTTATGCTTTGTTGCCTGCGCTTACTCACCCCAGTCATGCACATATTAGTGCATGACTGGGGATTCGCTCGCTTGGCGCCTCGCCTAAATTTAAACTGGTTCGAGTATATATTGGATAACTTTCCTAACTATAAAGCACACGAACATGCGTTAATTATCCAAAAAGAAAAAACGTGTAATAGTCCGTATTGTAAAAATAAAAAAATGAGAGCTCTGGTATTTTAGATTTTGCTTGGTTTATGATAATGCACACTTATGACACCGCTATCGATTTTCTCAGGACTTTGTTCTTTTCAAAATATTCATCCAAAACTTGAGCATTCATTTGCAAAGAAATTTGGTTGATTAACTCAAATATTACCCAAAAGGGGGAAATTATAATGAAAAAGCTTATTTTAGGATTATTATTGATTTGCGCGCCGGTTTACGCGTCTTCAAGTGCTGCGCCTATCCAAGGCTCACCATCACCACAACCTAAGCAACAATATAAGCAAGTCAATGCGCATTCGGCACAACCAAAGGTAATGACAAGGCGTCAAATTGAAGAAGCTCAGCAGACCCAGCGAGCTCAACAAAGCCAAGCGCAACGTCCTACCAGGCAAATCCAACAGAATCCACAAACGCGACAGGTTCAACAGCCCTCTCAAGTAAGACAAGTTCAACAAGCTCACACCAACCACAAAACAAAGCATGTTACTAAAAGGACTGTGATCAGAAAGGCCAACAAGCCCGTGGTCACACATCGCCGTGTTTATTATCATCAAAAACCACAGCGCGTTGTGGTGCGCAGAGTGCCAAATACAGGTGTCGTACAACACCATGTTTATCGCCACCCTGCCCCAGTAATCGAACCAAGGGTTAGACATTATCATTACGAATATGAAGAACCTACGGTCATTGTCAGATCTGCACCGGTTGTGTCTTTTGGTTACTCCTTTCACTAATTTTCAAGCAAGGTCTTAAACGACCTTGCATTTCTTGCTTGTATTTACACATCTTATTTTAAAAAAGCACTTGAAAAATCCACCACAATTTAGTTAAATAAAAAACTTATTTCAAGGCTTAAGGCGGTATCACTATGCAGCATCTTCATCAAAAAAGACCAACCTTTATTCCTCTTTATTTGCTTTCTACCAAAAAGGACACTCATCAAGCTTTGTCTTCCTACATTAAACCAGTGCAACAAGGACACGCAGAACACGCCGCAACTCATTTGCGAGCTTTTTTGCATGCGCATGGCATCGACAATCTTCATGAGTTGCAATATGGACCAGAGATCCCTGTGGATTTACGAAAAGCTTGGCGCTTGGCAGGTATTGATCCTGATTCTGCAAATGAGGTCTATGAATACTTGGCGCGTAATGCATCAGATCCAAACCAAATGATAGGCAGCCTGGAAGAGCCAGACTCCGTCATTGTGCGTAATAGGCTTGGTTATCCTTAGTTAACTCGACTGTCCTCAATGCACCATTGTGCGTAATAGGCTTGGTTATCCTTAGTTAACTCGACTGTCCTCAATGCACCATTAATCAGGCCCAATCTAAGTTTCATCTCGCATTGGCTAGGCGCGCTAGCCAATCGCCGTGATTATTGTTAAAATTTAGAAAGTCAAAATAAGGAATTCATCCATGTTTCTAATTATCAGCATATAAAAAAGTTATCATACAGATTAGGCATAACTTCGCTGATAAATATCAGTCTGTTTCCTTTAAAAAGCCGAGCACTTGTGTGATGACTTACATTCAGGCTTTTTATTTGGAGATGCAGATGAACCTTAAACGTCTATTAAAAAACCCCTACTTTAATTTGATCAATACCATTTGGCAGCATGGCACTTCCTCTCGCTTTACTATTGTTGGGTATTATGTTGCTTTTGTGCTTGCACAATTTAGCTTGAGTTTAAGCCCATATGCATTTGGTCGTGCCATTGATATATTACAAAATTTTACTCGGGCGCGGTTAAATGAAGTTGTTTTCTGGTTATTATTTGGCGTGGGCGTGATGCTGGTATTTTGGGTATTTCACGGCCCTGCCCGTGTGATTGAGCGCAAAGTTGCACTTAAAATTGTACAGCATTTTAAACTAAATTTTTATGCTCAATTGAGTCATCTACCCCTTAAGTGGCATCAGGATCATCACTCTGGCAACATCATTACCCGAATTAATCGCTCCTCTTTAGCATTATATCGTTTTGCTGAAAGCCAATTTGTTTATATTGAAACCATTGTTCGTTTTGTTACCTCAATTGGCTTTTTACTCTGGATTTCATTACCAGTGGGTTTAATAAGCCTCTTTTCTGCATGTGCCGTGGTGTATTTTGTCGTGTTATTTGATAGAAAACTTATTCCCCTTTATGATGCTGAAAATAATATAGAAAATCACGTTGGTTCGGTTTTATTTGATTACATCAGCAATATGACCACAATTTTGACACTGCGTTTAGGAGAGCTCACTCACAGTAATTTATCACAAAGAATGCAAAAAATTTGGCCATTTTTTTCAAAAGAAGCCGTTTTAAATGAAGCAAAATGGTTTACCATGATGATCTTGTTGTCTATTATCCAAGCTGGGATCTTAATTGGTTATGTTGTTCATACCTTAAACAGTCAAAGTATTATCATGATAGGTCTTGTGGTGATGATCTTTCGCTACCTTTGGGAAGTCAATGTCGTATTTCAAGATTTAAGTGTTCATCTTGGTGATATGGTGCGCATGGATACGGATGTTAAAAGTATTCAACCCATCCTACAAGACATAAAACGCTACCACCATCTGCCAAAAGGGCAAGCAACCGCTCGCACGTTTCATGATATTCAGGTTGAATCTTTATCTTTTCATCATGCGCCAAATATCCCCGGCAAGATTTTTGATGACATTAATTTTCGCATCAAACGTGGAGAAAAAATAGCGCTCATTGGTCCAAGTGGTTGTGGTAAAAGCACGCTTTTAAACTTATTAAGCGGGCTTTATACTCCAAGTCATGTCAAACTAAACATAGATAGTTTTACGTTTGATTCTTTAGAACCCTTACAAGCTATTACCACTTTAATTCCGCAAGATCCTGAGATTTTCGAAAATACCATTGCATTTAATATTACAATGGATCTACCTGCCGAAGATAGTCTCATTCATAAGGTTTCAAAACTTGCTGGATTTTCGAATGTTCTAGCAGGATTGCCGCATGGGCTTGCTACCGATATTCGAGAAAAAGGTCTTAATCTTTCTGTTGGTCAAAAACAGCGCCTAGCACTGGCGCGTGGGTTATTTGCCGCACGCTTTAGCTCACTTATCCTGATGGATGAGCCAACTTCTAGCGTCGATTTAGCAACCGAAAAAGAAATATTATTAAATGTTATTAAAGAATTTATCGATGCTTCTATTATTATTTCGCTACATCGACTTCATTTATTGCCTCAATTTGATAGCGTCATTATGTTAGAGGATGGAAAAGTAATCGCAAACGGACCAGTGTCAGAATTATTAAATAAAGAAGGACCCGTACGCAATCTTTGGCAAACTTATTTACAAGACTTTAAGTAACCAACCCATCGATCCCTCGCATAGCGAGGGATGCCATAGGTATTAGGATAACGGTATACTGGAATTACCCTCTTTTACCATGTTGTTTATAACATTCTATCGATAAGCCTTCCCTGTTATAGCAACGATAAAATCCTTTAGGGTAAGGATGTCTAGCATGCTTGATAAAAAAAGCATGATAGTGGTGGCCATAATAGCCAAAGCGTGGATATTGATAATCTGGGTAATAACGTCCACAGTGCTTGTGGTAATAATATCCATTCTTATGACAGCGTCGGCAATTTACATCCCAGTAATTACCAAAACCATCACCATAATAAGCATCGAAACGATGTTTCCACCCCCAGCTATCCACTGGCGGCGCATAACTGGTTTCGCGCAATTGACCGCTATACGCAAAGGCAGTTGACATAAAAATCAGCAATACTGTCAATAATAATGTTCTCATAACATCTCCCCATTGAAAAAAAGCGTGGTTCGACATTATGTTTCGTCAAAAATTTGACTCTTCATGAGGATTTTTTATGTTTTGCTACTGGACATGTTTTAACTTCCACTCATGAATCATTTTCAATATCTTTCAACAATGCTTGAATGCCAATATAATCGATTTTTCCAGTGCCCAAAAGTAGTAGCTTTGAAAGGGTATGGATAACTTTAGGGATAGCCAATTCACTAATACCAACACTGCGAACATATTGCGCAATATCACTTTTTTGAGCACTCATATTTGTGGTGAAAAGCACAAGCTGCTCTCCTTTCTTTTCGTCAGGTTGGGTGACAACAGCATGCATATGCTGAGGCCATAATTTATCTAGATATTGCTCTACAAAAGTCAAAGACACCATTTCACCACCTATTTTTGCAAACCGTTTCACACGACCTTGAATGGTGATATAACCTTCTTCATCAAATGAAACAATATCTCCCGTATCATACCAACCTTCTAAAGGTGGGACTAACACACCAGGGTTATCACTAAACATATAACCAAGCATAATATTAGGCCCTTTTACAATTAAACGGCCACCGTTTGCGATATCAGGAACTGTATCAAGTTGATAATCAATGCCTGGCATTAATTTGCCGACGGTACCAGGTCGATTGTGCATAGGTGTATTTGCTGATATTACAGGTGACGTTTCTGTTGCACCATAACCTTCAAATATCCTAACACCAAATTTATCGGCCCATAGCCTTCGGTTTTCTTCTTTAAGCTTTTCAGCCCCCGCATAAACATAACGTATGCTATAAAAATCATAGGGATGCGCATAACGTGCATAACCTGCTAAAAAGGTATTCGTGCCAAATAAAATAGTCGCATTGATATCATATGACAATTCAGGGATCACACGATAATGTAAGGGCGATGGATAGAAAAAGACTTTCATTCCGTAAAGAATAGGCAACAAAGTGCCTGCAGTTAAGCCAAAAGAATGAAACATAGGCAACGCATTTAGCACAACATCAATGGGGGTAAAGTCAACCCTACTTGAAAGTTGTCCTTTGTTGGCATGTAAATTGCGATGACTTAATACAACTGCTTTTGGTTTTCCTTCTGATCCCGAGGTGAACAATACAACCGCAGGTAACACAGCATGCGTTGGTTTATGGCGCAAACCAAATAACCCCAAAAAGCAAGTTGCCATAAGGGCCATTATTTTATTGATTGTAGATATTTTGATGTCTTCTAAATAGCATATTTTTATTCCTATTTCTTCCAAAGCTTGCACCATTGATTGTAATTTAGCAGTTTCAATAAACTTACGTGAAGTACAAACTAATTTGAGTTTTGCAGTTAATGCAGCAGATACCACATTTTGAGTGCCGGTTGAGAAATTAAGCAAAGCTGCAACACGCAAGTAAGCTTGAAGCCCAAAGAAAGTGACTATCGTTGCCAACACATTCGGCATTAAAATACCAACAAACTCACCACGTTCAGTTAATTTAGCTAATTTTCGCCCTAACAACACGGCGCCCAATATCAAGCGTTTATAAGAAAGTGGCTCTCGTTGAATGTCTTCAGCAATGATATGATCACCACCATGAATTTTTTTGGCTTCTATCAAAGATTGAAATAGCGTGGTGTCAAGATGAGTACCTAAAAATAGAATATGACTCATGATTTCATAAAGCTGTTGACCTACCAATTGGCGTCGTCGTCTTGCTGACACATTTTCATGTGTTTTAATTTGCACTGGCGCATGGATAGTGAGCGTAATCTTAGGAAAAGCACGCAAATGAACCATACCTCGCAGCCTCGAAAAGGGGGAATATTGTGCTCCTTCAATTAAAATAGGTAAAATGCAGGCTTGCGCTTTGTCGGCTATCATGCCAGGCCCTTCATAGATTTTCATCAAAGCCCCGGTTACCGTGATGCGCCCTTCCGGAAAAATAACGAGCCTTTTGTCCTCTTTCACATATTTGACGATAGCTTTCATCACATAAGGATTGGTTGGATCTAAACCAAAAATAGGCACTATGTGGTTGATGATTTTAACCCACCAGTGTTTGGTATATCGGCTATACATCGCAAAAGAAAGTTTACCAGGTAAAAAAGCAGCCAATAATAAACCATCTAGGAATGAAGTATGATTGGGAGTAATCACTACCTTATTACCTGCTTGATAGTAATGTTCAATACCTTTTACCTCAACTCGATAAAGCATAGTTAAGATTATTCGCAAAATTGATTTTAGTAGCTCTCCCGGAAGCAAGCGACAGCTTTGCACGACTGCAATTAAATTAATGATAGCAATGCTTAAAAAAACTTGAGGAATAGTCATGTTTAACTCAAACATCACCATAGTGACAATGGCTGCCACCGTCATGAAAAGCGCATTCATGATGTTATTGCTGGCAATAACCCTTGCTTTATGAGAATCTTGAGCAGTATGTTGCATAATGGCATAAAGCGGCACAATGTAGATCCCGCCTGTGATGGCAATTAACAACATATCTATCATAATTCGCCAGTGGTTGATGGAACCAATAAACTCTTTTATGCTCAATAAATGATTCGCAACTGGCCCTTCTAATCTTGTTGCCAAAAACAAATCAAAAGTAAATATGCTCATGCCTAAAGCAGCAATCGGCACGTAGGATGCTTCAATCCGTCCTTTTAATAGACGATTACACAAACTGGAACCAATCCCAATACCTATGGAAAAAATAGTGATGAATAAGACAAACACATTTTCGCTGCCACCGATAAAATCCTTGGTATAATTGGGAAAAACAGCTAAAAAAGTAAAGCCAATTAGCCAAAACCACGAGATCCCTAATATACATAGAAAGATAGTGGTAGATTTTCGAGAAAAATTAATGATATTCCAAGTTTCTTTAACTAAATTAAGCGATAATTTCAATTGAGGTGCTGCTGCTTTGGCGTGCGGGATAAAGCAACTACTTAAATAACCCATCGTTGCAATTAAAATAATCGTGAAGGCAATAACAATCATTCCCATACTTAAGCTACTGGACTGTGTAATAAACACAGCCCCTGAAATATTACCTAATAAAATAGCTAAAAAAGTTCCCATTTCTATTAAACCATTACCTGCAACTAATTCATCTTCATGGAGGTGAACAGGTAAAATGCTATATTTTAAGGGGCCAAAAAAAGTTGCTTGCACACCAAGTCCAAAAAGCACAATCATAATTAAGGTAACATTTTGCAAAATAAACCCAATCCCACCAAATATCATAAGTATAATTTCAGCTACTTTGATAATTCTAATCAATTTGGCTTTTTCAAATTTATCTGCGATTGCACCTGCTTGAGCGGAAAATAAAAACATTGGCAAAATCAATAAGCAACCACTTAGCGTCACCAAAATTTCTGTTTGTACTGGTAAGGTTTTGGCCAAGTAATAGGTAATAAGGACGACTAAAGCATTTTTAAATAAGTTGTCGTTGAATGCACCAAAGAATTGCGTTATGAATAAAGGTAAAAATCGACGTTTTGTGAAAAGGCTAAATTGATTTTTAAGCATTTTGTGTCTCAATATCTAAAATATTTACTGTTTTCACCTTCACCTGTATTACCCAGCCATTTTGATTCCCGTACTTAATACGGGGTTCAAAGTGGGAAGAGTATATACTCGCGCCATTTTGATTTTAGGCGAGGCGCCAAGCGCACGAATTCCCAGGAGTGCACATATTAGTGCATGACTGGGGTGAGTAAGTGCAGGCAACAAAGCCTAAAATCAAAATGGAAAGAGTATATTCAAGCTATCTTAGTTTTAGAGATACCGCAATAATGATTCAGCACAATGGCAAGGTAGTTAGCGTTCTAGAAAAAATGATAATTTAATAACGTGCCCACAAATAACACAGCACCTAACCATTGATTATTTAAAAATGCTTGAAAACACCCGTGTGGACAGCTTTTACGAATTAACCATTGTTGATACAAAGCAAAAAAACCTGCCAGCATAATCGCGCTATAATAAATCCAGCCAAGACTTAGAAAATTGCCAATAACAATATAAATCATTAGCATTAAGGCATGGCAAAAACCTACCCCAAATTTATCAAATTGGCCAAATAGAATGGCCGTTGATTTCGTGCCAATTTTTAAATCATCTGCTTTATCTACCATGGCATATATGGTGTCATACGCAACTGCCCATAGTAATGTCGCGATAAATAATAGCCAACAGTCTAACGTCAATGTCTTATCACTTGCGCTATATACCATTGGAATAGCCCAACCAAAAGCAGCTCCAAGTATCACTTGCGGAAAATGGATAAACCGTTTGGTAAATGGATAAAGAATAGCTAATGATGCGGCAACAAAAGATAACATCAAAGTGTTGATGTTAGTTTTGCATACTAAAATAAAGGATGCCAACAATAGCAAACAAAACAGCAATAATGCCTCTTGTGTCGTTACTTTTTTGGTAACAAGCGGTCTTGCTTTTGTTCTTTGCACAAAGCCATCGAAATTTCTGTCAGCCACATCATTAATAACGCAGCCTGCGCTTCTCATCAAAAAAACACCCATCATAAATATCATCACTAAATAAAAAGATGGCTTACCGGCATTGGCAAATAAAAGTGCAATTAAGGTTGGCCACAATAATAGTAAGATACCTACAGGCCGGTGTACGCGCATTAACAAACCATATTGATACAAGCGCTCTAAAGTCATACAGCACCGATCCTAATTATGATATACTTTTCTATCTGTTAAATTTAGAAATTTATTCAACTTATTCTTAATTAAGCGCATCATGAAACCTCTAATTATTGTTGGCACCGGACTTGCGGGCTATAACTTAGCAAAAGAATTTCGAAAATGGGACACCACCACACCGCTGATCCTCATTACTCAAGATAATGGCCATTTTTATTCAAAACCGCAAATATCAACTGCTCTGGCTAATGCTAAAGCCCCCACTCAGTTAATAATCACAGACGTCAATACGATGGCTTTGCAATTAAATGCAAAGATTTTAACACACACCCAAGTAACTGCCATTGATTGTGATGCGATGACGATTTATATTGAAAATGAAACAAATACGCAAGAAATCGTGTATCGAGATCTCGTCTTAGCCATGGGGGCAAGTCCAAAGCCTTTCCCAACTTTAAACGCTTTAGCTACAAACAATCGCCATTTTCGTATTAATAATTTGCAAGATTATTCAAATTTTATTGATAATATTGACAATCTGGACAATTTAGCGCTTATCGGTAGCGGTCTTGTTGGATGTGAGTTTGCACATGACTTTCGCAAAAGGATAAATACGCTCCATGTTATCACCCCAGATCCACATCCACTTTATCGACTCGTTCCAGCCTGTATCGGCGAAGCCTTGCAACACACCTTAGAAAAGATGGGCATACATTTTCATACTTCAACACTTCTTTGTCACGTGGACGCTCAAACATCCTTAACTTTATCGCTCACTGGCGCTAAAGAAATTAAGACCGATGGTATTCTTACAGCCATCGGTTTGCATCCTAACACTTTACTCGCAAAACAGGCTAGCATACATGTCAAACAAGGTATTGTCGTGGATGATTACTTGCAAACCAATCAATCTCATATCTATGCATTTGGAGATTGTGCTCAAATTCAAGGGATCTGTCGTCAATATGTTGCACCACTTTTACAATGTGCGCGTGCTTTAGCACAAACACTATGTGGCAAAAAAACGGCCATTACTTTTGTGCCTTCCCCCATTATGCTCAAAGTCAGCGCCTATCCTGTCGTTGTTAATCCACCGCCTTTAGCTGATGGTCAATGGGAATATGATATACAAAGCGATGGTATTAAGGCTTTGTTTAAAGATCCCGAAGGTAGTTTACTCGGCTATGCCTTATCCGGATCGCAAATTGTACACCGACAAGAATGTTTAAAAGCGCTCAGCGAAAAAGAACTCATTAGCTGAAGAATAGTTCAGTTTTTACTCGAGCATTTGCAGAATTTGTAAAATGCTGTTTACACTTTAAATGTGGATCGTTTAAGGGATAACATCATGGTGCAAATACACACGTTTACAAATCCTTTTTTGGGTTTTGCAAGTGATGCGATACCTCATTGGATAACTCTTGAACAAAGCTGTTTGCACAATTATTGGGAATGGCTGAGCTGGCAGCAAGAAACTATGCAGAAAAACTATCAAGATACCCAGCATGTCATGACTCATTTTATGCAATTAGCAGCTAACCCTTCTCATCTACATCGCTACATCAGACGCAATTGGCAAAAACCCTATATCCATTTAAATGCTCAAGCAATTACGTCGATGCGACTTTTGTCCAAATTCATGATCCAAAACTGGTGTACCTGGCAAACAGCCATAATGCCCGAACAAAAGCATTAAGACTTAACTTAAGGCGATTAAAGCTTTTTCAAATTGTCCTAAAACAAAATCGAGGGAGTCTTTTTGAATAGTCAATGGCGGAGCAAAACGAATTACCGTATCGTGCGTTTCCTTGGTTAATACACCAAGTTCCATCAACTTTTCACAAACTTTGCGCGCAGCACCTTGAACTTCTACCCCAATAAACAAGCCTTTCCCTCTTACTTCCTTGATTAAAGGGTGCTGAATTTGTTTTAGAGCTTGCAAGAAATAATCTCCTAATTGGCGGCTTCGTTCTACCAAGGATTCTTCTTCTATTAAAGTTAAAACCTCCAATCCAAGGCGCGCAGCAAGGGCATTGCCGCCAAAGGTGGAACCATGACTCCCTGGTGTAAAAACAGACATCACTTCTTTACGCGTTAAAAACAAAGAAACAGGTAAAATTCCCCCGCCGAGTGCTTTTCCTAAAATAAGGCCATCGCTAATCACGTTTTCATGCTCAAATGCAAACATTTTACCCGTTCTAGCAAGCCCTGTTTGAATTTCATCCAGAATGAAAAGGATCTGATGTTGATTACAAATTTGTTGGCATGCTTTCAGCCAACCTTTTGGTGGAAAAATGATGCCCGCCTCCCCTTGAATAGGCTCTACTAAAAAAGCACAAGTTTGTGGCGTAATCGCTTGTTTTAATGCCTCAGTATCTCCAAAAGGGATCTCAACAAATCCCGGCGTGAATGGCCCAAAATGTTGTTTATAGGATTTGCGTGAAGAAAAACTAACAGCGGTTATCGTTCGACCATGAAAATTGTTCTTTGCTACCAGAATTTGTGCTTTTTCATCACTAATTCCTTTTTTCTCATAGCCCCAACGACGCGCTGCTTTGATAGCCGTTTCCACCGCTTCTACACCGGTATTCATGGGTAATGCCATCTCCATCCCACTAAGTTGGCAAATCTTTTCTAAAAAAGGTAGTAATTTATCAGTATGAAACGCCCTTGAAACTACATTAAGAAGTTGGGCTTGTTCCATAAGCACTTTTAAAAGTCTTGGGTGGCAATGCCCTAGACTCACTGCAGAGTAGGCTGCCATCATATCAACATAGCGTTTACCCTCAATATCCCAAAGCCATTCCTCTTTTCCTTGCTTTAGAACAACTGGTAATGGATGATAATTTGCAGCACAATACTTTGCTTCTTTTGCTATCCATGTTTGCGTTTTTGTCATATTGACTCTTTTTATATCGAGGATAAAATTAATTTTTTAATTAAGTTTTGAGTTTGTTGTTGTTTGTCTTTGGTGGGATCAAATTCTGCTATCTCAATGGCACAAAAATGAGGATCATGACGCAGTTGTTTCAAAACCTGGGTGACACTTTCAATATCTTGAATACCATCAGGCTCTGGCACACCTGTCCCTGGTGCGATTAAAGGATCAAATGCATCGATATCGATGCTTAGCCCAAAACCTTTCGTGTTTTTAGTAACAATTTCCTGCGCTTCTTGAAAAACAGTATTAAAGCCCCGTGTTTTCACTTCATCCATAAAATAGACAGTGACATTTAACTTCTTCAAAAACTGTGCTTCCTCATTTTCAAAACTGCGCACACCGATTAATACTAAGTGCTGTGGATTGAGTTTGGCACCATTGGCGCAAAGATTAACCAAATCCGATTCACCATACCCAAGTAAAACAGCTAAAGGCATACCATGTAAATTATGTGAAGATGTGGTTTGAGGGGTATGCGCATCCATATGAGCATCTATCCAGATTAATCCAAAATTGGATTGCGCTTTTTTGGCACAAATAATCCCACTCCAAGTACCAATGGCTATAGAATGATCTCCGCCTAATATAATTGGAAAATAATTTTCCACACGTGCTTGCAGTTCATTTGCTAGCCTTGAAGAGAAATCCTGAACTTGAGCTAAACGTTCTGAATAGCTTAAATTTTTATTTGTCGTATAAGGGATTTTAGAATCCAGTTGACACCATGCAACATGCTTGTTTTCTTTTTGAAGACAACGTATCAGATCAGCATCTAGTAAGGCTTTGGGACCCCAGGCAGTTTCGTGGCGCCCTGCCCCCCAACCTTGACTTGCCCCAATAAGCTGTGGTTTTTTCATGAGAAACCTTAAGGGGAGTGAGAGTATGCTTGATTCAGCCTAGTCTAATAGATTAAGAGGGTCAAGGTAGGCATGTAGGTTGCCCACCTTGCAAGAGACTTAATGTGCTGCCAACATGGCTAACATTAATAATGCAACTATATTGATAATTTTGATCATAGGATTCACAGCTGGACCTGCGGTATCTTTGTAAGGATCTCCCACTGTATCACCTGTTACTGCCGCCTTATGGGCGTCGGATCCCTTTCCGCCAAAATGACCGTCTTCAATATATTTCTTAGCGTTATCCCAAGCACCCCCACCCGATGTCATTGAAATAGCCACAAATAATCCGGTGACAATCGTTCCAAGTAACATCGCTCCTAATGCTGTATAGGCAGCTTGCGCACCGGCGATAAATCGAATGCTAAACCATAGCAAGGCTGGTGCTAATACGGGCAATAGCGAAGGCGCTATCATTTCTTTAATAGCACTTTTGGTTAATAGATCTACCGCTTTACCATATTGTGGTTTAGCTGTGCCTTCCATGATGCCCTTAATTTCACGAAACTGGCGTCGAACTTCAACCACAACCTGACCCCCAGCCCTGCCCACGGCTTTCATGCCCATTGCACCAAAAAGGTATGGCAATAAGCCACCGATAAAAAGGCCAACCACCACGAATGGATCGTTCAAAGTAAACTGGATGTTTAAATCGGGAAAATAAAATTTAAGATCTTCAGTATATGCTGCAAATAACACTAAAGCAGCAAGGCCTGCAGAACCAATAGCATAGCCTTTCGTAACTGCCTTGGTTGTGTTACCAACAGCATCAAGCGCATCGGTAATGTTACGCACATCAGATGGTAAATCTGACATTTCAGCAATGCCACCTGCATTGTCGGTAATAGGCCCATAGGCATCTAAAGCCACTATCATCCCGGCTAAAGCAAGCATTGCTGTTGCCGCAATCGCAACACCTAAGAGGCCTGCATTAATAAATGAAATTAAAATTCCAAAACAAATCACTAAAACGGGTAGCGCGCAAGCTTCCATCGAAACAGCGAGCCCTTGGATAATATTGGTTGCATGCCCTGTTTCCGAAGCAGCAGCAACACTACGTACAGGACGATAACGAGTCGAAGTATAATATTCTGTTATCCACACCAAAAGACCAGTCACACCTAACCCAGTTAAAGCGCAAATTAACAATTTCCAACCTGTAGTGGCGCCATTGGCAAGTAAAATGGGTTGGTTAAAGCCAAACAAATAATACGTTGCGCCAACAATCAAGCCACCAGATATAAGGGAACAAACAATTAAGCCTTTGTATAGTGCCCCCATGATATTGTTACTGCTACTTAATTTAACAGCAAACGTGCCTATAATCGAACCAAGAATACACACGCCGCCAATTAAAAGAGGATACATCATCAAGGGCTGCGCAAATTCATCTGTTGCAAAGATAGCACCAAGCACCATGGTAGCGACGATAGTAACTACATACGTTTCAAATAAATCTGCAGCCATGCCAGCGCAATCACCGACATTATCACCAACATTATCAGCGATAACAGCAGGGTTTCTTGGATCATCTTCTGGGATCCCAGCTTCAATTTTACCTACCAAATCTGCACCAACATCTGCGCCTTTAGTGAAGATTCCACCGCCAAGTCTTGCAAATATCGAAATCAACGAAGCACCAAAGCTCAAAGCGATTAAGGCTTCCATCATCGGGCGATGTGCCAAATGAGATTGCTTAAGAAATAGATAATAGCTTGTGACACCAATAAGGCCTAAACCAACAACCAGCATGCCCGTAATTGCACCACCCTTAAATGCGACATCCAGTGCATAGCTAAGGCCTTTACGTGCAGCTTCTGCAGTACGAACATTGGCTCTCACAGAAACATTCATGCCAATGTATCCTGCAAGACCAGAAAGCACTGCACCAATGACAAAGCCAATGCCAACATATTTTCCCAACATGAAACTTAGGAAACTAGCAACAATAATCCCGACTACGCCTATTGTCATATACTGACGATTTAAATAAGCATTAGCACCTTCCTGTATTGCTGAGGCAATTTCAAGCATTTTTGAATTACCTGGGGCAGCAGCACATATTTGTCGCCCCGCATAAAGCCCATAGATGAGCGCCATAAAGGCACACCCCAATATAAATACATTAAGTTCCATTACTTCACATCCTCGTTTGTTATTAAACTATCTGCTCTAACAATTTTTGCTGTGATTTTTAGGGTGAGACTATAAAATAAAATTTAATTTTGTGGTAGGCGCAAGAAAACATGAAACCATGATATTTATAAAAGAATTGTTGCTGTTCTTCTAACTTATAGAATAAAAAATAGTGTCTGGATCACCATGATTTAATTGGATTGATTCGATTGATTCGATTGATTCGATTGACAAGTAATTTGTATTTTTTGATGGGTTGGTGTGCCATAACCACCACAACGGGCCTTATATTGTCTTTCTCCTTTAATAGAGACAACTTCAAAATCTAAAGAACCGTTTAATGAAAATTTTGCCTCTTCATTTGTTTTTATTTCTTGATAACCATGCGGTTTCTCAAATTCATACAACTCAAGCATCAGGGTTGCATTTTTTAAAGGAACTTCTTTAATAGGAGAGTTGCTGGCGTATTCTACTTCAAAGCTATTATTTGCTTGCACGCTGCTTAAAAACAAAGCGCCGAATAAAAAAACAAGATTATGGATTATTTTCATCATTTAGCCCCTTGAAATTTTCTAAAACATACGCCAATAGACTTATCGGTCGAATAAGCGAAATAATTACTGTTTTTTAAAATGAAAATTTAATCAGGTGGATTGAGGGCTAAATTTGCGCCAGGATGATGTTTTAGCAAATTTTCTATAATTGCAATGTCGCTATCTGTTGCTTGTTCAAAAATCAAAATATAATGCCCAGTTTTGATATATTCTTCGAATCTTTGTAAGGTAGGATCTTCAACACTAAC
The DNA here is from genome assembly GCA_018242045.1 of Pseudomonadota bacterium. GTDB lineage: Bacteria > Pseudomonadota > Gammaproteobacteria > Berkiellales > Berkiellaceae > Berkiella. Next base: position 12,690 of record JAFECR010000022.1, on the reverse strand, counting down.
ACCTATTAAGCTGCTGACCCAAGCACCAAAAATGGTTCCAAATAGCAAAATTGCAAAAATAATGTAAGGATTTATTTTCAAGGAGTTTGTTGTAACAATGTATGCGTATATACCACAAAGTACAACGGAAAAAGCAAAACCGATAATACAACCACGCTTAAGGGAAGGGACAAGATCGGATGTTTCTATAATATTGGCTTCATGTAAGTGAATTTTTTGTATTTTATCTGATCTTTGACCAACGACATGAATATGAGCACCTTCAAAGCCAATTTGGGTTAATTCACGAACTATCTCTTGAGCCATGCGTAGATTTGGAACAAGCACAAAAGAACGTTTCATGTTATTCTCCCTTGACTTATTACTATTTTAGCAAAAGACCAATGGCTTTAAAAGAACTTACACAGATGTAAGCACATCATTTATTCATGGAAATACTGCTGCGTGCCATTGGCGACTACTGCTTCACTAAATTTAAATAAAGCGCAAGTATAAGCTGCGGTTCGCATATCTGTGTTATTAACATTCATCGTGTTAATCACTTTGTCAAAAGCTAATAGCATCATGTATTTTAACTTTTCATCTACCTCTTTTGGCGACCAATAAAACCCAGTTCGATTTTGTACCCATTCTAAATAACTTACAATAACGCCACCAGCATTAACCAGAATGTCGGGCATAATTATCTTACCCGCTTGGTTTAAGATGACATCGCCTGCGCAGGTAATTGGACCATTGGCAGCTTCAACAATGAGTGATGCCTTAATTTTATTAGCATTATTCTCGGTAATTTGATTTTCTTTTGCAGCTGGAATTAATATATCCGCATCGAGTGCTAACAGCTCCTCATTCGTCACATCATCACCAGAAACCATCTCTTTAATGCAGGTGCTTGCATAAACGCTTTTGCTATCAAGAGATCTATTTTTCTTTTTAATCATAGCCTCGATATTTAGGCCATTTTTATTATATATGCCCCCTTGTGCATCACTAATGGCAACAATTTTGAACCCATCGTTGAACAGAGATTTAGCAACACTTTCACCGACATTCCCAAAACCTTGTATTACAACGGAAATTTCCTTAGGATCTTTATTTTTCAGTTTACTTATTTTTTGATATTCTTTAATGCAATAATACACCCCTCGTCCGGTTGCATCTTTGCGACCTTCACTTCCACCGAGTGGAATGGGCTTACCTGTTATCACACCTGGGGTATATTGACGCACAATTTTAGAATATTCTGTCATCATCCAGCCCATAATCATTTCATTAGTATTGATATCTGGCGCTGATATGTCAGTATTTGGACCAATAAAATCTGCTATTTGAGTAATATATCCTCTTGATAAGCGCTCAAGCTCCAAGTGTGAAAGTGATTTCGGTTCTACAATAATCCCACCTTTACTTCCTCCAAAGGGGATCCCAACCACCGCTGATTTAAACGTCATCCAAAATGCCAATGCTTTTACTTCATCGACGCTTAAGTGTGGATGGTACCTGATCCCCCCTTTGGTTGGGCCTCGAGTATCATCATGCCTAATTCGATAACCTGTAAAAATTTTGAGAGCTCCATCATCCATTCTCACTGGTATGTTTACTTCCAAAACAGATTTTGGACATTTTAGTTTTACCAAAGCTTCTGGATCTATCTTTGCGATATTAGCCGCGCTATCTAATCGCGAGATGGCATCTTCAAAAATACGATGATTAGCCATATTCACCTCCCTATAAACAAAAAGGCTTCAGTTTAACCACACCAAAGCCTTTTTGAGGTGATCCTATTTTATATAAACGTATTTTTAGTAATAATCACCATATACACTTCTATCGTAAATATAACCACCCAATGCGCCAACGCCAGCGCCAATCGCAGCACCACCGACATTTCTACCAATGAGCGCTCCACCCACAGCACCAATCGCTGCACCACCTAATACATTTTGTTCAGTGTGAGTCATATGATCACACCCAACTAAGAAAAGCATCAGGAAGACTGGTAATATTTTTAACGACTTTCTCATCTCTTTTTACTCCTACAACTACCAACAAAAAAACAATGTATTATGCTTAATAAATCTTATGAAAAATTAACTAAAACATCTTAGACCAAATCGAACACGATTTTGGAGGAAAAAAATATAGAACTCTTAAAAAATTGATGATTAAGTCAAATAAAGCCCTAAATTTAAGGAACAACTTATGAAAAACACAGCACTTATCACCGCAGGTATTGTATTTTTACTGGTTGGCATCTTACATGCTGTTCGATATTTAAAAGGATGGACGATTATTATTACAAACCAACCTATTTCACTTGAAGTCTCTATATATGGTGGTGTTATTGCCATTGTGCTTGCTATTTGGATGTTTGTGGCCGCTTCAAAATAAGCGGTAAGCCGATGATATACACTTGTTAAAGTGTCTGAAATTTGCAATTAAATTGACGATTCAACCTTGGCTTTATATACTGCCCTCTTTTTAATTGATGGGCGATTGTATGTATAAACTTACCCTAGCATTTTTATTGCTTTTTACCTTTGGTTGCGCTCAGACTCAGACACGTCAAGATCAATTTATGAAAAACACACCGGAACAACTCAAAATCGGTAAACTCCCCTATACTAATGAAATTGGTGCGTTATATGAGACTTAAAAAAACCGTTCACCCCCTCAAAAAAACCGATCATCTCTAACTAACAAAATTCCGACCAAAACCCTTGATTTTCAAGTGCTTACACGATAATTTAGGCCAACAAAAAAATTTGCCGTAACGCTTTTGTGGGGGGACACCATATTGCATGATACAGTCAAACGCGCTACCTATGTGGGTTTTGTCGCCATCGGTATTTGGACTATCCAACCACTATTGATCTCTGAAATCAATGGACTGCCCATCTTTGAATTATTGGCAATTATATTTTTTAGTTCTTTTTTGTTAACTTTCTTTCGTTTAGCAAAACAAAAGCGCTGGCATATCATCAAGCAACCGTTATATGTCTGGCTAGCTGGCTTTTTGGGTATTTGCGCCAGTGATTTTGCCTATATTCATGGTGCTCAATATGCACCTATCGCTCATGTTGATTTAATAGATTACCTTTGGCCTTGCTTAGTAATTGCCTTTGCTTGCATGCTGCCTAAAGAGCGTTTTAGCTTACAACATCTGTTAGGTGCCATTCTTGGCTTGTTAGGCATCGTTATTCTAGTAGCCAAGCAAGTCGATATTAATGGCTTTAGCTTTAATTATTGTATTGGCTATGGTTTAGCATTATTAGGCGCATTGCTTTGGGGTGGCTATTCTGCCTTTTCACGTCATCACAAGGCGCTTCCCACAGAAATGATTGGTTTGTATTGTGGTCTTGGTGCAGTTGTTTGTTTTGTCTTACATCTTAAATTCGAGACCTTTGTGATGCCTTCTTGGTCACAAGGTTCCATGGCTGTGATAACAGGCTTAACTGGCGCAGGTCTTGCTTACCAATTGTGGGATTTTGGGGTGAAATTTGGCAATATTTATCTTTTAAGTGCTGCTACTTATATTGCTAGAATCGCAGCAATGGGTTTATTGGTAATATTTGGCAAAGAGCCTTTCACAATAAGCTTGGTGATTGCTTGTCTATTGTCATCCTGTGGCGTGTTCATCAGCGGCCTTGACACAAATACTTTTAATAAGGTACGTCAAAGAGGTGCTCGATTTTTCCAACAAATGCAATTCACTCGCAGGCAAAGCCTCTTTAATGAGTTACACAACGTACAGATACAACCAGAAAAATAGCAAGGTTATATTCACTTTTTCCTCTTCTAACCATGTGGCGTTTTCTAGCTGCAGTTTCTTGCCTGTCCTTTATGCAATTGCTGCAGTTCCTGACAGTCCTTTATGTAATTTAAACCATTCAAGAAATAGATCCTGTTATGTTCTGAAGTTCCGGTGCTTAAACAAACTAGTAAAGTAAGAGACGCTTGTTAATTAGCTGATTAACAAGTGCTTACACGAAATTCTGTTTATCAGCGAATTTTGGCAATTTATCTTTTAATCTAACAAACACACTTGACTCTAAGGAGCAAAGTCATTATTTTGACTGCTATGTGTAAAAATATTTATTTATCTATCATGCTATTTACAGCTTCATTTCGCCCTACGCAGTCGTAAGACTTGGTCTTACGACGTTAGTTTTTCGGATCAAATTTTGGTGAGGTGAAGTGATGAATCAAATTAAATCAGTCAAAAATATCATTCCTGTAAACTATCTTGCCTGGCTAATTATCACTTTATTTTATTTTTATCAGTATATCCTGCGTGTCTCTCCTGGTATTATGGTGGTTGAACTGCGTGAAATTTTTAAGCTTACAGCTCAAGAATTCTCCTCCCTTGGTGCGATTTACCTTTTTTCATATTCTTTACTACAAATCCCTTTGGGGTTCATCCTAGATTATTTTGGCGCTCGGCGGGTAATGATGTTTTCTATCCTGACCTGCATTGCCGGGACCTGTCTTTTTGCTTATGCACAAAGTGTGTGGATGCTACAAGTCGGTCGATTTTTAATAGGCTTGGGTTCTGCGCCAGCATTTATTGGTGCCTTAAAATTAGTTTCTGATCATCTTCCTAAAAAATACCATGGCCTTTTCATGGGAATAACCCTTGCCATCGGCACACTTGGTGCACTTTTGTCTGGCAAGTTCTTAGTTTCCATTTTGGATATGAACGGTTGGCAAAATACGCTATTACTATGTGCTGGCTTTGGTGGAGTTATTTTGCTACTTACTTTTGTACTTATTCCAAAAACAAGGCAATCATCCCCGGCAATACTAAATAGCTTTTCGCATTTTCGCCTAGGCATTATCGAAGTTTTTAAACAAAAAGAAATAATTATTTACGCTATTATTGCCATTTGTGTCTATACACCATTATGTGTATTAGCAGATCTTTGGGGCACTGCTTTTTTAATGGAAAAATTTTCGTTATCAAGAGCAAATGCAGCTCAACTTTCTTTATATTTATATGGCGGTTTAACACTTGGCAGTTTGGTGCTGCCTTGGCTAAGTTTAAAAATGGATAGGCTAAAAATTGTGATCCAAATTTGTATTGTTGGCATTATGGTTTCGCTTTCTATTTTACTCTTTGCCAATCATCTCAATACCTGGCAGCTTGCCATGATTCTCTCCTTAATTGGCATTTTCTGTGGTGCAGAAATGATTTGCTTTGCCGGTGCTGCCCAAGCTAGCCCCAGTGCACATTCTGGTTTAACCTTGGGAGTCGTAAACACACTAAATATGCTAGGTGGCGCGTTGATACAGCAGATAATTGGCTGGTATTTAGACATGCAATGGAAAGGTCAATTCACTCAAGAGGGCGCGCGTTTTTATAGTGCAACAGAACTTTCCTTAGCATTTTCCTTATTAGTCTTGATTATTTTCATCTGTGGGCTTTTATCATTGAAGCTTGCCAAGAAACGACCCTATGTGACAACCCAAGTACAGCTTGCTTAAGATCATTTAAAAAAATGGTTGTGATCTGGAAACTTGTTCAATCAATCCTTATATTAGATTGAGGAAATAAATTCATGCTTAGCGAATATTTCTCATCTGTCCTTCTTGCGCTTGTTCATCTATTTTAGCCTGATCCATACCTGCGCTAATTTGTATTCCATTTGCACCATGAGACTGTGTTAGTGTCCCGCTGCACCCTACATTGAGGGCAATATAAATCATTAATATAAACTTAAACAAATGGTTGTGCTTCATCCCTTATCCCTATCCCTATCCCTATCCCTATCCCTATCCCTATCCCTATCCCTATCCCTATCCCTATGCTTAAATTTCTGTCCCCAACAAGATATTTCATTCTGCTAAGTACTCACACCCTAGCAGAATGCATTTACATTTGCTACATCACTGAGACATCCATTGACTGATGAATATTAATCACAGGATCTACACTAGGTGCCGTAGCTGTATGATTGATCCATGAATGAGGATCCGCCGTTGTTGTAGATAGCTCAATCTCACTCGTTCCTTGCTGTGTTCTTTGAGAGTTTATCGAAGCATCTAGCTTATCCAACAGATCACTGTCAAGAGCCAATACATCTTTGAAATCAATTGTATCGTCATCGGAAGGTGTTTTAAGTTCACCTTCTGTTGAAAACCCATATTTTTCCATAACATTATCTATTCTATCCATCAAAGATTGATAGCTTAAGTTTTCTAGCGACAAAGATTTCAATGATGATGTCATCGCATTATCATTCAAACTGTCATCCGTGATTGCATATTTAGCTAATATTTCATCTGCCATATCGAGTAAATCATTATGATTCAATGATGAATTGAGCGAGTCTGTCGTATCCGTCGTTGTATTATTTTCTTCATTGGCTTCCATCCTTTTGTCTAAAAGATCAATCATATCCTTTATTTGTTTAAAACCTTCTACATCACTTTCCCCTTTTTCTTCAATAGCCACACTTTCAAATCTTCTTGGGGCAAAATCTTTAATAAATTCAATGTAATATAATTTATTGACGAGTGGCATATCTGCCAGGCTCTGCACTGTCTCAGGCTTACTACCAACGCCGCTTAAACTAGATAAGAATGCCAGCGTATCATCCACTTTCGTAATATCAATTTCCTGGATAGTGTCCATAAATTCTTCCATGTATTCATTTATGCCTTGTTCATCAAATTTAATTTTAAGAAGTTCTTCAAAAATATCTTTTTCAGCTTCATCTAATTCGTCTTCATTAAGATCAAAAGCTTGTTGTCCTATTTTTAACCAATTCGGTTCATTTAACAGCTCTGAAATGGTTTGCTGTCTTAAATCTTTATCAAAAAGGTTTTTATTAAATAAGAGCTGCGACAAATTACTTGCACTATCATCTTTTGAAGGAGATGAATCTGGCATTGCTTTAAGTTTATCGATTAAATCATCTGTATGGATCTTTTCTATAATATTTTTTGCTTGATCGTTAAGCTTTCCAGCAGAAGCAGCGTGTACTAATTTGTTCCAACCTAATTTGTCATTGTCAAACACTGATAATAGCTTGCTTTCCAATGAGGGTTGTGACTGTTGGGCTTTTGCTATGTTTACTGGCATACTCAAATCAAAACTCACTAATGCACCTGGTTTGACTTCTTCAGTTAAAAGTTCTGCTGTTTTTTCTTGTAATGTTTCGGCTTTAACTACTTGCTTTTTTTCCTGCATCAACAAATCGTCAAATCCATCAAATGGCTCAATTGTATTATTTTTTATTGTAGGCATTTTAAGATCTTGCAGTACCGTACTAATAAGTAACGGAAGCATTGCTGATAATTTCTGATCTTCTAAGATAGCACTGGGTGTCTGTAGCAACAAATCAGCCATAGTATTTTGCATTTTTCCTATGGATGATAAATTATTTATGGTGTAATTTTCTAGATGTGCTCTGTCTGCTTCAGCTGCTAAGGGAATAAGTGATGGTTCCACGCTTAACAGGGATGAAGTTACTTTGCTTTTTGCAGCAGCTGTCATTGGATCTTTCATGTTAATGAGATATGTCAACAATTGTTTTGTATCAACAAATTCCAATGGCCCCTTTTGGGGGGTAGATTCATTAATTCCTACTTTGTTATTTAATTCAAGATTAATGACTGCGTTTTGATCTATCAGAGTATTCGAAACAAAGGCTTTTTGTTCGGGCGAAAGCATTGAAAGTGCCTCTGATAAAATTCCCCCTTTCATTACTTTTTGCTTTTGAACGGCTGTTAATTCTATACCTATTTCTTGCAATAAAGTTTCCAGTTTAATTACTTTTTCCTTTTGATTTAGATTTAGATTTTTCTCAAAATTGCTTTGATTCATAACCTTAACATTGAGATTACCATTTACATTGACATCTTTTAAAGAAACCGTTTCTTCGTTTTTAAAAGAAATGTCTTGTTGATATATCTTTTGTATTTTAAAAGAAAGAAATCTTGCTTGTGATTCAACTGTGACATTATAAGAAGCTTTTAATACTCTAATGTAATCGCCCATGTGTCCTGCTTCAGGTTCAGCAGAAGTATTAACAATGCTGGGAGCAAATACTTTTACCTCAGCATTGGATCCTTCATTAACTTGAAAGGATTCTTCAATATTGGCTGTCATTAAGTAAGTATCTTTGTCAAATTGTTCGCTATTATTCTTGTCAATCGTTGAATATTCATTAATGTAATCAGAAATATATTCGATTTGATTGAAAATCGAAGTCATTTTTTCACTTAGTATTGGCAAAAATTGCGCGATTAAATTTGAAAAAATCATTGTTTGTCCCCCAAGCCTTAACCGTGATTCATAACGAAATAATACCAGTTACGTGAGTGACTATATACTCATTTATGACAAAAGGTAAATAACAGATGACAACTTCGATTTAAGACATTTTTTATTAGCAATAAAATTGGATAAAAGAAATAAAGGAGAAATACACATATTGCAAAGAAATACAATTAGGTGCAACTACTCGGTATAATTAGAAACAAAAATGCCATCACTTTTATTAAGCATGCAAATTAATTAAAAAACTCCATCCATGTTGTTCAAATCCTAAAGCTTTATAAAAATTATGTGCTTGGACTCTTTTCAGATTGCTAGAGAGTACTAGTTTATAGCAACCTGCTTTGCGGCAAACCTCCATTGCTGTAGCCATCATTAGTTTGCCGATACCGTTTCCTTGATAGGCTGAAGATACGACAACATCTTCAATTATACCTGAAGGCTTCCCTACATGAGCAAGATTGTCCATAATTAAAAGCGCAAACGTACCAATAATTTCATCTGCTAACAAGGCTACATATATGCGGTAATTAGGATAGGATTTCATTTTATCAAATATGCACTTTGCCTCATCTAACGATATAACCTCTTGCTTTTTAAGCTCAAGTAACGAATATAAATTAATGATTGCAGGCAAATCTGCCTCTATTGCTTCTCGAATGGTGACACTCATTGAAATATACCTAAAATAATGTAGAGGACATCCATTATATACAAATTTCGGATCTAATATCTAACAGGACATCCATTTAAGCAATCTTATAGTAATAGGACATCCATCGAATGAATATATGAATATTATTTAACATTATCCATTTATCTGAGAAAATGAGATCTCCTTCATTATTCCTTTAACAAACTTTCTTGAATCCATTAAAATATAATTTTAACCGAAATTGGGGAGTGAATTATGTTAAATGGTTACTTTGTACTAGATAATCATGAAAATTTATACGAAGATCAAAATGAAGATTTTAGAGCACAATTATGGGATCCTTGATATATCAGTAACCCAGCTATTAAAAAAATGTAATTGCTTTGAAAAGTTCTCCTCAAAACACTCTTGAACAAAGCAAATTACCAAATAAGCCTCATTCTTTTGGTAGTAGTGGTCCAAAATAAATACTGTCTCTTGAACAAGGAAGTTCAATTCTCGATACCAAATCTTATCTCAGCAACGATAAAAAATACACTAGCACAAGAATATTCTCTCGAACCTCACTACCTTTAATATTATGCCGTTTTTAAATAGCAACATTTTGCTTTGGTAACGCCTTTCGGTACTCGGTTAGTATATCTTATTCCAAAAGAACGCAATCTAGCTTCATGACCAATAGCATAAAAAAAGCCCTTCTCTAAACCTTTTACCATTTCCAACCAACCGTTTGGTGTTAACCTTAAACGAAAAAGAATTGGCGTTAGATCTTCTGGAATAGCGCCTCTTTTGTTTTGAAGAATAATTCTTCCTGTTGTATCAACTAATTTTAAGTAATCTGAAAGTTTAAAATTTATGGTAGCCTCTTTTTCATTAGCTGAATGAAACGGCATCAATTTTTTGGGCTGCTTTACGTTCTCGATATTTTGAAAAGGCTTTTTTTTCAGGTTTTTTGCTAAGACTTGGATACGCTCATAAATAGAGGTGAACTCAGATGATTCTGGAGTATTTGCTATTTGAGCACGAATTGGGTTCAAATCCACATAAGCCATAGCAGAAAGTACAGCACCTTCATCAAGCAAAGCTTGTGATTTAAATCGACCTTCCCAAAAACGGCCTGTGCAATCATCCTCTAAATTAGAAGAGCGAGCGATAGGCTCATTTAAACACTTCATAAACCAGCTAAGGCTTATCAAGCGTTCTCGCCATATCAACAATTTGGATTGAATCTCAGTATTATTTGGCATTTTATTCATAAATTGTCGGATATCATTTGGAAATAACGCTTCCCATCTCTCGAAAATATCTTTATCTTGCCAAGCCCTAGCTTTAGATTCGTTGATATAAAGCACTAAGTGATAATGATTATTCATGATGGCATAAGCACAAACTTTAATTGCAAATAGAGATACGAGTTGCTTTAATCTACCAACAATCCATTGTTTACGGTGTGAAAAATCTTTACCTGTTTCAATATCTTGCCCACATAAATACGTACGCCGAACACAGCGTGCCAAACAGTGATAGTAGGGCGTAACGCTTAAATCGACTTTAATAGAACGAGCAATTGTCATGATGGGATACTTCTCAACCAAACATATATAAAAAAATTCTACTCTCTCGAATATGATTTTTGCAACAGTTTTCATAATGCATTACTGCATTATTTAAGCATAGAGACAGTCATGGCTGTCCCATACAGACTTGTTCAAGATGGATGTCCTTAGTCTTTAGACTTGCAGCCACGGATAGGGATAAAATTATGCTTGATGCTTTGTGGAATTAATGCGGGGGAAAGCAAAGTGATGCTACTGAGCTTTTCTTGATTGAATTTCATGCATAACCAATATTTTTCTTTATTATATAAGATCTGTTCATCAACAATTAATGAAGATTGAGGATAACTCATTATCGCCGTTGGCTGTCCTAAATATTTAATAATGTCAGCTTTATGCGTTGCGTTTGCTAGCGCCTGATAATAGGTAGTTACAAAATATTGATACCATTTTTTATCAATTTGCATTTCTATTTTAATTAGATTATCTTCTGCATTGAATGTTAAGGACAGCCCCTCATTTATAGAGGCTATATGCATGTTCTCACCTGAAAAAGTTTTCTCAAAATCTCTGTTCTTATTAACTTCGTCAAAATCTTGATCTTTAATATTTTTTCCGATTATAGATAAAAAATTTAGAATTGACATAGCTCGTCTACCTATTAAAAAAGACTAGCTCAAGTCGAAAAGTCCATGACAAAATGCTTGAGCTAATTAGCTTTGTTGTTTTTCATTAAACCACAATATACAGGGATCATGATAAAACATAAAACAAGAAAAACTATTGGCAATGACAATGCTTTCGTCGTAAAGCATTCCATACTTAATACCATGACCGTTGCCATGCCTAAATTAATGAAATTTAAAACAGCAGAGCCATGTGCTTTATCATGAACAGAGCTCATAGCTACACTTGAAGCATTAGGTAAAATTAAGGATAAACCATAATATATCATGACCATGGGTAAGAATAAGGAGAAGATAGGCGAAATTGCTTGCGTCATTGCAATAAGCAAAATAACAGAACCCAAGGTACTGATTCCTAAGCCAAGTTTCGTTAGTTTTGCAAGTTCAAAATATTTTACTAATTGGGCGCAGGAAAGTGACCCCATGATAAGCCCAATGGCAGGTATAATATTCGCCGTACCATATTGCTCACTATTTAATTGCAGAATATCAATAGCAATAAATGGCGCTAAAGCTGCAAAAAGATAAATGATGCTGGTACATCCACCCATCAATAACCCACCAGCAATTAATTTAGTGTTAGTAAATTGAATAAGGTAAGCCTTTTTTAGCGTGGACCATTGCAAAGCCTGAGGATCTTTTTGGTTTGACGAGATTGGTAATTGCGAAATCAATAGAAGCAAAATGATCCCATAAACTGCACCGGCAATGAAGCAACTCTCCCAGCCATACTGGGCATTTAACAGCCCACCAAGTGCAACCCCCAAACCCGGGGTCACTGCAAAGGCAAGAGTAAGATAAGCAATTTTTTGACTTGCGGCTTTAGGTTCATAAAATTCATTAACTAAAGTAAACGTCATCTTAAGGCCCACACCTGAACCCAAGGCAACAAAAAAGCGACTAATCACTAAAAGCTCGAAAGAACTCAAGATACCAGCTAAAATACAGCTTAAACTTGAGAGTATTTGCAACAAAATGCCAAAATATAGCGCCGGCTTTCTACCATAACGACTGGAAACAGGCCCATAGAGTAATTGTCCAAGCGCATAACCAATTAAAAACCAAGAAATGGTATATTGCGCGACCTCTGGGGAAATATTAAAAAAAATCGCAATATTCGGCAATGCAGGTGTAAACAACACAGCATTCACTGAAGCAAATGAAATCATTAGAAGAAAGGCAATAAAAAAGAGCTTGGGTTTAGACTTCATAACATACCAACCAAATCGATGATTATAGCTGCCAACAATTCTAGAAACAATAGATTTAGATCGTCATTTATCGGCGATAGATCTCTTTTGCATTTAATTTAACAATTTTCCCCACATTCATTGAAATTCCATCAATTTTCGTCTTACTTGGATATATTCGCATTCTGGGTAACCTTAGAGCAGAAAATTCAAAGTGTAAAAAATATATACTCGAACCAGTTTAAATTTAGCCGAGGCGCGCCAAACGCACGAATCCCCAGGCGTGTGGCTTTAGGTTGTACATGACTGGGGTGAGTAAGCG
>JAFECR010000021.1 GCA_018242045.1 Pseudomonadota bacterium | reverse complement strand
TGATTATAGTTTTACGCTTGCTGCTAAACAAGTTTTGCGATTAATTACACACATTATCCGGTTTTATTGAGAAGTTGCCTTGATTTGTACCAACTAGCGGTTTTTTAACAAAAAAATCCCTGTTTTTTCTATTTGGGTTTATTATCTAACCTAGTTAGTGGAAATGTAGTTATGCAAAACAATCTTGCTTTGCCCATTATTTGTGCGGCGAATAAATGCTTTTGTGCAGTTAAATTCGTTAACCTTAAAGCGTTATTTCATCATCCTTATTTAACCGATGAGGAAAAAACCTTATGGATGTGGCTCGCTACCACCAGCACTCATGATGTTCCGTTTTTATGTTCATGGAATTGTGAACAAATCTCATTGATGATGAATAAACCAACCAAGGTCATTCTTCGCAATCTTTTTCGCTTGATGCTCATGGGTTTTTTAGAATGTGCGACTTTGCCTATCAAATACGGTGAATTGCCAAGAGAAATGGAGATTGCGTGGACCTAAGGATTAGCTAAAGTTGAAGCATGTGCGAGTGGTACTACATCGAAAATCTAAAAAGCGATGGGTGAAAGGAAAATATTTCGTAGTTTAGAATAGACTCAGTAAAATGGGCGGTTTCGTGTACTAGTGGAAATAATTGAGTTCAATTGTGCAAAGTTGGTTTCCCTCTATAGAACAGTGAATTTGCGTTTTTGGTTGATATTTTCTAAGCCTATTAAGCTGTCATTTATTGCTTTAGGTTGCTCCTCTTCAAGAAGCCCATTATATTTAGGAAATAAATCATTATGGTTTTTATAAACCAGATCATGCTCAATTAAGAAATCATATAGATCCTTATTACCAGTTAGATTATTCGTCGAATATGACGAGGTTATGAATCGAATATCAAGTTTTAATTCATTAAACTCTGTAATACAGCATGATCCCACTTGAGTACCTTTACTATAAACTTCTTTATTTAATGTTTTGTAACTCAGCGGTAACTGGCATTCTGATTCATTTGGTCTTTTTAGAAGGAATTGACTCAAAGACCAGTTACCGTCCACTTCGCAGATCAAAAAAGGTGCCTTTGTGTCAAGAAGTAGTGAAAACATGTTATGCTCAAATTGATGGAATTCACGAGAAAATAGACTGTCATCTGTGAGTTTGCCTTTACATCCACGTGTATAAAGAAAGCCATCCATATTCAAGAGGCCAGAGCCAGGTCTTAAGAGACTATAAGCTTGTAAAAATGTGCCTACGGGATCTACTAGGTGTCGAAAACACCAATTTGAAACGATTAGATCTAACTTCTTATTGAGATCAAAATCTCGAGCAGTAAATTCTTCAATAAGATTTTCAATTTTGAAAGCGCCAAGCTCAAACACTTTACAAATACCCAGTTCTTTTACTTCTGGATTTAAATTAGACTCTCCTCTGATGCTAATAATGTTTACTTTAACATCCTTAGGAAGATCTGATGCTGAATTTAAAAATTCAGCTAATGCATTACCAAATTGAAAATTACCTGCCCCTATATCTAATACATAAAACTCTTTTTTTTCTGGATTGTTTTTTATGATACTTTTAACTAATTCATGCTGTTTAATACCACAAGACTCATATGCATCTCTCCCATTGAAACATCCCCAATTACTTTGGGAGTCATTATTCAAAGCAGACCAGGCACTTAATATTGCGCTATTGATTTCAGAAGGGCGATCTCGCCAGTCTAATGGTTTGTAATCAACTTCACAATCAGGCATGAAGGCACCATTTCTGATAAGCGTTCTCATTACTGGAATATTTCCTTCCTTCGCAGCAAGTATGAATGCAGTATCACCGATTTGATTTATTGCGTTAATCTTTGCACCAGCTTTGAGCAGCACATCTATAATTTTATCATGACCATGCTGTGCCGCGAACATGAGAGCAGTATTATGATTGTTATCATACAAATCGATATTAGCGCTAGCGTCTAGTAAGAGTTGAGTTGCTTTTATATCGCCTTTCTGAGCTGCAAGGATTAATGGAGTGATATTTTTTTCACCAATTGCATTAACATTTGCACCTTGTTTAATCAAATTAGAAAGTGTATCGAGATCTCCTTCTTTAACAGCAATTAACAAGGCAGCTTCTTTATTTGCTTGTGTTTGCACCACGGGAATTGTTAAGGAATCAAGTATTGCTAATAATTCATTCGGCTTTGGTGAGGATTGGGAACGATCGCTATTTAAATTCAGTGAAGATGCTGTTTCTTGCACTGTAGGGTTTGTTAGCGATTCAGCAGTCTCAGTTGGCGATGAAGGTGCAATTAAAACTTCAGCATTTATATTTGATTCTTGAGTCAGTAAAGAACCAGTGGCTATTTTTGGTTTTGTTTGCCAAAGAGGCATTGTATATCTGTTAATGAAATTCCATATTTGAGAAGTTGCCGTTTTTAGAAGGGAATGTCTTGGAATCTCATTGACAGTTTCATTGAGATTAGGATCATTCATCTTTCTTTTTTTTGCTTGATTTTCCTTATCAATTCCATCCGGAGGAACACCTCGCTTCATAATATGTATCTACCATAACGCATGAAAAACTTTGTAAGTTTACTATATTTGGGATTATTTTAAAATTTTACCCGATAAATGGTATTTGAGACACAGTAAAGAACCGAAGAATAGGCGCTAAAGAAACATGACATCAAATCGTTGATATTGCACGCCCTGTAGCGAACTTATTCCCACTTTCTGTAAAGTGGGAGCAGACCTTAAGTGGGGACATAGACAAAAAACAACAGCTAAGTTTCACTCTCCCAGGCTTAATATATTCTCAGAAATTTAAATATCTTCATGATTGCTGAACTTTCGTCTTTATTTTCTAAATTTTGTTGAGGTTCGTTCTCTTGTCTTGCTCGAGCTCTAGTTGGGCTAAAAGCATTGATATATGTCTTTGTTATGGTTGAGGTCAACTCAGGGGGAAATTTTATATGTTCCGTACACATATAAAATTCTAAAAGTAACTTGTTAAATTTAATCAATTCATTTTGTACTTTATTTTCATTTTTTTGAAGTGCTGATACAAAGTTTTTAAAATGTATAGTTGAGGAGATCGCCTCTGTTGTTGAGGTTACAAGCTTTTGTAGTGAAGTATTTGGAATGATATCGGTGAGTTTATCATATTCGTCGAACAATTGATTACCGGATAGATCTAAAAATTGCAGCTGACTATACTTAAAAGGAGCTTGTTTAATGCTTGATATTAAATTATTACGAAGTTGAAGATTAACAAGACCTACAACGCCAGATGATTCTATCAACATTTCAAAGCCTAGATTACCTATATCATTATTGTTCAATGTTAGTATTTTTAAGGGTGAGGTATGCTTTTGTTGAACAAAAAATTGCTGTAGCTCTACACAAGCTATGTCGTTACCATCAAGATTCAGCTTTTCAACATGAGTTTTTGAAATCGCCTTACCAAAGTTAATAAATTCATTTTTTTCATCTTGAGAATAATCTAAAAGTGGATTTATAAAGTTAATTTTTTTATTTTCTTTAAAAAAAAGTTGATTATCAGGCAAGTTGAGTGTTGTTAAATTTGTTGCATTATTCAATGCTTGCAACAGGGCAACCCCTGCGGATAATCCCCTTAAGGAAGATTGTATAGTGAGCGTCTGCAAATTCGCTTTCGTGACACCTTCTCCTAATATCTTCGCCCCCTTAGCCGTGATCAGGGGTAAGTTAAAATATTTTATGGGGGAAGGATCTTGTTTTTTTATACAAATTGAAAGCTCTTTAAAACTTCTGGGCTTAGTCAAATTTTCTCCCAATTTTTGCGCTGCATTATCATCCAATGAATTAGTAATAATTTCTAAAGAATTAAATTCTAGCCCTGCTAAAGCTTCCATCAATTTGTCATATCTTATCAAGATATCACACTCTATTTTGATCAAGTTGATTTTTTTATCAAAATTTTTTAGAAAATCTTCAAAAGAATTGCAGCTATTGATTTTATCGATATCTTCATTTGAAAGAATAATATTGCACATCTCTTGTTGGAATAACCTGATACTTTCTGTTTTCATTTTTTATATTCCTTTAGTTAAAACAGCATATATTGGCACAGCCAAAGCATTAATAGAAGGATATTTCGATTTTAGTAATATTTATGCGATGATTGAACCATTTGGAACGTGATGCGTTGGTTGAAGCAATACAGTTCCAGTTTCATTAGACACGCACGCTAGCACCAGAATTTGCGAGTTGACACCGGCCACTTTTTTAGGTGGGAAATTCATTACAGCGATAATTTGCATTGAGATTAAAGATTCTGGAGTATAATGTTGGGTAATTTGCGCAGAGCTTGTTTTAATGCCAAGTTCGCCAAAATCAATGGTTAGAACGTATGCAGGTATTTTTGCTTTTTGGTTAAGCGTTGCTTCAATAATGGTGCCTGCGCACATTTTTACTTTTTTAAAATCATCAAAGCTAATTAATGTATTTTGATTTTCTTTTTCTTCAAACATTGTTATCACTTATATCCATCCCTGGATAATGAAAAGCTAACTTACCGAATGGATTTTTTATTGTTGTTATCTTTTTCAAGATTTTTTGATAAATCATAAAAAGAGGTGGTGCTTTTATCCATGCTAAGAATAGCTTCTTTTGTTGTTTTTAGTTGGCTTGCAATCGAATCTGCTATCGCAATATGATTTTGATTTGGATCTAGATCTAAAGCAGTAGCTGGTTGATTACCGCGCTCCATGGCTTCCCATAGTACTTTATTGGCAAGTTCTGAATCTCTAAAAAGAACCGCATTATGTTTTAATAACAGATTATAATAACGTAAATCACCAATATCTATAGCGCGTTCAATTAAGCTTAATTTGTCTGTTTCAGAAACATAATTGGGATCAGCCCCAGCAGCCAATAAACTTCTAGCCTGCTTGAATTTTGTTTCATAAATCCCAAGAGCTTTACATTTTGCTATTTTAGCCCGTAGTTGATTATTACGACTTTCTTGAGGTTGTTCTTTGAATTTCGCAACTTCTTTAAGATCAATTAAATTACTGCCGTTCATAAAGCAAATTGCATTAATGTCATCTTCAAAATTCTCTTTTGCAATCCCGGTTGCTTTATCCCTGCGTACAGCAATTTCGTAGCCAGCATAATAGGCTTTAGGATGTAAAATTGCATTTTTATCAAAAAAACTGGCTAAATAATCTATCGTGTTTTCACTGGCTTTAACACCTCTTTGAAATCCAAGGCGCGTATCATCGGTGAGCGTTTCAGAATCTATTTTTAAATATTCTTTGGCAGCTAGGTCTCTTATTTTTTGTCCCGTAAATTGAATCAGCCTTACCCCAGCAAATCCCAGGATTGAAGCAAACCCAGCAGTTAGTCCGGTACTTCCTACTAAAAAGAAGCTTGCAGCGCCTGCAAGACCGGCGAACATAACAGGGAATTTATTTTTGAGTAAGAAATTTTTTGGTCTATAAAAAAAATAATATCTAGCAGTGTTAATAGTGTACTTCATCGTAAACCTTAAAAATTTTAGAAATAAAAGGAAAGGATGGTATCATAGTTTTATTGCTAAATAAATAATAATAGAGTAATCATCACTAGAATATAGAGGCTTGCTCTGAAGTACAATTACTGTTGGTGATTTCTTAAGTAGCAGTTTCCAAAATAGTTGCCAGCACCTGATTACACATGTTGTAATTTGTAAATTTTTGGTTTTCTGTTTCTTCAAGCATTTTATTGAGCTACCACCTGATTAAAAGAATGGATGATGGGTAAATTAAATTCACAAAAGGATCATCTACAATATCCTGTTTTGCACAAATTAAAAGATCCACTTTTCGTTCTCCAATATTTTCCTTTAGATCAGATAAAATTTTATGTTTATTCTCAAAGAGTTTTCTTTTATATTCAATGGTAGGCATAATCAATAGTAAGTCAATGTCTCCACCTTTTTGGGTATCATCAACTCGGCTGCCATACAATCTAAGTTCACCTATCTTAGTAGTAGTAAGATGCTTTTCTATCGCATCAACAATTCCTGAAACTTCTTGCTTAGTTAATCGCATTTATTTTTTCTTTAATGCTTAATAGCCTAGGGCATTCTAGCAGCAGCCTTTTGAAAACAGCGACTAAATCTTCTTCTGTATATTCATGAGCAGCAATATTTCTGAGTTCTCTAATGTGCATCCAAGCTCGTGCATCATCAATTAAGCCCAATTTTTCGGCTACATTAAGGAAATCTCTCATGGTGCCTTGAAACCCTTTGTCAGTTGTCAAAATATATGTTCGTAAGTATTGTGAAAGAAAAATGTCGGAAGCTCTGGAAAATCTTGCCGAAAAACTTTCCCATGTTTCTAAAGTTTCATCATCAAATGCTTCAATGGTTAGTGGTAATTTTTTTACCTTTTCATAACTATAAGCTAATCTGTCAAGCGCTTTGTTTAATTGACGCCCTCTCAAAGTGAGTATTTTTTCGTATTTATCCATAAGTTGTTGTCCATAAATTTACTAAACCACCACTGGAAAGAGTATATACTCTTCCCAGTTTAAATTTAGGCTTTGTTGCCTACGCTTACTCACCCCAGTCATACACTAATCAAAGCTGCACGCCTGGGGATTCGTTCTCTTGCCGCCTAGCCTAAAATCAAAATGGCGTGAGTATATACTGATTCCAGTTTGAAATTAGAAACAGCCTGCTATTGATCCGTCTTTGCGAGGAGCGAAGCGACGTGGCAATCCAGTCTGGTTCGAGTATATACGCTGCTTGATTTTTTTGGGTTATTAAATATAGCAATTGTACAGGAATAAGAGTGGCTATGGGTGGACTCGAACCACCGACCTCAGCATTATGAGTGCCGCGCTCTAACCAGCTGAGCTACATAGCCATATTTTTTGATAGAAGGGGGCCATTTTGGCGATAGAGCTGGGTGTTGTCAAGCAAGGTAAATATAATGTGTAAACTAACAAAAATGGCAATGACTTTTGCTATACATTAAACCGAAAATGGATAACATCTCCATCCTTCACAATATACTCTTTGCCTTCTAGTCTCCATTTACCGGCTTCTTTAGCCCCATGTTCACCGTTGTATTGGACAAAGTCTTCATAAGAGATCACTTCTGCTCTAATAAAACCTTTTTCAAAATCAGAATGTATCACGCCAGCGGCTTGTGGTGCTGTCGCATTCACTGGAATTGTCCAGGCCCGCACCTCTTTAACACCCGCTGTAAAATAGGTTTGTAAGTTTAATAATTTATGGCCACTGCGGATGACCCGGTTTAAACCTGGTTCCGTTAAACCTAATTCTGCTAAAAATTCAATTTTTTCTTCGTCGGTTAAGTCAGCGATTTCTGCTTCTAATGCAGCGCACACCGGTACAACTACACCGCCTTCTTTTTCGGCAATTTCGCTCACCTTATCTAAAATGGGGTTATTGCTAAAGCCTTTTTCATCCACATTGGCTATATACATGGTTGGCTTCATGGTTAATAAATTTAAGTTTTTAATGGTGGGTTTATCTTCTGCTGTGCAATTGAAAGTACGTGCTGGATTGCCGGCATTGAGATGATTTTGCAGTTGCGTTAATAATTCTTGGTCATGTTTTAATGCTTTGTCACCAGATTTGGCCAACTTTTGTGCTTTATTGAGCGCTTTGTCAACCGTTTCTATATCGCTTAATAATAATTCTGTGTTAATGGTTTCAATATCTTCTAGTGGTTCCACTTTGCCAGAGACATGCACCACATCATCGTTGATAAAACAGCGTACAACATGTGCAATGGCTGCTGTTTCTCGAATATTGGCTAAAAATTGATTTCCAAGCCCTTCTCCTTTAGAAGCCCCTTTAACAAGGCCTGCAATATCCACAAATTCCATAATAGTGGGTACCACTTTTTGAGGTTTTACAATTTCTGCAAGTTTTTCAAGACGCTGATCGGGCACTGTAACGATACCAACATTAGGTTCGATGGTGCAAAAAGGGTAATTAGCGGCAGCAATACCTGCTTTGGTAAGGGCATTAAATAAGGTGGATTTTCCTACATTGGGTAAACCGACAATGCCACATTTAAATCCCATAATTTTTTCCTAATTTTACTTTGCAATTGTATGTAAATGATTCATTGCTTTGTCTATTTTTCCTGCCACAACATCCGAAAGAACAGACATAGATTTGTCAATCGCTTCCAGAATTTTTTGTTTATCGCTTAAAGAAGGTTTATGCAAAACATAATTTAGTACTTCTTCTTTACTGCCAGGGTGACTTATACCTAAACGCAAACGGTAAAATTGATTGGTACCAAGACGTGAAATAATGTCTCTTAACCCATTATGACCGCCATGACCGCCATCGAATTTCAAACGAGCGCTACCACAGGGTAAATCAAGCTCGTCATGGATCACTAACATTTCATCGGGCTTGAGCTTAAAAAAATTAAGCACCGCTTGAATAGCTTCGCCACTTCGATTCATATAAGTGACAGGTTGTAATACGCGACAAGTATGGCCATCGATAGAGATTTGAGTCATGAGGCTTTTAAATTTTGGCTCGGGTGCAAAAGCAGCACGTTGTTGCTCACAAAGCATCTCAACAAACCAAAATCCAACATTGTGGCGCGTTTTTGCATAGTCTGGCCCTGGGTTACCAAGGCCAACAATCAATTGAATTGCCAAGGTTTATTTACCTTTGCTTTCCTTGCCTTTGTTTTCTTTACCTGCTTCAGCTGATTTTTCACTTGCACCACCTTCTTCAGGGGTTTCTGCTACTTCTTCAACAACAGCTTTAGGTTTATGTATACTAACAACAGGCAAATCATCTTCGTGGCTGTGTACCACGGCGACCATTTCAACGCCTTTGGGTAACTGAACTTGAGATAAATGAATGATAGTATTTAATTCAGCATTCGATAAATCAATTTCAATATATTCAGGGAGATCGCGTGGTAAACATTTGATTTCAAGTTCTACCATGTGATGGGTGACAATGCCGCCACCAGTCATAACACCTGGTGCTGATTCTTGCCCGGGAAAATGCAAAGGGACATGCATAGTAATGGGTTTGTTTTCGCTAATGCGCATAAAATCCATATGCATGATACGAGGCTTGTAAGGGTGTCTTTGGATATCTTTAAGCACCACTTTTTGCTTATTGCCGCTTTGATTTAACGTCAAGATGTGAGAATAAAAGGCTTCATTTTCAAGTGCATGCTTTACATGATGGTGGTCAAGCATAATCGGTTGTGAGGGCTCATCTCCACCAAATATAATGCCAAGTACTTTGTTGTCGTGTTTACGCAGGCGGCGGCTCGCACCTTTCCCTAACGATTCACGTGGTTCTATTTCTAATTCAAATTTTAATTTTGCCATGACAAAACTCCATTAGACATATAAAAAGCTTTATTGCGACCATAAAGCTAAATTCAAACTGGCACGCGAGTATAACTTCGTGCGCAAGGGGAGTGAGTTTACCATAGGAGTTGATAGCAACAAAGCAAAAGGACTAATAGTTTGCTAAACAACTGAGAACATGGAGCTAATAGACTCTTCATTGCTGACCCGGCGTATCGCTTCTGACAACATAGCATCAATGCTGAGTTGTCGAATTTTTGCACATTGTTGTGCGCCAGGCTGTAAAACAATGGTATCTGTAACCACAAGTTCATCAATCTGAGAGTTTTCTAAATTTGATATCGCATTTCCAGATAAGACGGGATGGGTAGCATAAGCAACCACTTTGATAGCGCCTTCAGTTTTAAGCGCTTCTGCTGCCATGCAAAGGGTTCCGGCTGTATCCACAATATCATCAGCTAAAATGCAGATCCTATTTTTAACATCGCCGATAATATTCATCACCCGTGCTTCATTGGGTTGTGGACGACGTTTGTCGATAATGGCTAAATGCGTATCATTTAAACGTTTAGCGATAGCACGTGCACGAACAACGCCGCCAACATCGGGAGAAACAACAACAGGATTTTCGTAATCCTTTTTAAGCATATCGTTAATGAGCACAGAAGAACCATAGACATTATCGACAGGCATATTAAAAAAGCCTTGGATTTGATCGGCATGCAAATCAACAGTCAGAAGTCTATCGATACCCACAGCTGCCATCATATCGGCCACAACTTTGGCAGAGATGGGTACGCGAGATGAACGTACTCGTCTATCTTGTCTTGCATATCCAAAGTAAGGAACAACTGCCGTTACTCGCAAGGCAGAAGCGCGTCTTAAGGCATCGGTGAGTAAGAGTAATTCCATTAAATGATCGTTGGTGGGGGCACAGGTAGATTGAATAACAAAAACGTCTTTGCCGCGCACGTTTTCTAAGATTTCGATCATAATTTCGCCGTCGCTGAAGCGACCAAGTGTGGCATTGCCAAGAGGCACATTAAGACGTTTTGCAACTTCTTTAGAAAGACGCGGGTTGGCATTCCCACTGAAAATCATCATATCCGACATGGTGGAAACCCTTTAGTACATTGATTGAAAACCTATAGTGGCTGGGGTGCTAGGATTCGAACCTAGGTATGCAGGGATCAAAACCCTGTGCCTTACCGCTTGGCGACACCCCAATTGTCATATTTGATACCAATGCTCATTGCTGTTTGCATGAGCGGAGAAACATTTAGCCCTTTAGCAATAAAACAAGTGAACTGAGAAGGTAAACGTTCCGCAAGAATTTTTGCTTCTTCTTCTGTTGAAAAGCAAGCAAATACGCTCGCACCGGATCCGTTTAACCTAGCCTCTCCATAGTTAGATAACCACTTTAAAGCTTCATCTACCTCAGGATAACATTTTCGAACCACAGGTTCAAAGTCATTTGTTAATTTACTAAGGTGCTGTTCAATTCCACCCTCGATAAGGGTCCCTATTCTGAGGGTTGGCGTGTTTCTTGTCAATTCAGAATGTGCATACATTTTTGAAGTAGCTACTTGGCAAGGTGGTATCACAACGAGAAACCAGGGTTGATCTAGGGGCGTCTCGGATAGCTGTTCGCCAATACCTTCCCCAAAAGCACTGTGCCCAAAAAGAAAGAAAGGGATATCTGCTCCAAGAGTAACACCTAACTCTCTGAGTCGGGATAAAGGCCAATTAAGTTGCCATAACCAATTAAGTGCAAACAGGCAAGTTGCCGCATTGGAACTACCGCCGCCTAAGCCGCCGCCAATTGGCAAGCGTTTTTTCCAGTGAATGTTGATACCATATTGAATATTGGCAGCTTGTTGTAAAGTTAGCGCGGTTCGATAAATCAGATTTTCTGCTTGCGTGATACCCAAGTGAGCATAAGGATAAAGGCAGATCTGATTATCGTCGCGTAACTCAAAATGTAGTTCATCTCCATAATCAAGAAATTGAAATAGCGTTTGCAAAAGATGATAGCCATCCTTGCGCCTCCCAGTAATATGCAAGAAACGATTAACTTTAGCAGGAGAAGGGAGGCTAAGCGCATTCATTTTTTTTCTTAAGCACCAATTCGTTTCCAGCGTGTGATCACCAGTTTTAATTTGATAGGACCATTTTGTAAACGCAGCTTATGAGGTAAAAATGGCGAAGATTCTTTGTGAAAACTTTCATAATCAATATGCCAGCCTTGTTGTACCAAATGTCGCAGATAGCCAGCATTATCCAATTGTTGATTATTAATTGCGCTGGCAGGTGACGCAACGCCGCGTAACCAATAACGTAATCCATTCACAGGCACTTGTAAACCAGCCACCTTTTTCAACAATTGATCGGGGGATTTTGCTTTTGTAATTTTGCCATTGGCTTCATGTAACTCAACATAGCGAGCGTTACCGGTGATGGAAAGACTGCCAGATCCGAAAGGACCAAATAATTTAATTTGGTAGAAATCTCCTTTTTGAGTCCAGACAAAGGAAGCATTGCCACCTTTCTTGCCATTGCTTGCAGCGATACGGCCTTCTGCTTGCCAGTGATTTGAAGTCAGTTGTTTTTGGAGTTGTTTAGATTGTTTAGATTGTTTCGTATTTTTAGATAGTTTTGTGTCTTTAGATTGTTTCGTTTCATTAGATTCTTTAGATTCTTGAGGTTGCTGTTGTTGTGCCTCGGGTTTATGCTTGCTTGGCATAGCATCATCAACTTTGATAGGTTGCTGCGAGCAGCCAACCAGGAAGATCAAACAAGTTGCAATAAATATTCTTGTAAACACGAGTTAAATTCCTTATTTCATTAAGTTTTAGAAAATGAATCGTTCTACTATGATTAGCATAATAACAAATTTTTGCCTTATTTAAAATTTTGTTATTTAACTCATTTTTCAAAGCTGCCTTAGCTGATAAACACAATTTTCTGATTTTTTCAGCATATTTTGCAAATTAGCTTTGTAATAATACTTAATGCTGTTATATTCCAGGGCCGTTATTTTGCACTTGTTGCCTCGTGCTCAGTTTTAGTAAAAGGAGAAAATATGACAACAATGCCAAGAATTATTAAAAAGTTAGCTAACCATAAAAAAACCATTTTTACTGCTCTTTTAATGAGTATCTGTATCACAGGTAATAGTAAGCCCGTCAGCGATGTGGTGCTACAGCCTTCGGGATTATTTAGCTTAAAAACAGCAAAAAGTCCTTCGGCATTTAAAGAAATTAACCCTAAAGTTTTACAAATGGCGATGAAAGCACATCAAAAAGCCAATGCGATGGGCGTTGCGCGAAAATCTTTGATGACTATCATCGACTATTCGCTGCCTTCAACCAAACGTCGGTTGTGGGTGCTTGATATGAATAAACAAAAAGTGATTTATCATACCTTGGTTGCTCATGGTAGCGGTAGTGGTGGTAATGTTGCGACTCAATTTTCAGATAAACCAGGAAGCTTGCAATCCAGTTTAGGTGTATTTGTTACTGGTAAAACGTATCAAGGTAAACATGGTCTTTCCTTAACATTACATGGCTTAGAGCAAGGCATTAATGGGAACGCAGAACGTCGCAGAATCGTTGTGCATGGCGCAGGCTATGTTAATGAAGGTACAGCAGATAGGCTTGGGCGTTTGGGCCGAAGCTGGGGGTGTCCTGCACTGGATACGCGCCTTGCAAGCCCCATCATACAAACTATCAAAGATGGCTCGCTGATTTTCGCCTATTATCCCGATAATAATTGGTTGAAGCGCTCCAAGTTTCTATAATTTTCAGAAAGATGGTTTTTTTGGAGAGGGCGGTGTATTGGCTTTCTCCAAATCCACTTTTGGTTCGTTTTTGCTTTCATTTGCTGAAAACCGTAATTTTTTTCTGGCAGCTTGGTTATCATGAGGTAATTTAACCAAATGATAAAATTGTTCTAACGTCACATTTTTATCCTGATAGGCTCGATTGATTTCGTCTGAGATTTCTTCACCGCCCGTTGTAGCAGTGTAAGAAGCAAGTACCTCTTTTTTAGCCATCATAATATAATCATCAAGATTAACCTGTTTATCCTTTGCGGCCGCTTTTACTTCATCGGTGATAGCAGCACCCGCTTTTAGCAAATTAACCAAAAGATTTAAACTACCTGATTTAATCGCAAACGTTAAGGGCGTACCAACGTTTGGTACAATGGCATTGATTTCTGTGCTTTTTGTAAAACAAGATTGCAAAAGGAGGGGGTCATTTTTCTTAATGGCATGATAGAACGGATTTAATCCATCCCATTCAACAATATTAAAATCAAAACCCTGCTTTTGCAGTGTAAATAAAATGGATCGATCCCCTGAGTTAATGGCTTCAATAACCTTGGGCCTGTATTCTATGATTTGTTTTGCAGTATCAGAAATTT
>JAFECR010000020.1:27314-33839 GCA_018242045.1 Pseudomonadota bacterium | reverse complement strand
GAATCTATACTCGATCCACTTTAAAATTAGGAGTTTCAAGTTTGTCATTGCGAGGAGTCTGCGACGAAGCAATCCAGATTACATCTTGATATCTTCTGGACTGCTTCGCTAAAAGCTCGCAATGACGAAACTCCTAAATTCAAAGTGGAAGCAGTATATAACGAAAATAATATTTTTGATTGCGAAAAAGCATTCAACAATTAAATTCGTTAATCTTCGTACAAGATTGTCATAAGATGAGTTGCTACTGATGATTGCATGAGCTTTTCTTCAGCATGGTAAAAAATAATTCATGCCCTCTTAAATGATTGTTGAGTCGAAAAATAGCTAAAAAATGCGGGTTTTTTGCATAAAATTTATTTATAATTAGTCAATCTACTAAACTTGATGCTGTATTTTACGCAGTTTCTTGTTTGAATTTCATACTTTTTCATGTTAAAAATCTTTCTAATGATAAAAAATAAATCAACATACCTTGTTACATGATAAAGATAAATTGCAGATTTGAGATGACGAATGGGGATTATTATGTTAAGAAAAAAGGAAGTTGCTTATATCAATCCAACACCGTACCCACTTCAATTATTAGAATTCAATTATTCAGATTTTGGAAGTTTCTGCAAAATAAATGAATATTTAGATTTTGAAGAACTTTGTATGATCAGTTTTGAAGGTGATCAAAAAGATTGTCAATTATCCGATCAGATGTCGTTACATCAATGGATAAATTGTAATGAATTAAATTGGATTACCGAAGGCGCGCTACAGCATTCCTTTGCTGTTTACTGCTTTTTGGTAACGCTGATGGCCAAAATTTTGTTAAGAAAATGGAAATTTCGTTAACGGCACTGCTTTAGCCGCGCATTTTTCAAATTTTAAAGCACATTTTCTAAAAATAGTATGATTAAAGATTGTTGCTTTACACGTTTCTTCAAAATGAGTTGATTTGTGTTAGTTACTCCATTAAACTCTTCTCTTTTTTAAAACTGGATAAAAAGATGAGACAATTAGCAGTAACAGAAATCGCTTTAATCATGGGCGGTACCACAGAAGATCATCATTCAATCATAACAGGAGCGGTCATAGGTGGTGCTGCTGGAGTCACCATTGGTTTAATAGCGGCAGTACATTGTTTAGCGCTAGTGCCCGTGGTATTTAGTTTAACAGGTTTTGGAATAGGTGCTTACGCCGGAGCGAAGATAGCTGAAGCTTTACAAAAGTAGAAGGTTCTCTAACATTATCTGTTAAAAAAAACAGCAAGGAAAATGTATTTAACATTTTCCTTATTTTTTTCAACAACTTATTCATAGTCAATAAAAGATCAATTGTCATTATTATCAATATTTATTCCAGTTAATGAGCCTTACAATAATATAAAAGGATTAATTTCTAATTAAACAGTAAGGTTGGAATAAAATGAGAAAGATCCTAATTGTAGATGATGATCCAGCTAGCTTGAAACTATTAGAGGTGCATTTACGATTTGGCATAAATGCAGATCATGACGTCATAAGTGCTGGCACGGGGCTTGAAGCTTGGGAGCTTTTGCAAAAACATCAAAATGAAATTGATGTTATTTTACTAGACCGTCGTATGCCAGTGATGTCTGGTGATGAATTTATGCGAAAACATAATCAAGATAAAACGTTGGTGAATATTCCGGTCATTATGCAAACGTCATGCTCTGATAGGGATGAAATACGACAAGGGTTTAAATTAGGCGTTTACTACTATTTAGTTAAGCCTTTTGCCCCACCTATATTCAATGCCATTGTTCGTTCAGCCATTAATTTTTATACAAAACAATTGGAATTGATTTCACATGTAAATGATCTGCAAACGTTATTTGCTTATGTTGACAATTGTTCTTTCAATATCAAAAAACTTAATGATGTGAAGCCTATTAGTGTGGGACTTGCAAGGTTATTTCCAAATCCGCAAAGGGTGGTTTTAGGCATTAGTGAAATTTTGACGAATTCTATAGAACATGGCAATTTAGGGATAACCTACCAAGAAAAAACCGAGCTCAACATTGAAGGACGTTGGCTTGAAGAAATTGAATTACGATTGCGCAAAAAAGAAAATATCGATAAAAGAATCTTAATTTTACTTAAAAAATTAAAAAATGAAATTGTGCTAACAGTTAAGGATCAAGGGAATGGATTTGATTTTGAAAAATATTTAGATTTTGACCCTAGCCGCAGCACAGACAATCATGGCAGAGGCATTGCTTTTGTAAGAAAAGAATGTTTTGATGAACTTGAATATGTACATGGAGGAAACGAAGTAAATTGTGTGGTCAAAACCCCTTAAATGCTGCACTAATTGTAGAGTTTTTCATTGCCAAGCGTAGCAAGAAGCAATCAAGGAAAAAGCCAAGATTGCCGCTTCGCTGCGCAAAGACGGTTCATTACCAGCCAAATCTAATGTATGGCCCACCACGATAGTAATAACCATCGTCATAATAGTAATAGCGTTTATAATTACGATAATGGCGATAGCGATAAGGTTTGTTATAAGAATAGTAGTAATATCCAGGGCTGGTATAATAGTAATACCCAGGTTCGTAATAGTATCGATATCGATAATGATGATGATGAGCCGCTAGAGCTGAGGTTGTAAAAATCATTAAAGCTGCAAATAGTAACGTTTTCATAATATTTCTCCCACACTTGGTTTATGGACTACAAATGTAGGACTTAAAATTTTTAGATATGGTTCAAATTTAATTTAAGAACTGAAGTACTCTCCAGTCTTTCGAGCAGGATAAGGATCCTTAAACAGTTAAAATTATCCTTCTGTAAGTAACAGGATCTCAGGCCATTAAAAAATGTGCCGATTTCACCTTATAATTTCTATTTTTATTGAGAGTTTATGACTGAGTTAAATCTCGTTAATCATGATGAACTTAAACGAATTCTAGCGCAATTAGATCAAGGGCTTCATAATCATCAACAATGGCACAATGATATTATTCGTACCTTAATTTGTCGTTTGCCGGGTGATAAACATGATATGGATCCTGAGGCGCACAAAGAATGTCGATTTGGTCAATGGTATTATGGCGATACCCCTCATATCATAGCTGATCATCAAGGGTTTGTCGCACTTGGTGATTCTCATCAAAATATGCATCAACTGGCTACCCGCTTATTGGCACAAGCTACGAGGATGGAAAAAATTGCACCTCATGAATATGATCATTTTGCAAATTCGGTTGAGCAGTTGCGGCTTGAAATTTATTCTTTAAAAAGCGAGTTGGAGAATCTTTTGTTTAATCATGATCCGCTCACAGGCGCGATTAATAGAATAAATATGCCTTCCATCCTGCGAGAACAACAAGAATTATCGAAACGTCAAAATGAGCCTTGTTGCCTTGCTTTAATTGATTTTGATTGGTTTAAAAATATAAATGATAATTATAGTCATCAATTGGGAGATCTTGTCCTTTCAAGCGTGGCACATTTTATTCTTGAAAAGCTAAGACGCTACGATAAATTGTTTCGTTATGGTGGGGAAGAGTTTTTAATCTGTTTACCATTTACTGACTTACAAGAAGGCAAAGAAGTAGCAGAGCGCCTTAGAAGCGAGATAGCAGAATTACCAATTAAACTCAAACAAAACGAATCTATTAAAATTACCGTTTCAGTTGGATTAGCAATGTTAGACATTGACATCCCCATTGAAACTTCAATTGAATATGCCGTTAAGGCCGTCAATGCGGCAAAAGAAGCCGGACGAAATTGTATTAGAATTTATGATATCAAAAGAATCCAATAAATTTTATCACTTTGTCTAAAAGCAAACTCAAGTCTTAACGCTTTTTTGGTTTTTTAGGCTCTTTAGAAACAGAGTTTCTTTTTTCTGCTTCAGATTTAAGCGGATAGCTTTTAATGGTGTGATCCTGCTTTCCTCTTGCTTTGGCGATATGCTTTTTTGCCCAAGTCAAAGGTTCTGCAACGATGGTTGGGGTTTGCGCATAGGTTTTTTGTAAATGTTTTGGTATAAATTTACCCGAAGAGAGTTTTTGTTTTAATTGATTATTTGAGAGTTGATTATTATAGCAGCTAAAAGAAGCGTCCTGTTTATTTTTATCATGATAACGCATTAAAGGATGATCACAATGTCCTAAAATAGGGTGTGCTGCAAGAACACCACCATAGCCGGTTTCTTTGCTTAAGAGTATTACGTTAACGCCACTACTACTTTTAAATGCGCCACCGATGCTTCGATATCCAGCTTGTGATACCCAATCTCCTTTTGCTTTAAAGTAATTTAGGTTTTGTTTTGGACCGCCGACTCTTTGCGTTGAAGCAATGAATCCTTCTGCAACGCCTGCTTCTTTTTCACTGAGGCGTGCTGAATTTGCAGCCATTGTATTGATGCTGTTAAGCTTGGCTAAAGCACTATAATCTTTATGATCCATTTCTTTAGAATTTAATTTTGCTCTTGATTCGAAGTTTTTCGCTGTTTTGTCATGATTATTGACAGTGTCATCCACATCATCTTCCATGATATTGCTAATCCATTGTTGATTAGGTACTCTACGCGTTTTTTGATAAAAAATAGCTTGATGCAGTTCGCTGGTAAAGCGTTCTGCAAGAGAACCACCCAGACTATGGCCATGAATAGATAAAGAAACAGCTTGCTTTGGGTGTGATTTTTGTACGGAATCAACAAGTTTATTAACTTCATCCAGCAGCATCAGCCGATTATCCCTCATCACTTTGCTACCTGCACCAGTTGTTTCAAGATCTAAGGATGCAGATTGTTTGCTGAATGTGCCACGAAAAGTGATTTTTACATCAAGCTTTCTTTCTGGATCTGGATGCTGTGGATGTTCATAAGGTACAAATGCAGTACACACTAAACCTTTATCATGAACAATATTATGAACGGTATATAATCTTTCTATACCGTCGTCATCTAATAGGGAAATGATAGAGCCTTGGTTGACATTACGATACGCCAAATCCACAGCTAAATACAAGCTTGAGGCCATTTGTTGGCGTTGTTTTTGATCGGGCATTGCCCTTTTCATTGCTCGGCCAGAAATTCCCTTGTATTGGCCATTTTCCTGATAATTCGTTTTATAGGTGCGAGCATAGTCTAAGGTTGCTGCGGTTTTGATATCTTCTTCAAATGCTTTATTTATTCTGACTCCGGCAAAAGCATCTTTGAGATCATTTGCTTTGATTGCGCGATCACTAATATGTTTTCCAACACGCAAAAAGAAAGCAGTGATGGGGTTTGAAATAGCTAGAACTTTCTTATCCATATGTTTTGCTACAGCCTGGCGTTGAGATTGTGCTATTTTTTGAGTATCGGCTTGATATTGTTTAATAAATGAATATAGATTAGGGTTTTTAGTTAAATCTTCGGGCGTTAGGTTAGTAATAACGCCTATCAATAGTGCACGTAAATCATTAAGAGACATGGTATTTGCTTGTTCTAAATCGAGATGATATTTTTTTTGGATTTTTTGGTAGAGTTTATGTCCAAGTTTATCTTTAAGTGCGCGTAACAATTCATTTTTATGTTTAATGATGATCGAACCGTCTTGATCTGAATCGAGTGCATCGCTTATGATATTTTCGAGTGAAAATCGCTCTGCCATGAATTTAACCTGTCTTTTTAAATGAATCTGCAAGTTGGACTGCATTTGGGCTGGCGAAGTTTCATTAAATGAGTGGGATTACACGTTATAAATCAAGATAATGATATTTCCTCATGAGAAAATGTTTTATATATCTTGCCGAAGGGTTCGGCTGCATTAACCCCTTGCCTCCTTTGATGGTATATTTCACCTGTTCAGTTAAATTAAAATTTAAATGGGCTTGGATATTTTTAAACTGATTAATAAAAATTGCATTAACTCCGCCTTTACTGTTTTGAGTAGAATAAAAAGCACTCAGTATTTCAAATTTAATATCGGGGATTTCATTGACTATCCAAGTTATTTTATCTGGAGTTATTTCACAATTTTGCGGATAACGTTTTTGTAAGTAAATGGCTATTTGATGATATGTCATCAAAGAGATTGTTCGCTCTAACTCTTTAAAATACAAATCGAGCTTGTCAGCGGTGCGCTCAATTTGCTTAAATTTATTTTCATAAAATATAAAATAAAACCGATGGCCATACAGAAATATGATGGGAAATTCTAATATGATCCATATGTTGCGTTGAAGGATAACTGGGTAATAGGGGTTAAATAGTACGCCAATGATAATAAATGTTAAGGATTGATCTAGTTGGTTTTTAACAAGATAATATATCGTAAAAATAACCGCAGAGATACAAATAAAAGTTTTATAAAATGATTGATAATGACTCGCTATATTTAATAGATCAAAGGATAAAATAAGAATTGAAACACAAGATAATATCAATAGGAAAATTTTAATACTATTCATAGTTACTTAAATTGAAAGATAATACTATTATTTTATAACAATATCTTTACAAAGAGAAAGATGAGTGGTTGGCGCGAGTATATACCTGCTTCCACTTTGAATTTAGGAG
>JAFECR010000020.1:0-27211 GCA_018242045.1 Pseudomonadota bacterium | reverse complement strand
TTTTAAAGTGGATCGAGTATACACCAATAGGAGTATTTATTTTAAATTAAGCCGCGTGTAATAGATATAATCTAAAACTTGGAGATCTTGAATATTACGATAAAACGCTAAAGCATTTTGATTGTTTTTCAAAATGATACCGTCTATGCGGCTATAGTTTTTTGCTAATGCAAATTTCTTTATCGCATCACCAAGTAATCTTGCGACCCCTTGGCGTCGATAATCAGGCAAAACATAGATATCATGCACAAAAATACCAGGGCTTGGAAAAGCTGTAAAATTATGTTGTGTTACAGAAAAGAGTAAAATTCCTACAGGTTTTTGATTAATTTCCGCAATGATACATTGAGCAAAGGCATTTTCTGAAAATAAAGCATTAAAAAGTGTTCCAGGTGATTGTGATAGTTTTTCTAAATTACCTTCTTCTTCAAAAAGGGAAAGCAGGCATTGATAAATAAATTCTAAATCTTGTGCTTGAGCAAGTCGACTATGAGCAAGCTTTGTTAGGCTATCTTTCATTTTATGTGCCTTCATACTTAGGCTGTAGCAAATTACAGTTAGTTGGTAAAATTTAAGCTATATATATTTTAAATATAGTTACAGCGCACAACTTTGCTTTGGTTTAAGCTTCATGTTTAATACTGATAAAGTGATGAAGGATATTTGTATATAAACAGTTTGAGTTCATACTTTGAAAAATCGGAGATCTATTATGATAAAAACCCAAGGTTATGCTGCGACAGATGCGAATAAACCGTTAGGTCCTTTTCAATTTGAGCGAAGAGAGCCACGAGAAAAAGAGGTGCTTATCGAAATCACACATTGTGGTGTTTGTCATTCAGATATCCATCAAGCAAGAAACGAATGGGGAAAATCTATCTTTCCGATGGTTCCTGGTCACGAAATTATTGGTAAAGTAACACGCGTTGGTCCCAATGTAAGCAAATTTAAAGCGGGCGATCTCGTGGGTGTTGGGTGTTTGGTAGATTCTTGTCGAAGCTGTGGTAGTTGTAAAGAAGGATTAGAACAATATTGTGAAAAAGGTCTTATTGGTACTTACAATAGTTATGAAAAAGATGGTAAAACACCTACTTATGGTGGTTATTCCAACTGTATCGTGGTTCATGAAGATTTTACTTTAAAAATACCAGAAAATTTAGATCCTGCAAAAGCAGCACCTTTACTGTGCGCAGGGATCACCACTTATTCTCCCTTGCGCCACTTTGGCGTGAAAGCAGGGCAAAAGGTAGGGGTAATGGGCCTTGGTGGGCTTGGTCATATGGGCGTTAAACTTGCCCATGCGATGGGAGCTCACGTGGTTGTTTTTACGACATCACCTGCCAAGGTTGAAGATGCAAAGCGCTTAGGAGCCAATGAAGTGGTTATCTCCAAAGATGCAGCTGCTATGGCAAAACATAATAATACCTTTGATTTTATATTGAATACTATTTCTGCCCCCATTGATATCAACCCATATTTAGAGCTTTTAAAACGAGAAGGGACTATGTGTGTTGTTGGTGTTGCTCCCACCCCTCCCACGGTAGAAACGGCAAAACTCATATTTAAAAGAAGAAATTTAGCAGGATCGCTCATCGGTGGTCTGCCAGAAACACAAGAAATGTTAGACTTTTGTGGTAAGCATAATATTACGTGTGATATCGAAGTGATACCCATTCAAAAAATTAACGAAGCATATGAGCGAACCATCAAGTCTGATGTCAAATATCGCTTCGTGATTGATATGAAAAGCTTAAAGCAAGATTTTTAAGCAACTGGCGCGTATGAATCTTGAAATAATATATACTCGTTCCAGTTTAAATTTAGGCGAGGCGCCAAGCGAGCGAATCCCCAGTCATGCACATATTAGTGCATGACTGGGGTGAGTAAGCGCAGGCAACAAAGCATAAATTTAAACTGGGAAGAGTATAGAGATCTTTTTTTGTTCGTTGCTGGTGAGCGTAGGTAATATGCCAGCATATGCAATGTTAAATTTCTCAGGTTCTGCGCGCTGAATATCTGATAAAAAGAAGACTTTATCATTAATGTCCATGTGTGGAAAAAGATGGGCCATCATCTCAATCATCTGCTGTGAGGTCATGTTTTTATAGGTGGTTGCTTCAACGTTAGCTAAGATTTCATCAACATAAAGTTCTTGCAAGATTGGCATTAAAACAGTTTCTTCCAAATGGATATGTCGTAAATTTTCTGCCACAAAAAAACGATAAGAAAGATAAAAAATATAACCCAATTCAAGCCTTTCTTTTGCATCATCACAATGAAAGATATTGTCTAAGCCTTGGGCAAGCTCAATAAAACGTTGCTCAAAATCGGCATGATCCTGCGCGATGATCGTTGGCAGTGACTTTTCTTTATTTAATAACAAAGTATGTATAGCGTTATCTTCATATTTAGCATGACCCTGCATAAGTGCCCATAAGGTATTGAAGGGATCTTGTAATGCCGCAATTTCAATTGAATTACTAAAATCCGTTTTGGCTACCTTTCTTTCAAATTCAGTTAACATATAACTGACATATTTATGTTCACGATAGAATCGATAACGCATAAGTTAAATACCTTAATTATTTGTCTTAGTGATATCATGGTAAGACATTCGTGCTTGAGCAACGCATACAATATATCAAACTGTGTTGTCAGAGGAAGTGTAGGTATAAGCAAAATAAGCTATGTTTTAACAAATATTCAACCAGAGCATACTATAAATGAACAAATATCTACTTGTTTTTTTGCTCAGCTGGCCATCATTCGTCATGAGTGCTCAAGCGCTTTTAATGGGGCAAGGCCAAGCGTTAAGCGCACCAGATTATGTTGAAATTTCAATTGTTGTTGATTCCAAATGTTATGCTACACCTGATGATGCAAGAAAAATCAATGATAAAGCTGCCAAAGAAATTGTCGATTTTTTAAATTCAAAAATTAAGCAGAAAAATGAATATAATACGGTGATATCGACAGGCGGTTATACACAGCCTTATCAGACTTATTATCAAGATAAATATTGGTGTCAAAATACATTTCAAAAACAAAATAATATTGTATTTCGAACGCAAGATTTAAAGAATTTTGATGCATTATTTAATGAAATTCAAAATGTGATCTATAAGCAATTTACACAAAACCCACCAACCGTTATTGAATCTTCACTTTCTTATGTAACGATGTCAGAACCCTCTGGAAATTTATCGCTTGAGCGTCGTGCTCAGTTAGAGCAAAAAGCAATGGCCTTGGCCTTTATAGATGCAAAAGCAAAGTTGTTATCTTTATTTGGCAAAGATGAAATTGAAAATTTAAAATTGATAGATGCATCCGAAGTGCCACCAGAAGAACCAGTGCCTTTTTATCGAAAGAGAAATGCGCCGATGGCCTTAAGTGCCAGCATGGAAAAAGCGCAAGCCGTCCCTATTCAATTTGAAGATCAAAACATCAGTAAAATTATTTATTTTAAATTTACTTTTGATGATATTGCGATTAAAAATTGAGATTAAATCGTATTTGCAATTTTCATTGCAATTGCACCATTAGGTTTGTGATTATTTTCTTTATTGATGTCGATTAAAAAAGTTTTAATACTTTTAAAATGGTGCAAGAGCGTTTCATTGAGGACATTGAACTCTTTAAGCTGAATACCAGAGAGATTTTGCTTTTTAGCAAAAGAATGAAGCTTTGTTTGCCATTTGTTCAATTTACTTTCAAATTTTTCACCTTGACAAGAAGAGAGCGGTTTTTCTTTGGTGAAATCAATATGTTTATCCCAAATGCTCAAACCCCAAAAGTATCTTTGGGCGACAGTGCCGCTCACAAAGGTGCTAATAGCCCCTAAAAGGCTTGCAAAACCTGCCAACAAATACTTGGTAAAACCAAGCAAAGCACCAGCATTGTTCCAAAAAGCATAACCGGTGATGGTTGACCAAGTAGCTTGCAAACCAAAGTAGGCATACACGCTTAAAGCACCGAGTAAAACCAAGGTTTTAATTGTCTTTTTTAAACTAATTTTATCGCCCCATCTGAATTCTTTAGCAAAAAGGCTTTTAATATCTCTTAGTAAGGTTTCAACTAAGCCATAGGTTGAGAATTCATCACTGCACCATTTTCCAAGAATCATACAAATAACTGTGGAAGAAAATAGGTAGGGGTTGACAATTGAAATAGAGAGCAGGGTAAGCAAGGTTAATATTAAGGCAGCCCGTTGCGCTGCGTAGTGCGACATTCTTTCAATGAGGGGTGTTTTTGCTTGTGGGTTGAGGATATTTAATTTAAGAGAACGCGCGTTACCAACATTGAGATTTAATAAGTGAAGAAATTTTAAATAATCTGCTTGAATTTGATATTTAAATACAACAGGTGCAAGCGGTTGATTTCTTTTTATCCTATAATTGAATTCTTTTTCAAGATGTTTTTGTATTTTTTGTGTGCAACGTTTATCTTCATCCGAATAAGCTATTGGTAAAACACTTAATTCAAATGGGGTTTTAGGGGTATCATCACCGTGATAGAGACTATGATAAAAAGGTTGTTGCTTTTTGCTTTGAAGGTCAAAAGATGGATTTTGTTCTATCCAAGCCCTTTCCTGTTGTTGTGCTCTTAAACCGCCAATTTTGGCTAATTCATAGAGTTCTGCCACAAAACAACCATAATGTCTTTGCTGATGATCAAGCAGGGTTACAAAACCAACATCTATAGTGCGTATACTCGGGGGGGCGATTTTAGGATCGGTCCAAACAAGATAAGTATAAGCAAGGGTTTCTTTGCAATCTTGCCAAAGCTCTTTGATATCGACGATTATTTTCACAAGCGCACCTTCAAGGCAAAGTGTTAATACGCTTCATCCTTGAAAATACATGATTTGGCAGCCACCATATCATGGTAAGTTGGTTGAATCAAGACAATGTTGAAATTGCTATATACATAACTAATATATTTTAGTACTATGTTGCAAACAAAGCTTTTGAAGGAGATCACCCTTGTTAAATGGGCCAATTAATAAATCTTTATTTACTCAAGAACTTGAGCTTATTGCTAAATGTCTTTTACATGCTTCTGAAAGTGCAGTTGCTTATACTCACCATGAAAAAGCTGAAATTCATGTGAAGTTCGATGACATTGATATTGATATGTCATCTCTTTATAAGAAGGTTAATTTTAATCACCTGTATTTAGATGAAAAAGACAGTGACAGTTATATAAACAATATAGATGCTCATGTCAGTTATGGTTATGACGATGGCGTATATAGGAATGAAGGGATTGGTGTCCAAACAATAGCGCCATTGTCACAAGCCGAGATAAAAGCAATTCGCAATTTTACAGGCAGTGGCTATGTGAGTGTTAATAATATGCTTTATGGTAAAACAGATTGGATTTGGTCTGAAAACGAAGCGGTAATTGAAAGTGTGCTCATTGCCTCTGGATTAAACAAAATATCGCCTTCAGAAGCAGTTGATACTTACACTTATCGCAGCGAGTCTTCCGTGCCCTTAGAGCAAGTTAATCATCGTATCGATTTAGTGAATCATGGGGGAGGTATAACTCATGAACCTGCGTTTATGAGCACTTCAGCAGACTACAAGGTAAGTTTGAATTTTTCGCCTTTTAACAAAGATAAGTCGATAATTATTTTTGAAGAGGCTTATGGCAAAGATATCTCCCAAATTTCTTATTTTCCTGATGAACAAGAATTTCTGTTAATGCCAAGCACCATTATTTGGGATGGTTATGAGTATAAAGATGGTATCCATTTCTTTCATGCTAAGGTTGGGGCGCCTCTAGAAACAGAAGTAAAACCCACCTCAGAAGATTACGCGCTTTTTTCAAAATTATTAAATTGGGCAAATGATCATGATATTGCGACCGATTTTCTAACTCCTTTTGTCAAAAGCCAACTTGAAAGTGAAAACATGCCTGAGTCTTTAGACAACACAATAAATGATAATATTATTTCAACAGAGATCCCTATTATTCAACATGAAGAGAGTAATTGGTTAAGCTGTATTGAAGAAATTGTGAAATATAATAATGAAAAACGCTTAGAATGGGAACAATTTAAAAAAGCATTTGAAAACGATGTTATCCGCTTTAACGATGTCATAGATATGAATGAGAAAGGTATCATAAAAGAGAAAATGGAAGCACCGAAACTTACCGATATTCCCATCGAGGTGACACCTATTTTGGTTACTCCAATGGAGACTGTTTCAACCGAAAATTTGCTGGTTTGATCTATTTTGCCTCATAGCAAAATGAGGATATACTGCTTCCACTTTGAATTCAGGAGTTCCGTCATTGCAATGACGGACTTGATACTCCTAATTTTAAAGTGGATCGAGTATATACACGTGGATATTAAAGAAAACATCTGTATACTAAATGCCTTTTAAAGCTAACTAAAGGGTATTCTATGAATTTACTTTCAAATTCAGAACTAACCATCGTGGCTGGCGGCAGATGCCTTAAAGATGTTGATAATTTAAGTGTTTTAGCAACTTTGATGGGATTGCCAATGGCGGCGTCGGCGTTTACTGGTTTTACGGTTGCTGGGGCGCTGAGTGGTAACTATGTGGGTGGTGTAATTGTGGGTACTATAGGTGGAGCATTAATAGGAGGAACAATGGTTGCAGCTTATTTTTTGGCAACAATGTTTAATCCTCATTTTATTCAAATTGAAGTGAAACAATGCCAGCCTCAATCACTTTAGCTAATTATCAGAGATAAGCCCTAGCGTTCTTCGCCAAAGCGATTGACAATTAAGCTTTCAAGCGCAGTGGCTGCTAATACTTCATCCTCACCATCGATTTGGAATTCAATCCATGCATGTTGACTTGCAGCCAGCATCATGACGCCCATAATGCTTTTTGCATTAGCTGTTTTTCCATTTAGGCTAATGGTAATTTCACTTGCGAATTTAGAAGCAGTTTGCACTAATTTTGCAGCAGCACGTGCATGAACGCCGAGTTTATTAATGATTTCTAATTTTTTTCTAAGCATTTCCATCACTGACAACAATGCCATTGCGTTTATTAAGTTTAGTGAGGGATTTCTTCTTTCTTGTGGGAATATTGACTTGGGTTAATGGTTCAAAGATCCCCTCGATACCACCGCTGATTGCTTTTTTAGCAAGTTGATTTAAAGCAAGATTAGGATAGTTAAGCACACGAAACAACATAGGCAAGTTTAATCCCGTGACGACACAAATGGCTAACCCTTGTTGTTGCAGATCTCGCGCGACATTACTGGGTGTTGAGCCAAACATATCGGTCAAAACCAGTACCCCTTCTCCTGCATCAAGTTTTCTTACCAAATAACTTGCTTTTTCCACAAGGAGATCAGGATCGGGATCGCGGCTAACTGAAAGTTGAGAAATTTCAAGGGGTAAAGAACCGAAGGTGCCAGAAGCAACGTTTAACAAGGCGCCACCGATCCCGCTGTGTGTAATTAATAGAATTCCTACACTCATATCATTATTTTAGATCTCTATGCCGGATTTGCACATTGAGCTGTCGTTGCAGCGCAAGCTGAACCAATTGTTCCGCAATGTAGACCGATCGATGTTGACCACCGGTACACCCTATCCCTACGGTTAGGTAACTACGATTATCAGCCTCAAACCGCGGGATCCAATTGTCTAAAAATCCCATAATATCTTCAACCATTTGTTTTACTTCAGGATAAGCCAAAAGATAGTCAGCAACCTCTTTGTCTGTTCCTGTTAAGGCTCTTAATTCGGCTTGCCAATAAGGGTTTGGGAGACATCTTACATCAAATATAAAATCAGCATCGGCAGGCATACCGTTTTTAAAGCCAAAAGACTGTATTAACAATTGTAGTCTGGACGTATTTTCTCTTGCGACTCTATCTCGTATTAAAGAGCATAATTGGTGATGCGTTAAACTACTTGTATCGATAGTGATATCTGCCATATCAGCAAGCGGACGTAATAAGTCATGCTCTTTTTCAATCGCTTCTTGTAGTGATACTTCATCGTTACTGAGAGGATGGCGACGTCTGGTTTCACTAAAGCGTTTTAAAAGCATTTTAGGATCGGCATCAAGGTAGATTATTTCACCTCGCCAGCCTGGTTGACGCAGTTCG
The DNA here is from genome assembly GCA_018242045.1 of Pseudomonadota bacterium. GTDB lineage: Bacteria > Pseudomonadota > Gammaproteobacteria > Berkiellales > Berkiellaceae > Berkiella. The sequence continues at coordinate 19,105 of JAFECR010000020.1, read as the reverse complement.
GATATTACCTCTTTAAGCACATTGACATCGCTTGGTAGATTACGAGCATCGATACTCACTGCTAATCGAGGGTGATCATCTTGTAATCTTGAGACTAAGCCAGGTAACATATCAACTGGTAGATTATCGACGCAATAATAGCCCAAGTCTTCTAATACGTGTAAGGAAATTGTCTTTCCAGAGCCCGATCGGCCACTTACAATGACAAGTCTCATATTCACTCAGTCTTTTCCAAATGAAGTAATTGTTTCAGCGAGGTTGATGAGTTTGTAAACACTAATCGTACTGCGGTTTCGATAAGAATAGCCATATTTCTGCTGAAAATAACCGGTAGCTTTAAAAGGGGGATAGGTATATCAAGCATATTTTTGTTTGTCAACTTGAGATCGATAGTTCGTTCAAAGGGCGTATCTGATTTTACAAACTCAATAATCAGTTCTAATCGCATTGACTGTTGAATAGCATTTATCCCAAACAATTTTTTGACATCAATGATCCCCAAACCTCTTACCTCGAGTAAGTTTTGCAGATTAGCAGGGGAGGAACCTATGAGATGATTTTCTTTTTTAATAAATAACGGCGCATCATCGCAAATGAGTTGGTGTTTTCTGTCGAGCAAGGTTAAGGCACATTCACTTTTACCACTACCGCTTGGTCCTTGCAGTAGCACCCCCTTATCAAAAATGGCTAAAAACACGCCATGCGGGGTCAAAAATTCAGTTGTTGATGAGTATTTGATAGAGTTCTTCACGTGTTGATGCTGAATATAAACTTCGACGAAATGGTTCTTGATGAAAAAGTTTAGCAATATTGGCTAATAATTCAAGATGGATTTCTTGGGCTGCCTGTGGGACAACCAATGAAAACAGGAGATCGACCTGCAAATGATCCTCAGCATCGAAATCGATCCCGTCCTTTAATAAAATAAAACACCCCAACGCTTGATCAATTTTTTTTAGCCGACAATGTGGTATAGCAACGCCATATCCAATGGCGGTGCTTCCCAATCGTTCACGTTCAACTAGCCCATCAAAAATATGATGCGCGTTTAAAGTCGGTATGCTTAAACAAAAAGTATCCGCAATGAGCTCGAACGCTTTTTTTTTGCTATGAACGATTCCTGGTGAAACAACCCTATTTAATGTTAGTACATCACTTAGGTGAATCATGTTTTTCTTTACTTTGAGAGCGTCTTATACTTGATCTTCACCTTCACCATGCTGTTTCATTTTTTCTTTATGTTTTAATACTTGGCGATCAAGCTTGTCCATTAGTAAATCTATGGCAGCATACATGTCACTTGATTCAGATTCAGCAAACACTTCTGCTCTGGCTAAATGTAAGCGTGCTTCTGCTTTTTGTTGAAATTTTTTGTCAACCGACAATATGACATGAACATTGGTGATATTAGAAAAATAGCGTTGGATTTTTTGTAATTTATTGGTGACATACTCACGAAGGGGGGGAGTAATATCGACATGGTGTCCGGTTATATTTATTTGCATCGTTTTTTCCTTGTATTGGAATTAAATTAATTTTTTGCGCTCGTTAGAGGGCGGGATTTTTAATCCTTCACGATATTTTGCGACAGTTCTTCGGGCTACTTTGATACCGAGTTCTTCGAGTAGTTTCGTTAATTTATTATCACTTAATGGTTTTGAGACGTTTTCTGCAGCAATCAATTTTTTAATAAAGGCGCGTATGGCTGTTGCTGAACATTCCCCACCTTCTTGTGTGCTAACATGGCTTGAAAAAAAGAATTTTAATTCGAAGGTGCCACGGGGGGTACGTAAATATTTCTGCGTGGTCACTCTTGAAATAGTGGATTCATGCATTTCTAATCTTCGAGCGATATCATGCAGAATAAGCGGTTTCATGCCTTCATCCCCATACTCCAAAAATTTTTGTTGCTCGGCGACGATGCATTTAGCAACTTTGAGTAAGGTATCATTTCTGTTTTCAATGCTTTTTAAAAACCAACGTGCTTCTTGTAATTGATGACGCAGAAATTGATTGTCCGTACTTGAATTGCTTCTTTTAATTAATTGGGCATAGTGACGGTTTATTTGAAGATGGGGAGTACAATCTGGGTTAAGTTCAACTTCCCATTTTCCTTGCTTTTTGTAGGTATAAACATCCGGAATAAGGTATTGGGCTGCTCGCTCACCAATCTTAGTGCCTGGTCTTGGGTTTAAGGATTGGATGCATTTTATGACTTCACGTAATTCTGTTAAAGATAATCCTAAACGACGTCTTAAGGCTGGAAAATCTCGTTTTCCTAAAAGCTCTAAATGATGAGAAACCAACTCTTTAGCTTTATTTTGCCAGCGTAAAAGCGGTAAGTGATCTAATTGAACTTTTAAGCATTCGCCTAAATTTCTCGCACCAACACCAATGGGATCAAATTGTTGGATCCGATGCAAAACAGCTTCTACCTCTGCTGTTTCAACAGAGCAGCTGGTTTTGACGGTCGCAACAATTTCTTCTAAAGGACAAGTTAAAAAACCATTATCATTGATTGCGTCAATAATGGTTGCAGCAATAATCTTGTCGCTCTCAGAAAAGGGAGTTAATTGCATCTGCCATAAGAGATGATCTTGCAGTGAAACCTGATTGCCATTAAGAGTTTCTAACTCATTTCCTGTTGGTTCCCGATAACGAAATTGATTTTTGGCAAGGGTTTGTAATTCCCAAGAAAAAGCTTCGTGATCATCTGCTGTTTGTGCCTCGTTTTCAGATGAAGAGACTTCTATAGTTTCTAACGTTGTGTCTGCTGCTTGAGGTTCTTCAACCTCTAACATAGAGTTAGTTTCCAAAGCTTCTTGGATTTCATTTTGTAAATCTACCGCAGATAATTGCAGTAAGCGAATGGCTTGCTGCAACTGAGGAGTCATCGTTAATTGATGACCTATTCTTAATTGTAGCGATGGTTTCACAGCACGTGGCCCCTACTTAGGCTCCGTTCTTCCCATTATCATAATGCAAATTCAGTATTAATGCTTGAGTTTTTGGTTAAAGGACAAAACTTTCTCCTAAATACACATCACGGACTTTCTGATTGGCAAGAATGTCAGCAGGTGGCCCACAGGCAATTACTTTACCATCATTAACGATGGTGGCACGATGACAGATATCGAGTGTTTCCCTGACATTGTGATCAGTAATCAGTACACCAATTTTCTTTTGTGTTAGTAAGGAGATCTGATATTTAATATCATTAACAGAGATAGGATCGACGCCTGCAAAAGGCTCATCAAGGAGGATAAATTTAGGATCGCAAGCAAGCGCTCTTGCAATCTCTACCCGGCGACGTTCTCCCCCGGATAAACTGATCCCAAGCGCATTTTGAACATGCGTTAAATTAAATTCATCAAGTAATTCATCTGTCTTATTGATGCGAGCACTTTTACTTAAATCTGCACGGGTTTCCAAAATAGCGAGAATATTATCTTTAACAGATAACTTTCTAAATACAGAGGCTTCTTGTGGTAAGTAACCAATGCCTTTTCTAGCTCGGATATGCATAGGGGCGTGGGTGAGATCTTGATCGTTTAATATGACAGAACCCTTATCACAGGGTACTAATCCCACAATAATATAAAAACAAGTTGTTTTGCCTGCACCATTAGGACCTAATAAGCCAACAACTTCGCCTGCATTCACCTGCAATGAGAAATCCCTGACGACGATACGTTTTTTATATCGCTTTTCTAAATTCGAAACGATTAATGCATTTTTCATCAATTTTGGTGAGCACGTGGCTGTATAGTAATGGTTGGTCGTTCATCTTGTTGCTTCGCAGCAGTAACTACCTGTTTGTCTAGTTGATAGCTTAACATAGGGCCTTTAAATTTGTCTTGTTGATAATCTAAAGTTGCTTTGCCTTCTAGTAGTATAAGTTTCTTATCTGGATAATAATGAATAATCTGAGCAGTTGCAAAAACTGGCTCGGGATTGTTTTGCATAAACCCTTTAAAAGAGGCAGGTTTCCCATAGGCTGTGATTACCGTTAAATTTCCAGAAGGGTTTTTTTTGATAGTTAGTTTGTCTGCTTTTAAAATATTTTGACCTTGAGTCATCACAACATTGCCTTCATGTGCGGCTTGCTGGCTTAACTGTTGGAAAGAGGCTTTATCTGATTGTATTTGAATTGGCGCATTGGTATCAAAAGAAGGGGTAGCTGCCAAGACTTTACTAAGAACAAGCAATAGGCAAAGTGTACCAACTAAGTATTTGATAAGTTTAAGGCACAACATAATATGTTTTCACATTTTTTAAGAATTCTATGGTGTGATCTTTTAAATTAGCATGCATGCCTTTAGCTTGAATTTTCATGCCATTACCCGTTACAAGGACGTTATCCTCAGTGGTTGCGGTGGATTGATGTGGATAGAAAAGCATATTTTGAGTTTTAAGCTCATACCATGAGTTATTGGCTTTATTTAGACGCTTCACAGCCACATTTTCAGATAGCTGTAACTTTTCCAATTTGCCATTGATTTGCTGTTGAAAGCTTTGGCCTTGTTGCGCCACGATGCCCCATACTTCACCATTAGGGTAATAGATTGTTAAGTTTGGCGCTTTTAAATGGCTTGTCAAATCATGTTGATAGCGAAGCCAAGTGTTCATACGTAATTCCTGCAATAAGTTTCCTTCACTATCAAAACGTTTAGCTTTAATACCTTGTAATGCATGTTCAATAACAGGCTGTGTGTTGGTATAAAAAACGGTGTTTGGAGAATGTTTATGGTAAATAAATATAATGATGAAACTAAGCATTACAAAAAAGCTTAAATACGCTCGTAATGAAATTTTCATCAAATAATTCATTTAAAGCACTCTTTGACGTAATAAATCATGCATGTTCAAAGCACCCAAGATTTTGCGCTGCTTGTCTACCACAAAAAAGCCATTTATTTTATGAGTTTCCATAAGCCGCAAGGCTTCAGCAGCAAGTAAGCCCTTTTCAATCACTTTGCCACCTTTGGTCATAACTTGAGTAATTTTGGTGGTATGAATATTAATATTGCTTTCAAATGCGCGCCTTAAGTCACCATCGGTAAACAAACCAATTAAAGATTGTTCGTCATCAATTACCCCAGTCATTCCTAAACTGCAACGCGTCATTTCCATTAATGCTTCTTTAACGGTAGCTGTATAAGAAACAATAGGAATATTTTTACCAGTATGCATAATATCATCGATTTTAAGAAGCAAGCGTCGACCTAACTTTCCGCCAGGATGTGACATTGCAAAATCTTCACTACTAAAACCTCTGGCGTCTAAAAGAGCAATTGCTACTGCATCACCCATAACAAGGGTGGCAGTTGTGCTAGAGGTAGGCGCCAAACCTAAAGCGCAAGCTTCTTTTTCAACGCTCACATCTAAATTGACGGAAGCACACTTGGCTAAGGTGGAGGCTGAGTTGCCAGTCAGCGTAATAAGCGGGATCCCGAGTCGTTTGATAAGCGGCAAAATCGTTAAAATTTCTTCAGTTTCACCGGAGTTAGAGATGGCGATCGCGATATCATTATCCGTTATCATGCCCATATCGCCATGGCTGGCTTCTGCTGGGTGAACAAAAATGGCTGGGCTGCCAGTGCTTGCCAAGGTCGCTGCGATTTTACGCGCGATATGGCCTGATTTACCCATGCCAATAACAACAACACGTCCTCGATTTTGTATGCAGCTGAGAAGAAGTTCGCAAGCTAAGTTGAAATCTTTGCCAATACGACTTGAAAGCGCTTTGATTGCTTGGAGCTCAATTTCAATGACCTTTTTACCTTGAACGGTAAATTTTTCTTTGAGATCAAGAATTTCTGTTGTCATGACCTTTCTTATTTTAGTTTTCTTACAAATGAAATAAATTCTTAATCGAAATATAGCATTTGTTGATTAAAAATAAACTAGGGATAAAAAGAAGAAATAAGTTAAAATAAGATAGCGCAGGTTATTATAAAGTGAACAAACAAATATGAACAAACCTGGAAAATGTTAGCTCGTCATGATAACACCTAAAAATTGTGTAGAAATTCGTGATTTATCGTTTGGTTGGAATAATAACAGTCATCGGCGTATTATTTTTGATAATGTCAATATCGATGTACAACTAGGAAAGATAACTGCCATCATGGGGCCAAGCGGTAGCGGCAAAACGACATTACTGCGCTTGATTGGCGGCCAGTTAGTTCCTGATCAGGGTAGAATTTTGGTTAATGGCGAAAATATTCCTGATTTAAACCGAACCGATCTTTACCGTATTCGCCGTCAAATGGGGATGCTATTTCAAAGTGGTGCTTTATTTTCCGACTTAAGTGTATTTGAAAATGTTGCCTTTCCATTAAGAGAGCATACCAAATTATCTGAAGGGTTAATTCGCGATATCGTATTGATGAAGTTGCAAGCAGTAGGGCTGCGCGGCGCTTGTGATTTAATGCCCAGTGAGCTTTCAGGTGGGATGCAGCGCAGAGCAGCGCTTGCTCGTACCATCGCACTTGATCCAACATTAATTATGTATGACGAGCCTTTTGCTGGCCAAGATCCTATTTCAATGGGCGTGCTTTTAAAGTTGATAAGATTACTTAACGATGCCTTAAGTATAACGAGTATCATTGTTTCTCATGATGTGGTCGAAACAGCAAGCATTGCTGATTACATTTATGTGATTGCACAAGGAAGGGTAGTGGGGCATGGTACTCCCATACAAATCAAAGAACATTCATCAGCATGGGTGCAACAATTTATGAAAGGATTACCAGATGGTCCGGTACCCTTTCATTATCCAGCGCCGGCTTATCTTGACGATCTCATTGGAGAAAGAAGTTGATCCAGCATGTACAAGCTGTTGGCCACAGCGCATTACAATTTTTAGGAGCAGCGGGAACAACGATTTTGTTCTTAGTTCAATCACTTATTGGGCGGCCTTCAACCAAGAATTTGAAATTACTGATCCCACAACTTTTTATGGTTGGTGTGATGTCAATGGTTATCATGGTTGTCTCGGGACTCTTTATCGGGATGGTATTGGGGTTTCAAGGTTATACTATTCTAGTAAAATTTGGCGCAGAGCAAGCCCTAGGGCAACTCGTTGCTTTAAGTTTAGTAAGAGAGCTTGGCCCGGTTGTTGGAGCTTTGTTATTTGCCGGTAGGGCTGGTTCAGCATTAACAGCAGAGATAGGCTTAATGAAGGCAACAGAGCAACTTTCTAGCATGGAGATGTTGGGCGTTGATCCTTTACGGCGGATTGTCGCGCCACGGTTTTGGGCAGGTCAAATATCTTTACCTATTTTAACCTTGATATTTAGCTGTGTGGCTATTTATGGGGGGCACATGATAGGAGTGCAATGGCTAGGGGTTGATAATGGCGCCTTTTGGGCTAATATGCGATCCTCGGTCAATTTTTATGAAGATGTGCTTAATGGCATCATTAAGAGTATCGTGTTTGGAGGTGTGGTGACTTGGATAGCGGTTTATCAAGGATATGTATGTCAGCCAACATCTGAAGGAATCAGTCGCGCTACAACCCGCACGGTCGTGTTTTCATCTTTGGCCATTTTAGGTCTTGACTTTTTGCTGACAGCAATGATGTTTGGAGGAGATTAATGCAAAAACGGGCCTTAGAAATAGCAGTAGGCTTATTTTTTCTATTGGGCATTGCTGCTTTTATGATTATGGCATTAAAGGTTAGCGGTCTCAGCGAGATTTATGTTGCAGAGGGCTATACCTTAACGGCAGAATTTGAAAATATTGGAGCGTTAAAGCCTCGTGCACGCGTCAGTATTGCGGGTGTCCCTGTGGGGCGTGTTGTCGCTATTAATTTTGACGATAAGAAATATTTAGCTGAAGTAACAATGCTTATTAGTCATTCTGTAAGCAACTTACCAACAGATACTACAGCTAGTATTTTAACTTCAGGGTTATTAGGAGACAATTACATTGGATTAAATCCTGGGTTTAGTAATCAGTTTCTTAAACCTGGCGATGAAATACCTTTAGAAAATACAAATAAAGCGGTGGTATTAGAAGAATTAGTATCTAAGTTTTTTTCAAGCCAAGCCAGTGGTTTAAAATAGGGCTTTTGCCTGGGCTATAGAAGGAAAAATTATGCGTTTTATTTTCTCACCTGTTACATTCATGCTTATGGTGCTCATGTTATCAACATCACTCAAAGCACAAAGTGAAGCACCGGACGTGTTATTACAACGTGTTACGCAGGAAATGATTTCTGCGCTTCGTCAAGATGATAAAACGCTAAAAGAAAATCCAACAAAAATCTATCCTATCATCTATCGCATTTTAGTTCCTCACGTTGAATGGATGGCGATGTCTCGTTGGGTGGTTGGTCGCAATGCTTGGGATAATGCAAGTGATGCCCAGCGTCAGCGTTTTAGCAAAGAATTTAAGGATTTGCTGGTGCGGACTTATGCAAGCACGTTGCGCGCTTATAATAATCAAACTATTGAATATTTACCCATTAGAGGTGGCTTTGCAGGTAAATCGCGAATACAAGTAAACAGTTTAATTCGTGAACCAGGCAGGGAAGCTATTAAAGTTACCTATAAATTAGTTAATCAGAATAATCAATGGCTTGTTTATGACATCAGTATAGAAGGTGTTAGTTTATTGAAAGGGTTCCAATCTCAATTTGCGCAAGAAATTCAGCAAAAAGGTATTGGTGCTGTCATAGATCGTTTGCATCAACATAATGAAAAGCCACTACGGTGAAAAAAACGACGGTTGAACTTATTAATAACGAGATGGTGATCTCTGGGGATTTAACCCAGGGCACCATCATGTCTTTGCTTGAAAGGGCGCTTGGTTTATTGCCAAGTGAAAGTACTCTAAATATTAATTTGCAGGCAGTTGAACGCTGCGATAGTGCAAGCGTTGCCTTTTTAACAACGTTGATGCGTGAAAGTCGATTGAGACGTACAGTCATTCAGTTTTACAATTTACCAAAACAGATGCTACAAATCAGTAGGGTGTGTGGCTTAGAAAATGTTTTGCCTGTAGCAGAATTGTAACGTATGTACCTTGTATACTGTTTGCTGATATGGGTTTTTGTCTATAGCTTACCTGGTATTGCATTTTTCCCACAATTAATAACAAGCCCGCGAACTGCGTTTGCCCTTCCTATTTTAAGCGTTTGCGTGATTTATATGCTTTCAAGCCTATTCCTCGCGTTGGGGCTTTTAACAACAACGGCGGTAACGATTATTGCGCTTAGCTTGGGCAGCGTTGCCTTTTGGCGTATGAGAAAGGTGATTGCTAATGGCAAATTTAGTTGGGTTAGCCAAGATGTTTTTATTTATTTGTTTCATGGCATTTTACTATTTCCTTATTTTATCAAGCTGGGTACGCATGCCTTTGAACGTGGCGATGAAATTTATAGTTGGAATTTTTGGGCCATACAACATTATTTTTTAGAGCCCATTGATTTTTCTCATACGGGCGCGCCTTATCCCCAGCTTTTTCCAAAATTACTTGCATTTTGTTATCACCTTGTGGGGGATTTGGAACTACAACTACCGGTGAGAGCGACTTTAATTATTTTCCCTTGGGCCATGCTCACAGCAATTGCTATGGCTTATAGACAACGTATGGCTGCGCATTTAGGAACTTACTTAGTGTTACTGCTATATGTGCTTGCTTTTGTCGGGTTGGAACAGTTTTTTGATGATGGCTATGCTGATCCTGTTATGAGTGGATGCCTGTTGGTATCGGCCGTTTTATTTTGGCAAAGCCAACAACGACCGACATTTCAAGTGAGTCCGTTTATTTTAGCATTGTGTGCTTGTCTTTGCGCAATTACTGCAGCCCATGCTAAGCAGCCTGCCTTGCTATGGGTTTTGTTTTCACTACCTGTTTTGTTATGGATAAAAGAAAAATCCCCTCAAAAACTTCACTATCGTTTGTTAAGCCTTTTGCTGATTGCGGGTGGTTTATGGTGGATACTTGGAGAAGGGCAAGAGTTTCACCTCAACAAAGGTGTTATATGGTTATCTTTAGCGGATCGTGACTTTGTTTCACAACTCATGTTTTCCATTAATAAGTATTTTATTCATCAACCTTTTCTATTTTTATTATTTTTATTAGCTTGGATTAGTTGCCGATCAGATAGCGTTTTGCGCAATATGGTGATTTTCTTTATGATTCCAAGCATGATTTGCTGGTTTTTATTCGGCGCATATCATTTACGTTTGGGGCAACATCTTATTGCGTTTTCTTTTTTTGTGATTGGCGCCAGTGGTTATGCCTTGCCTGCAAAAATAACAAATTGGGAAGGATGGCAACGTTTTTGGAACTGGTTAGGATCAAGGCAAAAAGCCTGTTTTGTTGGCATTGTAAGCATTAGCGTGGTAATGGGTGGATTGTTATTTATACAAGGTGCTTGGCTGGAAAAGGGTAGGGTAAGTTTGTATTCAGGCGGGCGCTTAAGTTTGCAACGTTATTTTGGTAAAGACTCCGATTTTATTTACAATACGGTTTATCGTGATAAAAACGCGTTGCTATGGGTGCCGTCTCGCTATATTTATGGCCTGTTTTATAAACGCACCCAGTTAACGACGCCTGACTATCCGCGATATCCTCTGTATGATCAAGCAGCATTGATTGATGAATTGCAACGTAAATTACCGGATTATGCCTTCACGGTCAGCGAAGCCGTGATTGATGGACCAGGCTCAGAACGATTATCTGAAGTGATTGCGGCCTGCCCCAATGCCTTTGAAAAAATAGCGTCTTCCCCGAATCGGTTTAACTTTGTTACTTATAAAATTAATAAAAATCTATTGCAAAAAGATCCTTGTTTATTGAATTTAGTAACGAAACAAAGACCTCAAAAGGAAGCACACTTGCAAGCAACCCTCGATGAGTCACAATATGGAAACTGAAGAAATACAAAAAATGATAGAAAATAACTTACCCGGTTCAAAAGCGGTAGTTACTGGCGATGGTCGACATTTTGAAGCATTGGTGATTTCAACTCTTTTTGAAGGGATGAGTTCACTTGCTCGTCAAAGGCAAGTTTATGGATCTTTGGGCAATAACATTCAAAATGGCAATATTCATGCTTTATCAATTAAAGCAAAAACACCAAGTGAACTAGAAGAAGAGAAAAAGTAAATTTATGGATAAACATTTAATAACTGGGGGCGTTTCCCTACAAGGTGAAGTGAGAATTTCAGGCGCTAAAAATAGCGTGCTTCCTATTTTGGCCGGGTGTTTGCTTACCGATCAAAGAGTTATCATCAAAAATGTGCCGCATTTGAATGATGTCACCACGATTATGAAATTACTTGGGCAAATGGGTGCAAAATTAACTATTTCAGAAGGCCTCACCATTGAGGTTGAAGCAGGGGGAGTGGATAACCCTAATGCACCTTATGAGCTGGTGCGAACCATGCGAGCTTCCATTCTGGTTTTAGGACCGCTTTTGGCAAAACATGGCCGCGCAACGGTTTCCTTGCCTGGTGGTTGCGCCATAGGGCCGCGCCCGGTGGATTTTCATGTGCAGGGTCTTGCTAAAATGGGCGCAGAAATTACGGTCGAAGGGGGTTATATTCAAGCCCAGGTTAAGGGTGGATTAAAAGGCGCGCATATTAAGTTTGATATTGTCTCTGTAACCGGTACGGAAAATTTGATGATGGCGGCAGCCCTTGCAAAGGGAACCACGATTATTGAAAACGCAGCACGTGAACCCGAAGTGCAAGATCTTGCCAATTTTTTAAACACATTAGGTGCCAATATACAAGGGCATGGCACGGATACCATTGTGATTGAAGGCGTTAAAGCTTTATCAGGTGGCACTTATACGGTATTGCCAGATCGTGTTGAAACAGGGACTTATCTTGTCGCTGCTGCGATGACAGGTGGCCGGATTGTTACTAAATCAACCAAGGGAAATTTGCTGGAAGCGGTTTTGCAAAAGTTAGAGGAAGCAGGAGCAGATATTAGCTTAGGAGAGGATTGGATAAGCCTGGATATGCGTGGCAATCGACCAAAGGCAGTGGATATCCAAACCGCACCTTTTCCTGGTTTTCCAACCGATATGCAAGCGCAATTTATGGCTCTCAATACCATTGCGATTGGCAAAGGGACGTTGGTAGAAACCGTCTTTGAAAATCGTTTTATGCATGCGCATGAGCTAAGACGCATGGGAGCAAATATCCAACTTAACGGCAATACGGCATTTATAGAAGGCAATTCTAATTTAAATGCAGCGCCAGTGATGGCAACTGATTTAAGAGCTTCAGCCAGTTTAGTATTGGCTGGCTTAGTTGCAAAAGGCACGACAATTGTCGATAGGATTTATCATATTGATAGAGGCTATGAATGTATCGAAGAGAAATTGGCACAACTGGGTGCTATTATCAAACGTGTGGCCGCCTAAGATCGTAAATGCCAACAAATCCCAAGGTGTTTTCAAATGGCGAGGCTAATTTTTTAATTGATGGGCCAAGTGGCTATTTAGAATTACTAACCCAAAGTACCAAAGATCCTGTCAAAGGGGTGGCGGTTATCTGCCACCCACATCCATTGCATCAAGGGACAATGCATAACAAAGTGGTCTCGACCTTAGCACGTGCTTTTTTGAATGCCAATTTACATGCAGTGCGCTTTAATTTTCGAGGGGTTGGTCAAAGTGAAGGGTGCTTTGATAATTCAATAGGCGAAGTCGCCGATTTGATGGCGGTTTTGCATTGGGTAGATAAAGTATTGCATACACCACCCTTATGGCTTGCTGGCTTTTCCTTTGGGGCTTATATTGCTGCAAAAGGGGCGACACAGCATGCATGTCAACAATTATATAGTGTTGCGCCTGCTGTAACACACCAACCCTTTCAAACATTAGGGCCAGTGGTTTGCCCATGGGAGATTATTCAAGGCGATGAAGACGAAGTGATCCCCGCTTTTGAAGTAACAGCTTGGTATCAAGCAGCCGCGAAAAACCAGCCTCATATGTCTTTGCATATGCTTAAAGCCTCTCACTTTTTTCATGGTAATTTAATAATATTAAGAGATTTAGTCACAAAAACCATGATTGGTGATAAATGACCCCCTTGCAACGTTATCAAAGCTTTGTTCAAGAGGGAAAAATCAAGGCAGAGTCTTGTCAAGAACAAATTTTGATACATCTTGATAAGCTATATCATTCCCTCATATCTCAAAGTGATTTTTTATCTATTGCTAAAAGCAGCCTATTTCGCAGTTTAGGTTTTAGGCAAGTTCCAATAAAGGGGATCTACTTATGGGGCGGCGTTGGCAGAGGTAAAACCTTTTTAATGGATTTGTTTTTTCAATCCTTACCTTTTGCACAAAAAACACGCTTACATTTTCATCGATTTATGCTTTTTGTCCATGAAGCGTTAAATCGTCACCAAGGAGAAAAAGATCCGCTTAAAGTCATTGCTAAAGAATTTGCAAGCACGTCGTGGGTGCTCTGTTTTGATGAATTTTATGTTAAAGATATTAGCGACGCGATGATTTTATCTCAATTGTTGGATAATTTGTTTCACCAAGGTGTCACCCTTATTGCAACTTCAAATTTAGAGCCACATCAATTATATGAAAACGGCTTACAAAGAGATAAGTTTTTACCCGCCATCGCATTAATTTGTCAGCATACCCACGTGTTAGAAATAGGAGGGAATGAAGATTATCGTTTGTCCAAGTTATCTCATACAGATTTATACCATTATCCCTTAGACGAAAAAGCTGAAGAAAACCTAAATAAATATTTTTTGCAACTTGCTCCACTAGATGCCACCCCTAACAAGCGCATTACAATTGCCCAAAGAGAAGTACCAACGCGTTATTGCAGCGAAGGCATTGTGTGGTTTAGTTTTGAAGTGTTATGTATGAGTGCGAGAAGCACCATAGATTACATTGAAATTGCCCGTTGTTATAAAACCGTTTTTATTAGCGGCGTGCAAGTAATGGGTGAAGATAAAGAAGATGTTGCACTTCGGTTTATTGCATTGGTGGATGAATTTTATGATCATCGTGTTAGCTTGGTTATGTCTGCACAGGTACCTATAACCGCATTGTATCAAGGCCAACGTCATCATTTTGAATTCCAAAGAACAATAAGCAGACTAACTGAAATGAGATCGCCAAGTTATATCGCAAAAATGCATGTCGTCTAGCGCTAACCTTTAAATTTTAGTAAACTCACTATTTTTGTATTTAAAAGAGATTTTATGAGATTATTAACTAACGTAGAGCAAAGCACTGTTGCTGGTGGTACGGATGAAAGATCAAATTGGGATAGGTTTTGGGTAAATTATGCTGAAAGTGCAGGCACCATGGCGGGCTATTGTAGTGGTCCCTTTATTGCTATTGGCGCTGGTGTTGGTGCTATAGCCTATTACGCTATCTACACACCAATTTATTATTTAGTTTATGGAGCTTATTCTGCAATTGCTGCGGTAGGTAATGGTATTTATGTACTTGGTGAAGGTGCTTATCACGCTGTTGCGGATTGATCTTAGCGCGGATTTAACAAGCGGAGTTTCTCGGCCGTATTGTAAATGAGAATAATTATCATTAATATTACTCTATGATTAGGCATATTTATGGAAACTAATTGTGCTAACTTTAGATGCTGTTCCCGTAGGTCAACAAGTTCGCATGAAAGGGTTTTATCAACACACACAAGCTTATAGACATAAATTATTAGCGATGGGATTAACACCCGGTGTGCTGATGACAATTGTCTGCATTGCACCCTTGGGCGATCCGATACAAGTCAAGCTTCGCGGCTATACGCTCAGCCTACGCAAAAGAGAGTGCCAACAAATAGAAGTTGAGGTTGTCAATGAAAGCAGTTGCGCTGGTCGGCAATCCTAATTGTGGAAAAACAACACTCTTTAATGTTTTAACGGGTGCAAAACAACGTGTTGGAAATTGGTCGGGAGTGACCGTAGAAACGCAATCAGGCTACTTTTCTTATCAAAATAAACAAATTGAAATTGTTGATTTACCTGGCACTTATACATTAACGAATGTGGTACCTGATTGCCCACATGATGAGGTTGTGACCAGTGATTTTTTAAAATCGGCATCTTGTCATGGCGTTGTTAATGTTGTTGATGCTTTCAACCTTGAAAGAAATTTATACTTAACACTACAACTTTTAGAACAACATTATCCAGTGGTTATTGCTTTAAACAGGATGGATTTGGCGCAAAAAGCAGGCGTTCAAATTAATCTTGACAAGCTTGGTGCAGGCTTAGGGTGTCAGATAATACCTTTGGTGGCACGAAAGGGCAAAGGCATTGAATTGCTAAAGAGCGCTTTAACCGCCGATATTACCAAGGCAGATCTTATTATCTCTTACCCTGCTGTGATTGAAACACAGCTCAAGTTGTTAAGCGATGTTACAAAGGTGCCTCGTCATCGGCTTATCAGTTGGCTGGAAGGTGAACCGTGTGACAGTGTTTTTTCAAGTTACATTTCACAAGCACAACAACAGATCGTTGCTGAAAGTGGCCAAGCGGCGGATATGTTGATAGCCAGTAGTCGTTATCAACTTATTGAAGACATCCTTGCTAAATCTATTAAACGTTGCAAAATACATACTTTAGACTCGTCTGATCCTAACCATCTTCTTGATCGCGTTGTCTGTCACCGCTATTTTGGTATACCTATTTTCTTGGCGGTGATGTATGCATTATTTTATTTCGCCATTAATATTGGTGGTGCTTTTCAAGACTTTTTTGAATTAAGCTCTGATGCGTTATTTGTCGAAGGGCTGAGTTTCATATTATATAAAGCAAATGTGCCAGACTGGTTGACGGCATTGCTTGTTTCAGGGTTAGGAAAAGGGATAAGCACAGTGCTTACTTTTATTCCAGTGATTGGTGCGATGTTCTTTGCTTTGGCTTTTCTTGAAGATTGCGGTTATATGGCAAGAGCCGCTTTTGTTATCGATAGATTGATGCGCGCTATTGGTTTGCCGGGCAAATCTTTTGTTCCTATGATTGTGGGTTTTGGCTGTAATGTTCCAGCGATTATGGGGATGCGTACACTTGAAAACAAACGAGATCGTATTTTAGCTGTGATGATGAGTCCTTTTATGTCATGTGGTGCCAGACTTGCCATCTTTACAGCTTTTGTCGCCGCCTTTTTTCCTCAAGGAGGACAAAATATTGTCTTTTTGTTATACATCATTGGCATTGTGATGGCGTTAATGACTGGCCTTATTTTGAAGAAAACCTTGCTCAAAGGCGAGGTTGCACCGCTCTTGTTAGAAATGCCTAACTATCAATGGCCACACTTTCAATCTTTGTGGTTTCACTGTTGGCATCGCTTACGTCGGTTTGTTTTTAATGCAGGCAAGTTAATTTTACCGGTTTGTATTTTGATGGGGGTGCTAAACAATATCAGCGTAGAAGGTAAATGGCTTAAAGAATCGAATGGATCTTCTATTTTATCTGCAGCAGGTCAAATGATAGTGCCTTTATTTAAGCCACTTGGCGTTGAGCAAGAAAATTGGCCGGCTGCCGTTGGTTTGTTAACAGGTATTTTAGCTAAAGAAGTTGTTATTGGCACTTTAAATTCTCTTTACGCTAAAGAGCCTATTCCAGAACAACAAGCCCCCACTTTTGATTTGATTGCCCGATTAAATGAGGCTTTTTTAAGTATTGGCGCTAATTTTGCAGCATTAGTGCAACCAGATGACATGACTTCTCCTTTAAATCATCATGTGTATGGTGAAATGGTGAAACGATTTAATAGTCAGGCCAATGCTTTCGCTTATTTATTATTTGTACTGTTGTATTTTCCTTGCGTTTCAGCCACCGCTGCGATGGTGCGTGAAGTGAAAAAAGGTTGGACTGTCTTTTCTGTTTGCTGGACAACCGGGCTTGCGTACGCTATTGCTGTCCTTTATTACCAATGCGCTACCTTCTCGCAGCATCCATTACAATCTTGTATTTGGATAGCGATTTTGTGTTTTGTTGGTGCTTTTGTGCTTTGGGGAATTAAGCGATATGGCAAGGTGGTTATGATTAGAACGTTGCCGACACCTATAGTATTAAAACCGGTATAATCCTTATACTCTTCCCAGTTTAAATTTAGCCATTGTTGCCTGCACTCTGTCACCCCAGTCATGTACCAAAGCGTACATTCCTGGGGATTCGTTCGTAATGAAAAAAATTAAGAAGCCATGGCTTTAAGCTGCTTCAAGGCGCGGATTTTAACGCGGCGGCTTGCAGGCTTTGCTTTGAACATCATGGATTCGCCGGTGAAAGGGTTAATTCCTTGGCGAGCTTTAGTTGCAGGTTTTTTGATGACTTGGATTTTAAACATACCAGGCCATGAGAAGATTTCGGGACCGGATTTTTGTAGGTGCGCATCAATGATTTGCGCAACGACTTCCATCATTGCAGTCACGTCTTTTCTTGCAACGCCGGTACGCTCACTGATTTCCGTAACAAATTGTGATTTGGTATAAGGTTTTCGGCCAACAGAAACTGGGCCAGAAGCTTTTTTCATGGCGGGTTTAGCGCTACTACTGCCACGTTTGACAGTGGCTCGCTTTACAGCGCCTCTGGTTGCTTTTGCTTTTTTAGCAGGTGTTTTCTTCATAGACTTCCGCTTTGTCTTTGTTGCAGATTTCTTTTTGGCAGCCATTAAGTACTCTCCTTAGTCACATCTATTAACAACGCCGGCTAGAGCCGACCCACATACTCAAAATAGTTACTACAATCAATTTAACGCTATTAAAGATAACATACTTTATGGCAAAAGGGTCAATGTTTAAAAACCCAATGCCCGCGCCAATAAAACGATTGGATGTAGCACCGTCACCTTAGGATAACGAGATTGCAATCGTTTTTGAAGATGTAATGCACATCCCACATTAGAGGTCGCAATAAAGTCAACTTCACTATTATTATCTAATTCTTTTAACAATTGCTCGGCAAGTTTATCAGCCAAAACAGGGTGATCCAACATGTAAGTGCCTGCTGCACCACAACAGTGAGGAGACGTAAAAGGTTGCCAGGTGAGATCAGGGATCCGCGCTAGCAATTGAGCAGGATCATTTGGCGATTGAAGCACATTAAGACGAGTGCAAGGTGTATGAAGTAACACATGTTTTTTAAGCGGGTGTAGATTCAATTTTCGCCAATTTGTCTTTTGCACAAAAGTAATGATATCTATTATTTTGTGAGAAAAATCTGCCATAGCATTATCATTTAAATTAGAAAATGAACTAAAATTTTGGTCGTATTCTTGTAAAACAGCGCTACAACCTGTGGCAAGGGTAATAACATCGTCTGATTTGATCGGTAAAAAACTTTCACAATTTTGTTTAGCTAGAGAAAGTGCTTTTTTAAATTCGCCAGCATGTAAGGCAATGGCCCCACAACAAGTTTGTTGTGCAGGGATATGTACCTCAAACCCTAAATGTCTTAACACATAAATACTAGCGCTAAGCGTTTCTTGGTCGCTTAAAGAAGTGATACAACCAGAAAAAAGGCTGACGCGGCCTTGTTTGTCACCAAAAGCCTCATAAAGTGGTAAAAAAGTGATAGGTTTAGGAACCATTGGCAATAAAAGATCTAAGGAGTTAAATTTTAAGAGCGTCGGCAACTTGAGTTTGCGTGCAAGGGTTCTAAGCCCACATTTTTGCATTACCCACAATAGCCAATGTAGGCTTTTTTGGCATACTGGCTTAGTAACAAGCCAATTTAAACATTTTGTGCTAAAAGCGGCTTTAGGCAATGCGCCTTGATGGGGTAATTTTTTTAATAAGGCGCGACCCAGCGTGAGGAGTTTGCCATATTCAACATGGGCAGGGCAAACTCTTTCACAAGCGCGACACCCCAGGCATTGATCAAGATGCGATTTGGCTTTAGCGCCCAGCGGTAATTTGCCTTGTGCCAGGGCTTGGAATAAAGCTATCCGACCTCTTGGCGATTCATTTTCATCTTGAGTGAGTTCGTAGGTTGGGCAATGAGGCAAGCAAAGTGCACATTTGACACATTGGCTGGCCAATTGGTCAACACGTTCAGCTTGAGCATTTGAAGGTTCAGTGCTTGACATATTAGCCCCTAACCAGGCAAAAACGGTAGATATACTCGATCCACTTTAAAAT